>NZ_QXCO01000028.1:0-74507 GCF_003458115.1 Bacillus sp. ISO11 | reverse complement strand
GAATGAAAGGATCTTCTCGCTGGAATAAACAACGAGTAAAGGTAGCTAGAATTCATGAATACATATCAAATACTAGAAAAGATTACTTGGACAAAATTTCAACTGAAATCATCAAAAACCACGATGTTATCGGTATAGAGGATTTGCAAGTATCGAATATGTTAAAGAATCATAAGTTAGCAAAAGCAATTAGTGAGGTATCTTGGTTGCAATTTCGATCAATGTTAGAATACAAAGCAAAATGGTATGGCAAACAAGTCATTGTCGTATCGAAAACATTTGCTTCCAGCCAATTATGTTCTTGTTGTGGATATCAAAATAAAGACGTTAAAAATCTAAACCTACGTGAATGGGACTGTCCTTCTTGTCGTACACACCATGATAGGGATATTAACGCAAGTATCAATCTAAAGAGTGAAGCGATAAGGCTTCTAACCGCAAGGACTGCGGGGTTAGCCTAATCAATTAGAGTTCGATAGAACTCTTTACTTAGGAATCCCTCACTTCTAAACGAAGTGAAAGTGGGGGTAGTTCAAAGAAGATGTACTATATTGAAGATTTGTTCTTATTGTTGATTAAAGGGAAATTTAAGAATGGTAAGGGGAAAGTGCATAAAAGAGAAAGTCTCCTTTATTTATTCTGAAAAGATAATTCAAAAAGCTATTTGTGTATAGAATAAGCTATGCATAAATTCATCAACATTGGTGATAATAAATAAGAGAATCAATATATAAGCATAAACTTGTTAAAGCTCAGTGTAATTCTATAAATAGTAGATGTAATCATCTGAAAAATAACATTATTTACTTTTCGAGTAGGATAAGTAGAAAAAAAGGAAGTTTTTCTTTGAAGAAAGCTCTTTTGACAGGAATAGATTTTTTCATAACTAGAACAAATAAATTAATAATCACATATACTGTATTGTCGTTAAAGCAAGACATTATTTTCTCAGAACAAGGGAATCACTAGAAAAATACGTGATTCCTTTATTCTTCAATATAATGTCAATAGTTGATTTGAAATAACCGAAGAAATAAAATTTTTGTTAATGGACAATCACATAATTTTAGGTATAGTAGGTTTATAATTTAGACTATAAAAATTAATGTATCTTTTATTATTTTAACCAAGAAGACTCCCTCCATAAGGAACTCACAGCAAGTATGGGTAAGTGGGAGTAGTTCAAAGCATGCAATATTGTTTGATTTGGCTAATACATAGATTTCTCATCTCAGAACTGGTGTAAGAATTATAATGTTTATACCATTCTATTGTATTTTCTAAAGTCTGTTGTAGGGACCATTTTGGCTGCCAATTAAGATTGAATTTTGCTTTGCTAATGTCAAGGTTTAGTAAATTTGCTTCATGAAAATTTATTGGACCTATATTTTCTGCTGTCCAATCCCCGCAGCTCCAAATATCTAGTAAACTGGTCACTAATTTTTCTACTGAAACAATATTGCTTAGGGATGGCCCGAAGTTCCATGCTCCTGAAAAAAGGATACCATTATTTATAATTTTTTCTGTAAGGAGTAAATACCCGCTTAAAGGTTCTAGTACATGTTGCCAGGGTCTAATAGCAGTAGGATTTCTAATAATAATCTTTTTGTTTGATTCTAATGCTCGTATACAATCGGGAATAATTCTATCTATTGACCAATCACCACCACCAATTACATTACCAGCTCGAACACTTGCAATTATTTTCTTGTGTTGAGAAAATTTTTCTTCTGAAAAGTAAGAATTACGATAGGAAGAAATTAAAAGTTCGCAGCATCCTTTGCTTGAGCTATATATGTCATGGCCGCCCATAGGGTCAATTTCACGATAACCCCAAGGCCATTCTTTATTCTCATAGCACTTGTCACTTGTCACCATAATTCCTATTTTAGCTGATTCATGTAATCGAATTGCCTCTAGTACATTCATAGTTCCTACAACGTTTACCTCGTATGTTTCTCTAGGATATTCATATGAATACTTAACTAGAGGTTGGGCAGCTAAATGGAATACAATTTCAGGTTTATAATCTGTAAAAACCTTATTTAATTTATTAAAATCTCTAATGTCTCCACGAATATCAATTATATTATTTTGAAGGTTAGTAATGTTAAAGTTATCATTTTTATTTTTAGGATCTAATGAATATCCGATTACAGCAGCACCTAATTCATTCAACCATAGGGATAACCAAGAACCTTTAAAACCAGTATGTCCAGTAATTAAAATTCTTTTTCCGTAAAAAGCATTATTAAAGTTTTGGTTTAACAATTAGTCCACCTCCTTTAGTACCCTATTTTTAGGGGGTTAGGTATAAATGTTTATTATTTTTATACCAATTAACAGTTTTTATAATTCCTTCTTCAATATTAATTCTAGGTTCCCAGGAAAGAGAGTTTTTTATTTTTTGCACATCCGCTTCAGGAACCCATCTTTCATTTGTTCTAGAGGAAATTGCACCGTAATTTGGTCTGGAATTGGTTTTCAAATGTTTGAATAATAATTCTACATAATGTTTCAAGGGGTGAATAGTGCCGCTCCCAATATTAAAGATTTCATTTTGTACAGTAGTATTTTCTACTGCTAGGATACAGGCATCTATTACATTTTCTATATAACAATAATCTCTTAATTGATTACATAAAGTTAAATTTACATCTTTGTTTTGTAATACTCGCAAGATTATATAGCTAAAAATTTTATGCGGCTCTTCGCCTTCTCCGAATATGCCAAAAGGTCTTAATGTTATAAGATTAATATTGTTTTCGCTAGCAATTTGATGGGCCAGTATAGTAGCAGCAGCTTTGGTACTTCCATAGATGTCCACAGGAGTTAGTAACATATTTTCATGAATAGGTTCCATCTTGTTACCGTATTCAGAACTACTCCCAAAATTGATGATTTTTTTACAATTCACCAATTTTGCTGCTTGAATAATGTTACAAGTCCCTATAACATTTGTTTCTATAGCATGGATGTAATCTGTATGGGCAGAATTTACACCATAGGCTGCCAGGTGAAAGATATAATCGGGATTAATTTTCTTTATTGCATCTTGTACTTGTTTTTTATCTCGTATATCTATTTCATAGGTTTCAATATATTTTAGAATATCCTTTAGTCTCCAAGAGTTTGATGGTGTTCTTATGAAAAGAACAATTTTTGCTTGTAAATTTAAAAGTCTTCGTGCCAAGTGAGAACCAATAAAACCGTATCCACCAGTAATAAGGAAAGTTTTATTTTTAAATGAAGCAATCATAGTGATAATCTATCCTTTATTAAGATGTATTTTTAGTTGCTGAAATAAATAGATTTATTTTTAAATAAGGAAAGTATCAGTCTTAATTGTGATGAGGGGAGGGGTATTTAAAATAATTTTTTATTGTTGTTGTATCAATTTGGTCAGCAAATAAAGAGGAGGGAGATTTTTGAAAAGTATTATGAAGGGTATGACATGTCTTGTTCAATTGTTCAATATAAGGAATGTATATATAATCTAAAACTGCTGGAGGTAATTCTAAAGTTTCTTGTTTCCATAAATCGAACTCATTTGGATTAATAATTTGCATACTTCCAAAATGAAAAGCTATTAATTCATCTTGATCAATAAAAACTTTATTATCTGTTTTGGATATAGAACTGCTATTTAAAATGACATTCCAAGGTGCTGCATCAATACCTTTATGAGTCATGATTTTTATATTAGAAAAGATGTTAGGAATGTGATTTAAATATTTTTGGTCACCCCATCTATTCATTTCAACATCATATTGATTATTGCAATATTCTAGGCATTTATCTTTCCACCATGTTAAAATTTCTTTACTATTTTGATCATTTTTGAAGCCTACTAAACCAGCTTGGTATATACCGTGTATGCTTTCAATTTCAGTAGAGCTTCTTTGAGGGCAAAGGAATACAGAGTACTTCCACCATTCATCAAGAATGATATTAGGTGCTGTAAAGAAATACATATCAGCATCACAATATATAATGTGATCAACTTCCGGATAAAGACTAAGGACATGTAGACATAGGGGCGCTTTTAATGTCCAACAATACTCTTGTAAACTTCTATCATTTTTTATACTGAGGAGTTCATGATTTTCAATTTCTTTTACCGGAATTAGTATGGCGTGCTTTAATTTTAATTTCTCTAATATTTGATACGTTAAATCATCCATACAACAGATCCATACAGTAAATTTAGCGTTGAAATTTTCTAAGGAATAATAAGAGGTCAATCCTTGAATTAATCGTTCTTTACTTATAATCATGGAAAAGTTCATAAAATGATTGGATTGATTCATTTTTCTTCTTAATTGTGAATCTTTATATAAAGTTTGAGCTTTATTTATATCTTTTTTACTTAAAAATTGTTTAGTATCTTTATTGAATTTATCCTTTAATTGCTTTAAAACAAATTGAATTCTCTCTAAATACGGAGTGTAAATATGGTTTAATATATTATTGGGTATTGAAATTTCTCCCAAAGACCAAAGATCAAAATCATTTTCAGTAAAGATAGTAATACATGCAAAATGGTAAACAACTAGTTTGTCGTTTTCAATAAATATATCGTTTTTAGTCTTGTCAATTTTATAATCGTTATTATATATACAGTTCCAAGGCGCAGCATTTATACCTAAGTTATTTGAAATTTTTACTTTTGGAAAATATATAGGGATATAATCTAAATACTTTTGGTCTCCAAATTTCCCCTCCTCAGCCTCGGCACTGCACCAATCTATACATTTATTTTTCCACCATCTTACACTTTTTAGTCCATAGAGATCATTCTTAAATCCAATTAGACCAGCCTGATATTTTCCATACATTTTTTCTACCCAATCACGATCTCTTTGGGGGGTTAGGAAAATAGAATGGTCACCCCATTCCTCAAAAATAATATTAGGGTCAGAGAAAAAGCATAAATCACCATCACAATATAGAATAGATGGTAAATCATAATTGACCAATAAATATTCTATCAAGACAGATTTTAAAGTCCAACAATATTCATTTACTTTTCTTTTTCTCTTAATTGCTTTTAATTCACGATCTTCCAATTCTTCAACTTGTAAAAGGTTTACATTAATTAAACTCATTTCTTTTAATAGTGAATATACAAAAGGATCTATACAACAAATCCACAATGTGAATTTTTCTGAGTACTGCATTAATGATTGCTGTAAAGCAATAATTTTCAAGACATACTCACTACCTACAATGACGCAGAAATGATTATTTAGATCATGTTGTTGATTATAGAATTGGGGATCAATTCTTTTTTGAGTATTTTTTTTGGAGAGATTTGAAGCTTTAATTCCTGTTGAAAGTGGGTTAACTATTTTCTCATTAGAGGGGATATACAATCGAGGTAAACTTATTTTTTTATCATTAGAGTTCAATGCTTATTCAGTCCTCTCCACTAAAATTTATTTGGATTCCAACTTTCATTTACAGTTTTTAAATCTTTAGGTGTATCGACACTAGCCCAAAAGTCATTGTGTTCATAGACTGCGAGCTCATTGTCTTTTATTAAATTTCGAAGAGGATCTTCTTCTAGAACACAATCATCATTATTACTTAAATAATCGAATATTTCTTTGTTAAATACAAAAAAACCGCCATTAATTACTTCATCAAGTAATGGTTTTTCTTTAAAATCAATAGCAATTCCATCTTCGACCGCCAATAGGCCGTATTGACTATTTTTTTTAATTCCAGTTAATGTAGCAATTTTTCCTTTTTCTTTATGGAATGCTATTAGTTGATCAATATCTATATTGGCTAATCCGTCACCATAAGTTAATAAAAAGGTTTCACCCTGTACAAAGGATTCAAGTTTTTTTAGTCTTGCCCCGGTCATTGTATCAATTCCTGTATCTATAAAGTGTATATTCCAATTTTCTAATTTCTGAAGTAGCGTATATTGACTGGTTTTAAAATTCAAACTAAAGTCATTCTCTTTCCAGCTAAAGTCCATAAAATATTCCTTAATTTTCTCACCTTTATATCCTAAGGGCAAAATGAAATCAGAATGTCCATATTTTCTATACCAATTCATTATATGCAAGAGGAGAGGCTTTCCTTGAACTCGAACTAATGGTTTGGGAATGTCCTCTAAAATTCCTTGCATCCGAAGCCCTTTTCCGCCACACAAAATTATGACTTTCATAGATTTATTTCCTTCCTCTCTATATATTTTACTAATTTAAACTATGTAGTTTGTTTGGTAAATGTATACACGGTTGTACCATAATGACAATCAACTAAAAAAAATATGTTAGATTTATAATTCAGATGCTGATTAAACGTGGAGAATACACATTGTAGTTTATCATTAATTATATGTAAATTAGGTTCTTTTAAAATCTATGCTTTAGTTTATTTAATATTAATGAAAGAAATTGCTTGTTCTTAAGATAAAAGAAGGGGAAGGAAATCAAGGGAATTGAAGAAGCTTATAATGAAATATCCAAGAAGACAAAATATAAGATAAAGTATGGAAGTAAGTAGTCGTGAATGCACTACATAAGCAGAATATGCTGATCGCATAAATGATTATACAGAAATCAACAGAAGAATAACAAAGGGAATTAGTCATTTGAAGGAAAATGGAACAACTATTTTTACATTTTATAAATTCAAAAAAGAGCACCGCATAAAGGTGCTCTAGTGATGGAACTAATTTTGTAAAGAACTATTTATTCAATAAAGAAGGACTTACGAATTATTATATGAACGTTTTGTTAATTAAGTGTGTATCAATTAGACAGGAATTTTATTTCTCTACACCTATTTGATTTTACGGGCCAAATCATGTTAAAAGTAAGAAGGAAATTATTAAGTTAATGTTATTTTGTTTAAAATAACATCCCAATCGGAATCATCACCTTCCCATCTATCCTGATAACGTGGGAGTTCAATTGAACAAACCCGCGATATTCCCCAATTTTGTTCAACAATATTAGATATACCCTCCTTGAAATTAACAATAAGGATATTAAAATCCTTATTTGTAATTTTAGATAATACGTTTTGTAATTCAACCGCTTCATCTCGATTTCCCCAAATTCTAATGAATAAAATGGATTCACTACTATTTATTTTTTCAAGGAATTGATTAATTCTAGTGTCTAATTTAGCTTTAAAAGAAGGATAGGTTGATTTCAAATCCTTTTCTGAATTA
The DNA here is from genome assembly GCF_003458115.1 of Bacillus sp. ISO11. Taxonomy (NCBI): domain Bacteria; kingdom Bacillati; phylum Bacillota; class Bacilli; order Caryophanales; family Bacillaceae; genus Bacillus; species Bacillus sp. ISO11. The sequence goes on along the minus strand of NZ_QXCO01000028.1, from coordinate 67,312 downwards.
ATAGGAAAATCATGCATTGAAAAACAATTATAATAAGTGTCCTTTATACAGTAGGTAATTCGTTCTGCCCATTTAATTTGATTATCAAATTCTGATTCAATAAGACCGTAACTTTCTGAACCTTCTATAATCATATTTTCCAACTTCATAAATTTTTTAAATCGATTTTGAAGTAATCTGTTTACATCTGAAAGTGATGGATAATAAAACCAATCTAAAGGTCCAGAAAATGTTCTTAAATTGTGTCTTTTGATTTGGTTGGTGACTTGACACAATCCTCCTAAACTTACAATTACGCCATAGGATTTTTGTATATCTTCTAGGTTCATCCTCATCATCCTTTATAAAAGTAATTTAAATTATCTGTTCAGTATATGATGCAATAACATATTGATGTGGACCTATATATCACAGTACATAGAGCTAAGACATTTGTATAAATTTAAAAAGTCAAATACCTAAGTTGAGGGATTTCATCTTTGATGTTATATCATGGAGTTACTATTGGAATGAAAGCTGGTAGGGATATTGCGCCAGAGTTATATTTTCTGCAGTAACTTAATTTAGAAAACTGTTCTTGATTACTGTAGTAAAATTGTTGTTTTTTAAACATTACTTATCCGGATTCATGAAAAGTATTTTAATGTATTATTTTATATAACAATATTTAGTTTTAATATTAAAACTAAAATATGGAAGTAACATAGGGGATTTACGCATATAGTAATGTTGATGGTAAAATTAACAAAATTTTCATTTAAATCAGATAAAACTATGGTGTTTTTAACTTATAATAATGTTACTACGATGAAAAAATGGCTACTAATTAGTTAATTTAAAAATCAATTTTAGATAGGAAGAGGATAATGAAGATCAGAGATAGTTATAAAATTATTGTAATTGGTGCTGGGACAGCAGGACTATCTTCTACTGCACATTTATTACGAAATGTACCCCTATTTAAAGAAAGTATAGCAATTATTGATCCATCAAAAAAACATTACTTTCAGCCACTATGGAGTTTAGTGGGGGGAGGAATTGTTTCAAAGGAAAGTACGATGCGTAATCAGGAATCGCTTATTCCAAAAGGGGCAACGTGGATCCCTAAAAGTGTTGTTAAGTTATTTCCATCTGAAAATAAGATACTTTTAGATGACGGACTGTTACTTGAATATGAAATTCTTATTGTAGCAGCTGGTATACAAATAAATTGGGACAGTATTAAAGGCTTAAAAGAGTCTATTGGCACTAATGGGGTATGTAGCAATTATTCTTATACATCTGTTGATTCTACTTGGAGAGAAATCGAAAAATTTAAAGGAGGAAATGCGCTTTTTACCCACCCTAATACTCCTATTAAATGCGGTGGTGCTCCACAAAAAATTATGTACTTAGCAGAGGAGTATTTTTGTAATAGTGGTGTAAGAAACAGAAGTGAAGTAATGTTTTATTCTGCAAACAATAACATATTTCAGGTTCCACGATATGCAAATACTTTAGAACAAGTACTAGAAAGAAAGCAAATTATAACGAATTATAATAAAAATTTAGTGGAAATTATCGCCGAAAAGAGAGAGGCAATTTTTGAAGATACGCAAACACTAAAAAGAGAAACCGTACCATATAGTATGATACATGTTGTTCCACCAATGGGGCCACCTAATTTTATTAAAGAGAGTGAGATAAGTGATCATCAGGGATGGGTAGATATAAGCCCTTATACTTTGCAGCATGTGCAATATAAAAATATTTTTGGACTTGGAGATTGTACCAATTTACCTACCTCTAAAACTGGAGCAGCAATTCGAAAACAAATACCCGTCTTAAAACAAAATATTATGGACGTACTTAGCGGAAGAGATTTACAGGCTAAATATGATGGATATACATCATGTCCGATTATTACAGGATATAAAAGTCTTATACTCGCTGAATTTAACTATGAACATGAGCCACAAGAAACGTTTCCATTTAATCAAGCGAAAGAAAGGTATAGTATGTTTTTACTTAAAAGATATATGTTGCCATATATGTATTGGAATTTAATGTTGAAAGGGATTCTATAGGAGAAGATAAAAAGTGGTTACAAAAATTGAAAATCAATTTGAAATAACTAATTGGAGGGAATAGATATGCTTTTAAAATATTTTTATGATGAAAAATTAGCACATGCTTCCTATTTAGTCGGTTGTCAGAAAGAAGGCGTAGCAATCGTTATTGATCCTAGTCGCTATATAGAACAATATATAGAATTTGCTAAGAAAGAAGGGATGGAAGTAATTGCTACGGCTGAGACTCATATTCATGCTGATTTTCTTTCTGGGTCTAGAGAACTTTCTACTCTTTATCATGCAAATTTATATGTATCTGATGAAGGAGATTGTGATTGGAAATATCAATATCTTAACGAAGGTCGATACAAATTGGTTAGAGAGGGTACAGAGTTTAAAGTAGGTCATATAAAATTTGATGTAATTCACACCCCAGGGCATACGCCTGAAAGTATTTCTTTTTTAGTAACTGATACAAGTCAAAATAACTATACGAATGATAAGCCGATAGGGATATTCACAGGTGATTTTATATTTGTAGGAGATATAGGAAGGCCGGATTTATTAGAAACTGCAGTCGGTATGAAAGATACTGCAAAAATAGGAGCAAAACAATTATTTGACTCTATACAAAAAATAAAAATACTTCCTGATTATTTGCAAATATGGCCATCACATGGTGCAGGAAGCGCATGTGGAAAAGCATTAGGAGCAATTCCAACTTCTACATTAGGTTATGAAAAGATGTTCAATTGGGCATTTCGGTGTAATGAAGAAAGTGATTTTATATCGACTTTATTGACGGGACAGCCAGAGCCTCCAAAGTATTTTTCATTAATGAAGAATTTAAATAAGTATGGTCCGCCAATTCGTAAGAAGAGAAAAAGTACTGCTATTAATACAGTAGAAGAACTTCAAGAAATTTTGAAGAGCGTTTATCAAATAGTTGATATAAGGGATGTAGAGAGTTTTGCTGCAGGTCATATCGAGAAGTCAATTAACATACCTTATAACAATTCTTTCACAACTTGGTGTGGATGGTTATTAGATTATAAAAAAGAAACTTTAATAATTCTAGATGAGGAAAAAGTTAAAGTAGAGGCAGTTATTAGAGAATTTGAATCTATTGGGTTAGATAATATTATTGCTTTTGCACCCTTAAAAGTAATACAAAGACTTGATAGATTTGAAAGTTACAAAGAAAAAACATCGATTGAATTATATCCGCATATAAAAGGTGGAAGCGTTAAGGTTATCGATGTGCGTAGTAAAAAAGAGTGGGAGGAAGGACACCTTCATGATGCAATACATATCACTTTAGGTAATCTATTTGAACAACTAGATTATATACCGAAAGATTTTCCAATAGTTTTGCAATGTCGAACCGGATTACGTTCCGCTATAGCAGCTAGTATTTTACAAAGAGCTGGTATAAAGGAAGTAGTGAATTTAAAGGGAGGATTTCTTGCATGGAAAGAAGAAGGGCTTCCTTATACAACATGCAATCTCAATGTGTAGGAAAATATTATATGCTAGGTAAGAATAATTAAAAGAAGTTATAGATGACGTGTTAGAAAAGGGAATCATAATTGTCGCAGATTCAGGAAATACATTAGGATTATTAATTGATTATCCAGTTAAATATGAAAATGTAATATTTGTTTTAGCATTAAATAATTTAACATTGGATCCATCTTTTATGGAATGGCAGTGTTGGAAGTACTTAGGTATTATCAATAAGAACCCAATTTAAAATTCTCTTTGATGCAAGAGAATTTTTTTATTGGGAATAGTAAGGGGGAGGGGAGGTGCATTACATATGGGAAAAGGTAGAAGTAATAATGCTGGTAAAAAGCAACCGAATTTTGATGATTCATCTAATTTTGCTAAACAAAGCCAACCGACAGAAAAGAAGAAGAAATAAGAACAGGAGCTCTCTTGATAAAGGGAGCTCCTGTTAAAAGTGGACTGACGTTTCAGAATAACATATCGATGGATTAACCCAATAGCCATAAATACAAGGTTTTAATTTTTCGAAGGGCACCTAATTTAATATTATTGTCCTGCTTTTTTATACTTATTGACGCGTTAAATCCATTTAAAATGCTCCTTAATGGCGTTGGGCGTGACCTTCATTAAAATTTTTTAAACCTAATGGGACTTACCATTAAGAGGGCGAGGATTAAAGTAATCCATGCATTACTATATGAAAACAATGCCATACCAGCCAATGATAATCCTGCAGCTGGAATAGGTAATCCCTTAAAATATCCAATAGTTGGTTTAATACTAAATTTAGCTAATCTTAAAGCACCCATTGTTGGGAATAGGATAAATGCCAAAGAAGTTAAAATAGAAGGTGTTGCTATCGTATGAAATAAAAGCGCAGGAGCGACGCCGAAACTAACAATATCAGCTAAGGAATCCAATTCTACGCCAAACTCACTGTTCACTTTTAATTTTCTTGCAATTCTTCCATCAAGAAAATCTAAAACAGCTGAAAAGAAAATGAGAATGGAGGCTGCTCCTAAATATTCACTCATATTCAAGGTGATTGAGAAAACACCGCACAATAAATTTCCAATCGTAAATAAATTCGGTATAACTTTTACAAGCTGATTAAACAAGTTTGTTCCTCCTAAATTAATTAAACTTCACATTTCTGTAGCAATTTCTATATATTCTTCCGTTATTCTTAAAAATATATGACCACTGTATTACTGTAAGCTAATTAAATTTCGATAAGAGAAAAATTGATTTCTTAAATGTTCCACGGGTTTATAAAAATGTTTAATCATTTTCAGTACGCGTTATTGAATATTAGCACTTGATAGTTGATCTTTCGAGTAGTCAGGGATTTTCCGGTTCTGGTGCAAAAAATTAAAGGTAATTAAAAATAATCTCTAAAAAGGAGACATAATGATACTATTATTTTAAAAAGGTTCGTGGTTGGTATCGAATATAAAAAAATAGAATTTTTATACAAAAATCACCCGAAAGGGTGCCTTTTGTACCTCTTAAAATGACTGAAGATGTGTTTACTTGAGTTCATTAGGTAGTTAGAGGTTGATAGACTATCTTTAACGAAAATGTTGAGTAGTTCATCTTCATTATATATCAATTTAATAATGATTGGGGATTTAGAAAGTTCCATGGAAAGTACATATCAACCTGATTGGAAGATTGGAAATTTAATAACTGGTGATACATTTTACTTAACGCAACATTTTGGTGCGCAAATGAAAATTTTTAAAGTCCACACAAATGGTACCCTAGAACGATTCCAAACAATAGAACCAGAATTAAAATAAAATTTTTGTAGCATCAATTAAATTCATTTCTTGTTATGCAAACACACTTTCAGCGGAACTAACTTCTTCACTATTTTGCGCTGGAAAGACTGTATAAAAAATGGTTACGTTTTCTGATCTTGAAATAACCCTTTCAAATTGCAATCCTGCTTTTTCTAAAAGCTTTACTGCATCAACAATAGAAGTAATTGCTACAAAAGTTTTTCAAATAAAATTTATAAAAGCTTGATAGGTAATACCAAGGGAAAAGACCGTAGCTACTATATGTGCAGTCCATTTAGGCATATTTAAATTTAATACGGTATTGTACAACATTCCATATACGATACAAATGATTAATATGAATGCAATGAATTGAAGAACTAATAAAAATAGCGGTTGTTCCATTTATTCTCACTTCCTTTATTTGATATATTAATATAATTTATTTAAATGTGAAAGTTTTATTTCTATGAATTTCCAAAAAATGTGATATGAAAGGCATAGTAGTAATCACAAGAATTACTGCAAAACTATAAATGGAACTAAAAGTATTATGACGAGATCAGTAAAATAGTAAAGAAGGTCACCATTCACGGCGACCTTCTTTACTATGCGTTATACCCAAATAATTTTAAATCTTCTCCTGAATCTGAAATGATTTTCTCAAATCGTAATCCTACTTTTTCTAAAAGCTTTCCTGAGGCGATGTTATCTACAGAAGTAATTGCTACAATTCGTTTCATGCCGAGCTTTTGTACACCGTATTCGATTATCGCAGAAGCTGACTCGTAGCCATATCCTTTTGAACGGAATGTCTCTAAAAAGGCAAACCCGATATCAACGTCTTCTAATGAATCTCTTTTAATAAGGCCACACATACCAAGTGGAGTGAGATCTTTTTTTCGTTCTACTAAGTAAAGGCCGAATCCAAGTTTGTTATACATATCGATGGGACCGTTTACAATATAATTTTTTGCATCTTCTAAGTTACTAACTCCTTTGTCACCGATAAACTGAATCCATGCAGGATCGTTTACTAACTCAAGAATAAAAGGAGCGTCTTTTATATCAAACCAGCGAAGATTAAGACGTTCAGTTTCAAGAACTATCAATAATTACACCACCTTTAAAAAGTTATAACAATTAGTATGGATTGTGTAAAACAAAAGTGCAACATATTTTAATGGGGGTGTTTGTTCACATAAAGTTCGTTTGTTTTGTATAGAGAGATATCTTATAATTAGGATTAATTGTAAAGAGTGAGATGCTTATACAATGACTCCTAGGTGACTAGGAGTTTTTACTATATAACTATCATTATTACTAAATATGACACACTATACATTCTACTCAAGGAGGTACATAATGAAGAAATTATATAATGCATCGTTTACGTATTTGATTATCGGTTTATTATCAGGGATTTTCGCTAGGGAGTATGGTAAGTATAAAGGGATTTTAGGGTCTACTTTGTTAAATCTTTTGCATACGCATACACTTGTACTTGGCTTTTTCTTCTTTTTAATTGCTTTAGGATTAGCAAAAGTATTCGCGTTTCATGAAGTGCAAGGGTTTAATAAGTGGTTTGTTTTACATAATATTGCATTAACATTAATGTTAGGTTCGCTAGCAGCGAGAGGGCTTCTTCAGTTAAATGGAGCTGACTTTAAAGGGTTAACTTATATTGTAGGATTTTCTCATTCGTTGATGGCAGTTACTTTAATTTGGTTTATGTTGTTAATAAAGAAATCGTTTAAAATGTAGTGAAAAAGAACTTGTAGCGTGTGCTGCAGGTTCTTTTTTGTATGTTCAGGTTTAATAATCTTATTTTTCTGATTATTTTGTATAAAGATGGTATACTTGTTTTAAAATTAAAAAGGAGAGTTGATTATGGAAATAACAATTGAACATGTAGTAAATGAATTAAAAGGCATACTTCCTGAAGATCGAGTAGTAATAAATATGACAGTACGAGAGTTACATAGTAAAGATGAATCTTACCATAGTAGTAGTTTACCTGATGTAGTTGTTTTTCCAAAAACGACCGAAGAAGTTAGCGCGATAATGAAAATAGCGATTCAGCACGGAACAGCTGTCGTTCCATTTGGAGTAGGGTCCAGTTTAGAGGGACATGTAATTCCTTACGAAAAAGGAATTACAATGGACTTTTCTCTTATGAACAAAATACTTGAAATAAGAGAAAAGGATTTTCTTGTGAGAGTACAGCCAGGGGTGACGCGCTCTCAGCTTAATAAAGAATTGAAAAAGTATGGATTATTTTTTAGTGTAGACCCAGGAGCTGATGCAACGTTAGGAGGAATGGCTGCTACAAATGCGAGCGGAACGACAGCGGTAAAGTATGGGGTAATGCGTGATCAAGTTCGAGATTTAGAAGTCGTTCTTGCTGATGGAGGAGTAATACATACCGGGAATTTAGCAGCGAAGTCATCATCAGGTTATCATTTAAATGGTATTTTCGTAGGCTCAGAAGGAACACTTGGATGTTTCACGGAGTTAACTTTAAAAGTATACGGTATACCAGAACATGTTATGGCTGCGAGGGCATCGTTTCCAACTATAAATGATGCAGTAGAAGCTGTAATTAACATATTACAAGCAGGTATTCCAATCGCGAGAATTGAACTCGTTGATGAATTATCTATGAAACAAGTAAATTATTACAATGAAACAAGTTACAGAGAAGAACCGACACTGTTTTTAGAGTTTCACGGCAATGAAGCAGGGTTAAAGCAAGATATTGAATTTACGAAAGAAATCGTTCTTGATCATAAATGTATAGAAATTGCGTTTGAGACGGAAACAGCAGCGAGAAATAAGCTGTGGGATGCAAGACATAACTTAGCGTACTCTTACGTGCATAGTTATCCTGGTAAAAAGCTAATGAGTACAGACGTATGTGTACCAATTTCGGAATTAGCTGGAGCGATTCAACATGCGAAAGAGGTATTACATAAAGTAGGGCTTATTGGCGGTATTCTCGGTCATGTTGGGGATGGGAATTTCCATGTACTCTTAATGATTGACACAAATGATAAGGAGGAAGTGAAGAAGGCAGACGAAATAAATGAAAGTATCGTTCAGTATGCTCTTAAACGAGGAGGAACGTGTACAGGAGAACATGGCGTTGGAATCGGGAAACGAAAGTATCAAGAAGAAGAACATGGGGCGGCATTATTTGTAATGGAGAAAATAAAGAAAGTTCTTGATCCGCAAAATATTTTGAATCCGAAAAAGGTGTTTCAATTAAAAGATAGGGGCTGAGTGGATGAAAGTAATATAGCTGGAAAGTATTTTGCATTTTGGACCGGTTGCTGCACTCCCAAGTGTATTAGCGGCAGTATGGCATAACATTGCAGGGCCAATATTAGCAACCATCTGGTCAAAAAATAAAAAGAATACTTTCAGCGATGAAAATGTATCAATAAATATAGAAAAATAGGAATGATAAATAATGCAAAAACGTATTGTACATTTTGAAGGAATGGTTGTATTTTTAGCCACGATTTATATGTATTCGATATATGAGTTTAGTTGGATTATATTTTTTGTATTCCTTTTAGCGCCGGATCTATCAATGTTAGCATATGGGATTAATAATCACGTTGGTGCGAAAATATATAATGTATGTCACACATATATCATATCCATATTAATTGTTCTAATAGGTGTCTATTTTAAGATGGATATCGTTATAATGATTGGCTTAATATGGACAGCACATATTGGAATGGATCGAATGTTTGGATATGGATTGAAATATGAGACGGATTTTAAGGATACTCATATTCAACGGTTATAATTTGTTTTGAGAAGAGGGGTACGTTGAAGCAGAGAATTGCTATCGAAGAATATAATGTCAAATGGGAAAGTGAATTTAATAAAATATACACTCTTATTAACAATGTAATGGAAGACAGCATTGTATCTATTGAACATGTTGGGAGTACATCTGTTAAAGGGCTTGCATCAAAACCAATACTAGATATTGATATTGTAATAGAAGAGTACGAAATTTTTCATGAGGTAGTAAAAAAACTTGAGAAGATAGGGTACTATCATCAGTTAGAATGGAGCTTTAAAGGAAGAGAGGCGTTTGGAAGAAAGGATACGTTCGTTCCATGGAACGAGAGAAATACAGTTTGGATGGAACATCATTTATATGTGTGTGATAAAAATAGTGAAGAGTTGAGAAGGCATATAGTGTTTCGAGATTACCTTCGTGAACATACTGAAGTAGCTAATGAGTATGGAAACTTGAAGGAAGAGTTAGCAAGAGAGTCGAAAAATCGATCTAGTTATATTGAGGGTAAGACCGTATTTATTACAAATATATTAGAAAAAATAAACTAAAGCAGCATGGAATACATGCTGCCTATTGTTTTGAAATAGAAAGCTGCCATTATAAAACAAATACAAACTGGCCCTGTTGATTGATGCGGTTACTAAATATAATAGGAAACAAAATAGAAAAGAGCGGAAAAGAGGGAGCTTATGTACATACCAAAATATTTCGCAATACAAGATGAAGAGATGAAGTACGAAATAATGGAACAAAATAGCTTTGCGACATTATTTTCTCAACATAACGGAGAACCATATGCAACGCACTTGCCGTTGTTATTAAATAGGGAGGCCCTTACTTTACATGGTCACTTCGCACGGCCGAATGAACAGTGGAAAGATATTGGGACTCAGCAAGTACTAGCTATATTTCAAGGACCACATAGTTACATCTCTCCGTCATGGTATGAAACAAACAATGCAGTACCAACATGGAATTACGTTGCAGTGCATGTATATGGTGAATTAGAAATTGTTGAAGATGAGAAGACATTAGTAGATTCTCTTCAAGATTTAGTAAATAAATATGAAGATCCAGAGAGCACCTACTCACTTAATGATGTAGATCCGAATTATATGGGAGGATTAAGTAAGGGAATAGTTGGATTCAAAATAAAGATAAATAAAATAGAAGGAAAAGCGAAGTTAAGTCAAAATCATTCTGTAGAGAGACAGAATTTAGTTGTGGAGAAACTTGAGAAAGTTGGTAGTGAGGAGAGTAAGAGGATTGCGGAGTTGATGAGAAAATAAAGCCTACATGAAAGGGAAATATTCTAAATAAGCGTATTTAAAAAGACATTCTTAATTGAAGGTCTTCCGTTTTTTAAAGTGCTTTTTCAGTTGTTGTTGAGTTGTAGTCTTTACTTACGTCAACGGATTGAACAAGGTCAGGTCTTTGGGGTGCCGGGGTGTCCCCAATGTTTAATGCTACATATCCTAACTGTGTTTTCGGTGTTTCTGAGGTGAAGCTTAATCCAAGAGTTGTGATGCTAATAACAGCTAAGCCAATGATGCTCAATTTAATCTTTTTCATTATATCAAAGCTCCCTTTTCTTCATGTTTTTTTCTTGCTTGATTGGCCATGTAAAAGTATTGACTAGCTTTTATATGGTCTTCTTTTTCATAAAACATATTTGCTAGAACATCAGTGTACTCTTGTATACATTCCCAAAGGTTTTCTGTTTTAAAGTAAGAAATTCCTTCCAAAATTATCATTTCTAAATCATTTATAGAAGTTTTATTATTTAGTTCTCTTAAAATCATGAAACGATATTGAAACTCTTTGTTTTCTAGTTTATTTGAAATGTTTAATCCTTTTTTTATAAGTTCTTTAGCCTGAGTATATTCTCCAAGCTTGTAGTATTCACGTGCTTCAACAAAAAGTGCTTTAAAGTGATTTGGTTGCTTAGTTGTAACCTCTGAAATATGACGCATTGCTAACTCTGAAAGGTTTTGACTTGCATATAGCCAAGCTAAATTATGTCGTACTCTTAATGATAAAGTCTCCTCTGAATACTTCTGTAGAATATTTAATGCTGAATCAAGTCTAATTTCAGCTTGTTCAAACTGTTTTAAATCAATACAAGATAAACCAAAGATGTTATCACACAAAGCAACATTAATTTCACAGTTTATATGTTTTGAAAAAATCGCTTTAGCTTCATTTGCAGATTGGATTGCTACTAGTGGTTGATATGTTTGATAATAATAGGAAGCTAAGCGGTAGTTAAATTCAGCATTCTCTAGTTCGTCAGATACGTGTATTAGCAGCTTTTTAGCGTTCTCGAAAAGGTGTTTTGCTGCATTGTAGTTTCCAATAATTGTATTGTGAATAGCCTTGAAAAAATGATAATAATAAGAAAATAGCCCATTCTCTGGAAGTGGGAAAGAATCAATTTTATTAAAATCATCTTTATTAATATTTAAACCATCTGTTAAAATTTTGTATCTGAAATTAAAAAGTGAATAATACAATTGTAGGTTTGTATCTTCTTCTGAATTAGAGATGATATTTTCAATATCTTTTTTTATTTTTGTTGCATGGGTAGTTTGATGCTGTAAGATAGCTCTATACCAGTCATTAAATAATTTTGTAATTTGTTCATTACCTTGTAGTTGAACGTTCATGAAATCCCCTCACTTTTTGAATATTCTTATAAAATATAGTATCAAAAATAAAAATATTTAGGAATGATGTTTTATATTTCTCAATATTTGTTTAACAAGCTTACGAGTAAGTCTATTGGAATAATGTAGAATTTGTTTTGGATTAAAGAAATGGCATCGGGGGATGTGCATTTTAAAGTTTTAGTTGAGTGGGGGATATAAAAAGGGTGCGTTCACACAATTTATATGAACGCACCTTTTTACATATTAAACAATCAAGTCCCACAAAAAGTACGATAAGGGCGATTCGTCGGTGCAGGCGGAATGCAGTATTCTTCTTGATCTGTAGAATACGCATAAGGATTTGATAAAGCTTCAAGAAGTTTCTCCATTACGCTATAATCGCCATTTGTGACAGCTGCTTCTAGTGCTTCTTCTACACGGTGGTTCCTCGGGATGATGGATGGGTTATTATTTTTCATCATCTCGTAGGCGTTTTCTTTCGAATGTTCTTGTCTTTCTAATCGAGATTGCCACAGTTTGTACCATTTTTTAAATTCAGGACTATCGAATAGAGGGATATTTTCTAACGTATCAAGAGTTAATGAACGGAATGTATTAGTGTAATCTGCTTTATATTTCTCCATCATTTTTAAAAGTTGCTCAATAAGTGGTTGATCTTGTTCTTCGGTACTAAATAGTCCTAATTTCTTTTTCATTCCAAGGAACCAATGGTTTTCATACTGTACGCTAAATTTCGAAATTTCGTCTTGGGCGATTTTTAATGCTTCTTCTTCATCTTCGTGCAGAATTGGTATTAAAGATTCTGCTAATCGAGCGAGGTCCCATGCGGCCATATATGGTTGATTTCCATATGCATAACGACCTTGTGTGTCAATAGAGCTAAATACGGTTCCTTGATTGTAATTGTCCATAAATGCACAAGGACCGTAATCAATTGTTTCGCCACTAATCGTTATATTGTCAGTGTTCATTACACCGTGGATAAATCCAACAAGTTGCCATTTTGCGATAAGACTGGCTTGTCTTTTAATGACTTCTTGTAGTAATGCAGTATATCGGTTTTCATGAGCTTCAATTTCTGGGTAATGCCTTTTTATCGTATAGTCAGCTAGTGATTTCAGGTCCTCTATTGAACCACGAGCTGCAGCATATTGAAATGTACCGACGCGTATATGGCTACTAGCTACTCTAGTTAAAATTGCTCCAGGTAACTTTGTTTCACGATATGTTGCTTCACCAGTTGTGACAACTGCTAAACTGCGAGTAGTCGGAATATCAAGTGCATACATTGCCTCACTAATGATATATTCACGTAGCATCGGACCGAGTGCAGCACGACCATCTCCTCGGCGTGAATAGGGAGTAGGGCCAGAACCTTTCAGTTGAATATCGAAACGCTTACCTGAAGGAGTAATTTGTTCGCCAATTAAAAGAGCACGACCGTCGCCTAACATATTAAAATGTCCGAATTGATGGCCAGCATATGCTTGAGCTAATGGATGAGCTCCTTCTGGGAGTGCATTACCAGCGAAAATAGCAATTTCAGCTTCCTTTTTCAGTTCTTCAGGGGTCAAGCCAAGAGATATCGCTAATGAATGGTTTAGTTTAACTAACTCCGGTGAACTTACGGGAGTAGGGGGGATTTCTGTATAAAATGATTGTGGTAAAGTCGTATAACTATTATCTAAATTCCAACCTGTTTCATTATTTTTAGTCATTGTATCTCCTCCTTTTTGTATTTTAAGTTATGTATTTGTACGTATGTATTCTTTGTAAAGTTAACTAAAAGTATAATATAATATTTCCCCTTGCAATCTATTGTAAGGACTTCATTGCACTATGTCTATTTAACAGCAAATTTAAAACCTCCATTTTAAGAAAATGGAGGTTTTTATTATTGTTTAATTTTTACAATTATTTTTCCTTTTGCTCTTCCAGACTCTGAATATTCCATTGCTTTTTGAGCATCTTCAAAAGGGAAAACTCGATCGATTACCGGTTTGATTTTTCCGGCTTCAATATAGTTTGCAATAGTACGTAATTGATCCCCGCTTGGCTTCATAAATAAAAATGAATATTGAGCATTATGCTTTTTTTCAAGTGCAGTAAGTTTTTTGCTGGCTAATGAAAATAAGAGAGTTTTAAAGAAGCCTGAACCAAATTCTTTACCGAAGCGAGCATTCGGCATACCTGAAACTGAAACAATGTTTCCTCCGCTTTTTATAATATTGAATGATTTTTCAAGTGTTGTTCCGCCGATTGTATCAAATACTGCATCATAATTTTTGAGTATTTCTTCAAATTTTTCTGTTTTGTAATTAATAATTTGATCTGCGCCAAGAGACGTTACTAAATTTGTACCAGCTTCACTAGCAGTCGTTGTAACAGTAGCACCCATTATTTTTGCTAACTGAATTGCGAAAGTACCAACACCACCGGACCCAGCGTGAATTAATATTTTTTGTCCTTTTTGTAAATGCATAATATCATGTAGTGCTTGATAGGATGTTAAGCCAACGAGTGGAATCGACGCGGCTTCCTCAAAACTTAAATTTTTTGGTTTTAAAGCTATATCATCCTCATGAATGGCTATATATTCCGCGAAAGTACCGATCTTATTTTTTCTTGGACGTGCATATATTGCATCGCCGACTTTAAAACGAGTTACTTGCGATCCAACCTTCACGATGACACCGGAAAAGTCATTACCAAGGATTAGAGGCATTTCATATTTCAGTAACATCTTTACTTTTCCATCACGTATTTTAAAATCAATTGGGTTAATACTAGCTGCATGAATTTCTGCGAGCACTTCATACCCATTAATTTCAGGAGTAGGTACCTCTGCCATACGCATTGGGACTTTTCCATATCTATCAATTATCATTGCTTTCATTTCTTATACCTCCAAGTTTTAATAAAAGTTTTGCAATAGCTTCTCAATATCTAATACAAGATTTTTTAATAAACCTAATTTTGTACGTATATCAATATAATAAAAATTCTTTGTACCTTCTTTTCTCATTAAAATAATGCCAGCTTCTCGTAAAATCTTAAGGTGATGTGATACTGCTGGACGGGAAAGGTGTGTTTGCTTCGTAATTTCTCCTACACGTAATCCTGTTTGACATTCCGTTTCCATTAGCACTAATAAAATAGCTTGACGTGTTTCATCACCAATTGCCAATAATACTTTTTGAGAATCAATAAAATCTTTTTTTATAATATTTAATTGTTCTTGTTTATTCATTTCAATCACTTTGCCTCCAGGTAATTAGTCGAAAGGTTTAAGATGATGAACCATTACTTCGATACGGTAATGCTACATGATTGTTGTATGAGGTGCAATATTGAGAAAGAAAATCGAGACGAATGAATTTTTTATTGTTGAAAATTATAGGGAGATAGAAAAGGGATTGGAAGGATTACATAACACAATAGATGAAGTTTTAAAAACAAAAAATGATGTAACAATAAAATAAGCGGTCGTAACCTTGTATAATCCATAAGGTTACGACCGCTTATAATGTTTGTATTATTTTTGATTTTTACGATAGAACATGGTTCAACGTAAAGTACATTCTTTTGTTTTACACTTTCATACAGACACAATTCAGGTGGATTATAGATGTATGAAAAGGTAAAAGGAATTTTGGGGCGTAATCTATCTATATGATAATTCAAAATGAAATATAAGTCTATATTTTAATGTTTTTTTTGATTATATTTATGTCACTGAGCTCAGAACAATGATGTGGAGGGTAAATATATGAAATCGAATTATGTACCAGTTTTAATTGTTGGAGGGGGATTATCTGGGTTAGCGTCTGCGTTATTTCTTGCAAAACATAATATTGAGTACTTACTTATTGAAAGGCATCCGTCTACTGCCATTCATCCGAAAGCAGGCGGTCTTACTTTACGTACAATGGAGTTATTTCGAGAATTAGGTTTGGAAAAAAGAATTAAATTGGCAGGTAAAGCATTAGAGAACTGCAGAGGAAGAATAGCGGTTCATACAATAGCTGAGGCGAATAAAGAAGAATTGGAACAAATGAGAGCGACGCAATACGGAAACGATGAAGAGTTACTTCAAAAAATAGAAAAGATTAGTCCATCAAAACAAACTGCGTGTTATCAAATTATTTTAGAAGAGATGATGTTACAAGAAGCGAAAACATTAGGCGAGCAACTATCTTTTTATCATGAATTAGTTTCATTTGAACAAAATGAAAACGGGGTAAAAGCAACGATTCGAAATCGTGAAACAGAAAAAGAAAGTGTCATACATTGTGACTATGTAATTGCAGCGGATGGAGCGAAAAGTAAAATACGTGAGCAGTTAGGGATTAAAACTGAGGGTCGTGGAACCATTGGTGGCTATTATATGAATATTTATTTTGAAGCTGATTTAAGTGAGTTTATACAAGGAGATGCATTCGGTTTTTCGATGGTACTTCATCCGGAGGTTCTTGGTGCACTTATCCCGGTTGATAACGTAAAAAAATGGATTTATCATGTAGCCTACGATCCATTAAAAGGAGAGGGGCTAGAGGACTTCACTATAGAACGTTGTAAACAAATTATTCAAATAGCAATTGGAAGTACAAATGTTGAATCAAAAATATTAAGTGTTTTACCGTGGGAAGCCGCTGAAAGTACAGCGGTGAAATTTCAAGGAAATCGAACCTTTTTAGTTGGCGATTCTGCACATATTATGCCGCCAACAGGAGGATTTGGTTCAAATACAGGAATACAAGATGCGCACAATCTAGCTTGGAAATTAGCGGCTGTTATAAAAGGGAAGGCAAAACCAAAATTGTTAGAAACATATCATGAGGAGAGACACTCTGTTGCAAAATTAACGACAGCTTATGCAAGTAGTTTACTGTTTCGTGCTGCGAATAGAGAGGAAGGCAGTTTGAATAATATGGATGGTTTAGTTGTTACAGTTGGATATCAGTATTGTTCAGAGGCGATTATAGATGATTCAGTCACTCCGCATAGAATGGATAGCATAGAGTTGAACGGAAGACCTGGAACGCGAGCGCCACATTTATGGGGAACGTATGAGGGGAAGAAAGTTTCTACATTAGACTTATTCGGTAACAGTTTTGTATTACTTACAGGAGTAGAAAATAGTTCTTGGGCTGAGGCAGCACATGCTGTTTCAGCTAAATTAGGAATACATCTAAAAGGGTATCGTGTTGGCTTAAGTGGAGACTTTATTGTTCCAGAAGATATTTTTAGCAAATTATATGGTATAGAGAATGGAGGTGCTGTATTAATTAGACCAGATGGCTTTATCGGATGGCGTTCGGAAAAAACGGTAGTAAATCCAGATATAGTATTGGAAGAGGTAATGAGAAATTTATTATGTGATTTTTAAGTAACTACAGAAATATTGTTTTATGTACTTCACTGTACTGAAAAAAATATTCACAAATTTCAATAGGTTTGATATGATTAAATTCGACAAGTTAATAGAGGCCGGAGATATTTGAGAAAAGCCATAAATTTATTTAGGGATACAGGAGTGTATTCTAAATAATTTATGGCTTTTTTTATTGAATGAACCGTACAAAATAGGGAGTTACATGTGAAAAGGAGGGCTATAGAAATTAAATAGGATAATACTAGTTTTCTATATTAATAATATAGAAAACATTTGTAAGATTGGAATTTTAATATAGGTTTATAAAAATAATGAAAGTGTGTCTTCTATTTCGTGTAAATCTCATTAGCTTGTTGAAATTTGCAACGTAGGAAGGATTAGAAGGATGAGAAAGATTATTAGCGTTTTAGTTATTTTCTTTATGACGGGAAGTATCTTTGTTGGGGGAGCTGTTCATGCGAAAGCAGAAGGGAAGCATGAATGGAATACGAATAAGCTTTTAAATATTGCACATCGCGGAGCAAGTGGACATGCACCTGAGCATACTTTTGCTTCTTATGATTTAGTTAAAAAAATGAAAGCGGATTATTTAGAGTTAGATATTCAATTAACAAAGGATGGCCAATTAATTGCAATGCATGATACAGCAGTTGATCGCACTACAAATGGAACAGGCGAAGTACGAGATAAAACGTTAAGCGAAATAAAGAGTTTAGATGCTGGATCATGGTTTAATAAAGCGTATCCAGAAAAGGCTAAGCAAGAGTATGTTGGGCAAAAGGTTCCAACTCTTGAAGAAATCTTCCAAAAGTATGGAAGAAGTATGAAGTATTATATTGAAACAAAATCACCAGATGTGTATCCAGGAATGGAAGAGAAATTGTTGACGTTGTTACAAAAATATAATTTAGTAGGCCAAAACATGTCTTCTAGCCGTG
Source organism: Bacillus sp. ISO11 (assembly GCF_003458115.1). NCBI lineage: Bacteria > Bacillati > Bacillota > Bacilli > Caryophanales > Bacillaceae > Bacillus > Bacillus sp. ISO11. The sequence goes on along the minus strand of NZ_QXCO01000028.1, from coordinate 49,143 downwards.
TTATGATTCAATCATTTAGTAAAGATAGTTTGAAAAAGATTCATAGTATGAATGAAAATATTCCGTTAGTTCAATTGCTTTGGTATTATCCAAATGAAAACAATGAAATTGTTGAATGGTCTGGTATTACACATGAACCGAAAAGTGTAACAAATGATGATTTTCAAGAAATTAAAAAGTATGCAGCTGGTATTGGACCAAACTTACGTAATGATAACGGAGAACTAATTATTGATGAGTCATATATGAAAATGGCTAGGAAAAATGGACTGTTAATTCACCCTTATACAATTAATGAGAAACCCGATATGAGACTGTTAATCAAATGGGGTGCTACAGGAATGTTTACAAATTATCCGGATCGATTACATAGTGTATTAAAGGAAAAATAAGTGGAAAAGGGTATACCAGTGTTTTAGGTATACCCTTTTTAATTTAACTCCCCGATAAACGTAATCTCTTTTTCATAGCATTCATCTGCATCATAAATAATTTCTTGAAAGTGAAGCGTTTTGAAGGAATGACAAACTGAAATTTCCCATGTCTCCCAAAAATCAATTTCATTTGAAAGAAGAATCCATTTTTGAAATTCACTATCTCTATTAAAGAAATTATGAAAGTAGTCCTCATTTTTAAATATAATGATTTGCGAATCCCATAAATTATTTATAGAAATCAAAACAACAACTCGATATGTATGGGTATCGCTCGGTTTTATATTTATTAAATGATTTGCTTGATTTAATAAGGTTTGAATACATAATCGTTTTACTTTTCTAGGCGTTTTACAAGAATCGATAAAAGCTTGAGAAACTGGTAAAGGCATATTCCAGTATTCATCGTTATAGAAAGTAGAAGGGAACATTTTTGTATGTTCCTCAATTCGCTTTATCATAGTGTTTGTTTTTCGTTTCATACCACGTATTTTCTTTTCACGCATTGTGAGTCATCTCCATAAATTTTTGTAATGCAGCAGAGTGATATATATCTTTTCTAGTAATAAAAGTAGTAGGAACTTTTTGGAAGCTATTTGGTAAAGGATTGAATGATATGTCATGTTTATGACCATTTAAAATAGACTTCATCATAATTGCTATGCCCATACCTGATTTTACACATGCGAGTATCGCTTCAATTGTTCCAAACTCAAATACTCGCTTAGGTGAAATTCCTTCTTCTTGAAGCCAATCTTCTAATAAATTTCTATAATAGCACCCGTGACTAAATGCAAGTAAATTCATGTCTCCTATGTCTTTAAAGGAAGATAAAGGCTTTTTGCTAATGAGAACTAATTCTTCTTCACGAAATATATTTGTATGAAGTTCGGCATGCTGAGTAGAGCCAGCTATAAACGCTCCGTCCAGTTTTCGTTCTAGTACAAGCCTAATTAATTGTTCCGTCGTATTTGATTCTAAAATTAATTCGACTTTTGGGTATTTCTCATAATAGGCCATTAATATAGATGGAAGTCTTACAGCGGTTGTAGATTCTGTACATCCAATTTTTAAAGTGCCTCTTGGTTCTATCCCATTACTTTGAACTGCTTTAACAGATTGATCCATTAAGTGGATAATTTGTTTGGCGTATGTTAATAAAATCTCACCGTTAGAAGTTAAAGTTACACCTTTTCCGTTTCGATAAAATAAAGGCACACCTAATTCGTTTTCTAGTTGTTTCATACGCATTGTTACGCCAGACTGTACATAGTTTAAATTTTTAGCTGCATGAGATATGTTTTTTTCTTTCGCAACTTCGTAAAATACAGTTAAATCTTTTATATCCAAGTATCATCCCTCCAGAAAAGGTATCATTTTTTTTGATGGATTACATGATAAATCTTTATTTTATATGATATCAGAACTTTCATACAATGGAAGGGGATGGAGGGATTATTGTGTTAATGGAAGAAAGGGTGAATAGTACTTATAAGTGGGTTATGTTAATTTTTGCGACGGTTGCTCAAACAACAGCGACACTTATAACGTATGGTGTTGGAGCGTTTGCTTTATTTTGGAAAGAAGAATATGCATTTACGAATACGGAGATTGGATTGTTAGTAAGTGTTGTAAATATAGGACCGCTATTTTGTATGCTTTTTGTCGGGCGGCTACTTGATCAATACAATGAAAAGTTGTTAATTTCGATAAGTTCATTTTTACTAGGAAGTTCGTTTTTACTGACTAATATGGTCAATGAATTTAATAGGTTACTCTTTGTACTTTTATTAGTAGGAACGTTTTATAGTGTTTCGCAGCCAGGAGGAAGTAAGGTGATAATGAAGTGGTTCTCAAAAGAAAATCGCGGGTTAGCGATGGGGATTAGACAAGCCGGTATACCGATTGGTGGTACATTAGCGGGAGTATTGATCCCGTTTCTTACAATAAAATATAATATGGCCTATGCGGTAAATAGCATTGCATGTATTTGTATAATTGGAGGGTTTTTATTTTTTATATTTTATAAGGAACCATATATTCAAGAGAAAGTTAAACAAGAACGTAGTAAACTTTCTTTTTGGATGCAGTTAAAAGAAGTGATGTGTAAAAAAGAGTTGTATGCAATTTATATAACTGGCATTTGTATGATTTCATTGCAAATGGTGTTAGTTGCACACTTTATAAAATTTTTAGTATTGGAACAATCAATCACGCCAATTTTAGCTGGAAAAGTATTTTCCGTTATGTTCTTTTCTGGAATGGTTGGTAGGGTTATGTTAGCAGCTACTAGTGATTTGTTTTATAAGGGAAATCGGCGTATCCCCTTATTTATAACTGTTTGTATTTCTATTTTCCTCATTCTAATATTAGTAATGAGCATACATACAATAACGAATGTATTGTATGGTGTAAGTGCATTGTTAGGGTTCTTTTCAATTGGATGGTTTAGTCTTTTTATAGCTGAAGTTGCGGAATCAGCAAGTGAAGAATCGGTAGGGATGACAGTGAGTTTTGCACTTACATTAAATCAAATTGCAATTATTGCTGCGCCTGCTTTATTTGGTTATATTGTAGATAAGAAGGGATATACGTATGCGTGGTTATGTATAGTTGTATTACTAACTATTTCATCGGTTAGCTTATATGGGAAGTATAGAAAATGAAGGAATGTTAGCAATGTAAATTTTTTATGAAGAAAGTCTAAAGAAATGTTGAATGAGCGACATTTCTTTTTTTATTTGTTGTATAATCAAAATGTAAATGAGATTCGTTTTCAATTTCGTTCATTGCCTCTTTTGAAATTACCTGTAATTTTAGCCATAATTAGCTGTTTTTCTTTATCGTTATTTGCATGATTTATTTTATTTAAAAATTTTTTAGCGTCATTTCCTTTTAATGTAATAATTTGTTTTCCGTAATATTCAATTAATAACATGTTATTTTTTGTTATCCGATAATGAAACATCTTATCATCTAAACGATTGCGTTTATCGGTGTTTTTCATAGTACATCTCCACTCTTTTTAGTATGTAACAAATGTTACAAAAGAATTTGAAATTATAGTGTAATGCATCCGATTGTATGTTGGAAATTTTGCAAGAAAGAAATACAATAGAGAGTAGTCAAAATTGAAAATGAGAAAAAGGAATCTAGTTTTAACAGAGTGAATATTAAATAATATTATAATATACTTGATAATTAAAAGATATAAAATAGAATGGATATACGTTAAGTGAAACTAGATAAAAGAGGGTTCCTAGTATGTTAAAGAAATGGTTAATCATTTTCTTTATTTTTGCTGTTTTTTGTGGAAGTGTTGTTACACTAATACATGCAAATAAAGGAAAAAAATATGATACAAAGGCATTTTCTAATGTAAATAGTAAGCAAAAAGATGTTAAGCAGGAAATTGATGCGAATGAGAAAAAGCGTTATGAAATTGCAGCTGGAAAACTAGATCAGTACTTAAAAGATAAAGGATTTAATGGGAGTGTTCTTGTAGCAAGTAAAGATCATGTCATTTTACGAAAAGGCTACGGTTATGCGAATGTGAAAGATCAAGTATTAACAACGCCAAGAACGAAATATCGCATTGGTTCTATTACGAAAACAGTTGTTGCAATATCTATTATGCAACTAAAAGAAAAAGGGAAGTTGAACATTGAAGACAATGTAAATAAATATATCCCATCGTTTCCAGCAGATAAAAATATTACGTTACGAAACTTGTTAACACATACGTCTGGATTACCAGAACAGGGACAAGGTAGTGTTGACGCAGCATCACGGTTAAAGTTAGTAACGTGGATTGGGGCACAAACGTTACAATTTCCAGCAGGGACAGGATGGAAATATACAGATTATAATTATATGGTGCTTGCATATATTGTAGAAAAAATATCAAATAAACCACTTGCTGAATATGTGAAAGAAAATATTTTGACTCCTGTTGGAATGAATGAATCTGGAATGGGCGCAACACTCCCAGAAGATATTTTCTTAGCAGAAGGGTATACGAAAAAAGATAATAAGTTAATAGCCACACCTCGCTTAAAAATGAACTGGCTGTATGGTTGTGGTGAAATGTATACGACTGTTGAAGATATGAAAAAGTTAGATGAAGCTATTATGGATGGTAAACTACTTTCTAAACAAAGTGTATCAGATATGTTTTCTGCATCACCTGCAAGAAAATATGGATTTAGTTTCTATATTTACCCAGATTATTATCATAACCACGGTGTATTAGCTGGCTGGAACACTTTTAATAATTTTAACTGGGATAAACGAACGTTTGTCATATTATTTTCTAACGTCCAAAATGGTATGAATGATGCATTTAATCAAGAATTTAGGAAAATGGCGAATGATTTAATAGAAGGAAAATAATTATAAAAAATCGGTATTGATATGGAATTATCAATACCGATTTTTTTATTTTGTAAAGTTTTACTTACTGAATAAAGTGAAACTTTAATCAGTGGAGAGGCTTTGTTCATCCACCACTGAGTAGAAGCCCTCATCAATCGGGCTTTTACGGGCAACAGGGCCCCACTTAAATTCTTTGCTTCCGCTGAATTTTGAGGTGGGGGTCTTACTGCCCATAAATAGCGGGATAAATAGGTAAGAAAGGCGATTGGCATTTGAATAAATCTAAATAGGTAGTTAAATGTTAAGTAATGCAAAGAACAATTGGTAATTTTTACATTGATAAAAAAGCTTGAGCTTCACACTATGTGAAGCTTTACATTATTGGAGACAAGAACAGGAGGTTGAAAAAATGAAAAAAGCAATAAAGTTTTGTTTAATAGCTACATTATCTACAACGATTATTAGTGGATGCTCTTTTGAGGGGAACAATGAAAATGTTAAAGGGAAAGAAGGGGAAAAAGTAGAGGTACAGAAAAATGCTGGGAAATATACGATGCCAGATGAAAAAGATAAACATGAAGGTACATGGCTGCAATGGCCACATGAATACACATATGGTGAAGAGTATAAGAAGGAAGTTGAACCTATTTGGGTTAAGATGGCAAGTGCTTTAACTGAGGGTGAGAAAGTCCACATTGTTGCATATGACCAGGAAGAAAAAGAAAGAATCAATAACCTTTTAACAGATGAAGGGTTAAATATGGAGAAGATTGATTTCTTTATCGCGCCTACTGATGATGTATGGGCAAGGGACAGTGGACCAATTTTTATTTATGACAGCAATAAAAATCTCAAAATATTAGATCCAGCATTTAATGGTTGGGGGAAGAAAACACCGTATAAAAATGATGCTCAAATACGTAAAAATGTTAGTAAACAATCAGGAATTGAAAGAGTTGATTGGGGAAAATTTGTCCTTGAAGGCGGCGCAATTGAATTAGACAGCAATGGGACTGCTTTATTAACTCGAAGTGCGGTGACGAATAAAAATAGAAATCCTGATTTATCAGAAAAGGAGATTGAAAAATATATAAGTGACCTTGGGGTATCAAACTTTATTTGGTTAGACGGAGTACCTAATTTAGATATTACGGACTTTCATATTGATGGATTTGCTAAATTCCATAATAAATCTACCATTGTAACGATGAAAGAAGATGACCTAGCCGAATGGGGTTTATCTAATAAAGATATGGATACATTGTTAGATGCAAAAAATGCTTCAGGACAGAAATATAAGTATGAATACTTGCCGCTTAGTAAAGAAAAGGTTGCTTTAGAAAATGGAAAAACTCTCGATTATAAGGGGTCATATATCAATTATTATATCGGAAATACAGTTGTATTAGTGCCTAATTATAATGATCCGAATGATAAAATCGCAAACGATACGATTCAGAAGTTATACCCAGGTCATAAAGTAGTCGGTATTGATGTGAGAGAGTTGTATAAAAACGGCGGTATGATTCATTGTGTGACACAACAACAACCTATTGCATTGAAGTAATTGATTGTAATTTCGTTGTTCTGCTATATAGACAAAATAGGTGGAATCTTATTACCTATTTTGTCGTTCCTTATTATTTATAATAATAAAATTTTAATATAATGATAAATTAATTATAGTGTATATTCGCTTTTCGTTTTATATGGTAAAGGAGAAAAATGTTTGTGTTAAAGAATTTTAAAATAGTGTTTTCGTATTTCCCTATCGTTTTACAGTACATTTTAAATGTAACTTTAATTTGCTTAGGGGTTATTCTAAGTGTGTTTCTTATGAAAGAAGTCATTCAGTTTATACAAGAACTGAAATTGGATGGTAATGAATCGAGTTATCATTTAATCATTTATTGTTGTTTTAAAATACGGTATTAAAAAAACTTGTCAAGAGTCAATATAAGGCTTAACGTCAGCCTTATATTTTTTTTATAAATATATAATATTTCTCCATGCTATAATCCATTCATAAAATGTACATGTTGCATGAGTTGTAACGAAAAAAGACATAAATTTAGGAATAGTTGGCTTTGTAAAATCAGTTATGTAACTACTATTAAAAAGCGAGATGAATAATATGGAACAAAAACATAATGGCATTATTTTTACTGCAATACCAGACGAATCAAATGAATATTATCAACCATTTTATGAAGACTTGATTTACTTTAATGAATGTTTAAATGAAAAGAAATCAATTGCGGATCAACTTATATCTTTATCTGTTGAAGAACAAGACTTTCATACGAGCTGTTTTGAGTATGATGATATTTGGCTAAGAGATGTTGCACCGGTTGTCACAAATCATCTAGTTAAATTTAAATATCGACCAAATTATTTGCCAGATGATCAAGGGCGATATTTAGATCAACAATTTAATAAATGGTTGAAAAAGAATGACTTTGAATATGTAAAATCCCCATTAATATTAGATGGTGGTAATCTTATTTGGAATAAAAAAGATACTGTAATATTAACAGAACGCATATTTGATGATAACGATGATTGGACAGAAGAGGAAATTATTGAGCAGTTAGAATGGGATTTAGATGTGAGCCGAGTTATTATTATTCCTGCTGAAGAAGGGGATGTACTAGCACACGCAGACGGAATGGTTAAATTTATTGATGAACATACAATGTTTATTAGTGATTTTTTAGGGGATCATGAATTTACATATAGTGTTCAAGAGATTATTAAAGAACAAATGCCAGAAGCTGAATTTATAGTTGTTCCTTCATCATATACAGAGAAAGGACAATATGATCAAGAGATAGCATCGGCAAAAGGGTTGTATATAAATATGTTAGAATCATGTGATGCTCTTTATGTTCCTAAGTTTGGACTAGCTAAAGATGAGGAAGTTTTACGATATATTCAACAGTATACGGAGAAACAAGTTATTCAAATTCATGTAGGAGAAATATCAACAATGGGGGGCGCGATGAATTGTTTAACGTGGTATTGTCCAAGTCATTTGTTACCTTCGAAAATGAGAAGATTGAAAAATCAGAATGGAAATTTTTCAATGAAGAAGATTTTTGATTGGTTTTAATAAATAAGTAATGAAAAGAAAATATATTCAAGGAGTATTGATATGTATACCATCGCTGAGTTTTCTCGGATTTGTAAAATGAGTACGCGGATGTTAAGACATTATGACAAAGAGGAGATATTAAAACCGGCATATGTGAATCCGGTTAATGGGTATAGGTATTATGAACAAGAGCAACTGGAAGTAGCGCTGAAAATAAAAAAGCTAAGGGAGTATAAATTTCCTCTTCCAAAAATTAAAATTGTTTTGCAGTCATCGGATCAAGATTCGTTTGTTCAACATATACAATCACAAATTATCGAGTTGTCTCAGGAAGTGAAACAAAATTTACAGGTTATTTCAGAAATGAATGAAATGGTAATGGTGAATAGTAGTCTAAATATTGCTCGCCATAGAAGTTACGATATATTAATGGGAATGAGGAACGAAGTAACGTTAATTACTCAAAGAGTAAAAATAGATATAGATGATATGGATGATTATTTTTATGACTTATATGAAGAGGTACAAAAAAATAACTTTCAAATAGTTGGTTCTCCATCTGCAGTCTTTTATGATGAAGAATATATTCCAAGTAACAGTGATATTGAGTTAAGAATTCCGGTTATGCAGGGGAATGATGAAGACGTAGCACAAGAGTATGAAATGAAACAACTAAGTCCACATCATATCGTTACTACTATGCATTATGGAAGTTACGACTATATAGGTTACGCTTATATAGCGTTAGAAGAATGGATTGAAAGAAATGGGTATGTAATAATTAATTCGCCATATGAGGTTTATATAAAGGGACCTGAATGTGATTGTTTAGCAGAAGAGTATGTGACACAAATTTGTTTTCTAGTTACGAAAATAGAATGAGAATAAGGATTGACATTAACATTATGTCAATCCTTATTCTATGTATGAAAGCAATTTATCATAATAAAAAGGAGAAGTAAAGAATCACCTTATAAAGTTGCTACAAGTAAATGAAGATATTCCTGTTGACCTTAACACGATGTCAAAGTATAGACTGTACGTACATTCATATAAGGGGTGAACACGTATGAGAAATATAGAGAATAGTTTGTTTTATATGCCTGCGGAATGGGAGAAACATGAAGGTACATGGCTCCAATGGCCACATGATAAAGCACATAGAGGTGAAGGCTTCAGAGCTAAGTTAGATGATATTTGGATATCGATGGCAAAGGAGCTTCACTATGGAGAAAATGTCCATATTGTTGTATGTGATGAAGAAGAGAAAATACATGTCCAATCGAAGTTAATTGAAGCTAATGTAAATATGGATAAAATTGATTTCTTAATTCAAGAAACTGATGATATTTGGATACGAGATAAGGGACCAATCTTTGTAACGGATAAGGAAGGGAATCGCTGCCTAACGCACTGGATATTTAATGGTTGGGGAAATAAATATCCGTACGAAAAAGACGCTAATATTCCGAATAAAATAAGTGAAATGTATCGTATTCCAAAAGTTGAATCTAGTGTCTGTCTAGAGGGTGGGGGAATTGAGATAAACGGAAACGGGACCTTAATGGCGGCGAAAACGTCTATTATAAATGAAAATCGAAATCCCACACTAAGTCAGAAAGAAATTGAAATGGAGTTAACGAAATATTTAGGAGTAACAAATTTTATATGGATAACTGGTATACGCGGAGAAGATAATTATGATGAAGATACGGATTATCATATTGATGGCGCGGCACGGTTTGTAAATGAAAATACGATACTGTATGAATATGATCTTTTCGATGAAGGAGAGCCATACCTTTTGGAGGCGTACGAAAAGCATTATCAAGAATTGCGGCAAGCGAAAAATATAGATGGAAAGCCATTTCAGCTCATTCCAGTACCAGTAACAAGAAAAGTGGTAAAAGAAGCAGATTGTAAAGGATCGTACTTAAATTTTTACATTGGTAATGAAGTTGTATTGGTACCTATATACGGTGATGAACATGATAAATTAGGGCTTCAAATCATTGAAGGTCAATTTCCAGGGAGAAGAATTGTCGGTATATATGTTAACGAATTGTATGCATACGGTGGTATGATTCATTGTGTGACGCAGCAGCATATAGAATAGAGTAATTCAAATAAAAAGCATGCAGAGTATATACTCTGCATGCTTTTTATAATGTTGAAAACTCCTCAACAAGTTGAGTGAATTGTTTTAATGCACTTTCAATCGGTTCTGGCGTTGTTAAATCGACGCCAGCTTTTTTCAATAAGTTTAATGGGTAGTCTGAACTTCCGCCTTTAAGGAATTCAATATAATTTTTCTGAGCATCCGGATCACGGCTTAATAGTTTATCAGCGATTTGAATGGCAGATGCGAATCCAGTTGCATATTTGTATACGTAAAACGGGCGATAGAAATGAGGGATTCTAGCCCATCCGTATTTTACTTCTTCATCAAATACAAGTGAATCACCGTTATATTCTTTAAATAGCTTTTCATAAATTTCACTGAAGACTTGTGCATGTAATGGTTTACCTTGTTCAGCCATTTCATGTGTGATTTTTTCAAATTCTGCAAACATAATTTGTGTAAAGAAAGTACCTTTAAATTTCTCAATAAAATGGTTAACTAAATGGTTACGCACGTTCGTATCTTTTGCTTCTTTTAATAAATAGTGAATTAATAACACTTCATTTACTGTAGAAGCGACTTCTGCGACAAAGATAGAATAATGTGCAGAAATTCTTGGTTGGTATCCATGTGAATAGTGCGTATGCATACCGTGACCGCATTCATGAGTAAGAGTGAACAGGCTGTTTAAATCATCGTGATGATTTAAAAGAATGAAAGGATGAACGCCGTATACACCAAAGTTATAAGCACCAGAACGTTTCCCTGGTGTTTCTCTTACGTCTATATATCTTTTATCTTTAAAACTTTTTAATGTCTCAATATATTCTTCTCCTAAAGGAGCTAGTGATGCAATCATAATGTCAAATGCTTCACTATATGGGATGTCTTGTTTTGCACCTTCTACTAAATCGACGCCTAAGTCGTATTGTCTTAGTTCATCTACGTTTAATTTTTCTTTTCGAATTTCATTGTATGTATGTAATGTTTGAATGTTTTTTTTCGTTGTATCAATTAGGTTTTCATATACTTCTTTCGGAACCATATCGCCAAATAATGATTTCTCTAGCGCTGATGGATAGTTTCTTAATTTCGAAACAGTAACATTATTTTTAATAGCAGCGGATAAAGTAGATGCGATGGAATTCTTTAACTGAACATATGGTTTGTAATATGCTTTATAAGCTTCTTTACGCTTTTCACGATTCGTATCTTCTATTAACTTTGCATACATTCCGCGTGTTAAGTTCACTTTTTCTCCATCGTCAGTCGTCACTTCACCAAATAATATATCTGCATTATTTAACATACCAAATGTGTGCTGTGGAGAAGAAAGAGCTTCACCCATTTGTGATAAAATTTCTTCTTGGTCCTTATTTAATACGTGTTTTTTATAACGGTATAATTCAAATAAGTCTTCTTTATAATATTGTAAGCCTTCTGTTTCTTCTATGTAAGAATGTAATGTGTTTTCGTCTATGCTAAGTAAGAAGGGGGAAAAGAAAGATTTCGCTGCACTTACTTTCACGTGTAATTGTGATACTTTATCGACAAGAGATTGCGCGTCAGTATCGCGTGTATCAAGGTCAGATTGTAATCGTGCATAAGCGAACATTAAAGATATTATGCTAGAAACTTCTTCACTCTTCGTTAAATAAGCTAATAAACTATTGCCATCGTGAATATTTCCATTAAACTCGTGTAATTCCTTCGTTAATACTTCAATTTTATGAAAATCACTTTCCCAATCTTCAATTGTATGGTAAATGTCTGTTAAATCCCATTTTTCTATATCAGCTACTTGTAATCGATCTTTAAGTTCTGTCATAATCATTTCCTTTCTAAACATGTAGTTATATTTCTATATAACTATGAAATACAACAAATTGCAAAAAATCCCTGCTGAAAATTGAAAAGCCCTGCTGAAATAAAAAGGCTTACTTACTTATAGTGTAATTCCGAATTTTGAATGTAAAAGGTTTGTATATTGCATGTCTGTAACGGTTTCTTTCGTTTTTTTACCATTTTTTGCTACTGTAAGGCTATCTTTCGTTAAAGAGGCATGCCCATCTTCAGTTAGTTTTACAATAAGAGGTACTTTATTAAAGGGTGATCCTTCATGTTCAACGATAATTTTTTGTGCTGTATTTGCTTTTTCTTCATCCACTTCTTCTATATAAAATGCATAGCCTAACGTCCAATCATCAGCAGAAGATTGATCCAAGAACTCATTGTTTTTCCGCATCTCTAAAATGTAGTTTCCCTTTTCGGTCATTTCTTTACGAATACGATAATCTCCTGTAATAGAGTGAATGACTTCACCTGAGAAAGGGACAGGGGCAAGAGGTAAGTATGATCCGAATCCTACTTCAATTAAATAAAGTTCATTATGATGTGTTAAAACGGTTGCGATATGGCCAGAATCAACAGCCCATATGGAGTTTGCAGCGTTATAAACTGTTCCTGAAACGAGATGAACATCGAATCCAGAATCTTTCAGGAAGTAATACATAGTAGGGTTGAGTTCATAACAAAGACCGCCACGGTTATTTACTAAAATTTTCTCTTTCAAATTTTCTTTTGATATTTCTTTAAAATTCTTTTCGAGAATATTTAAGTTTTCAAAAGGAACAGTTTGTGCCATTGCGTACATAATGTTAGATAAATCTTCAAATGAAACTGTGTCTTTTTCTTCTATATGTAATCGTGCGAAAAATTGTTTTTGAAAGTCTGTCATCGAAATCCCTCCGTTATGCTTTTATAGGTAAATTGTAAACAATCTTGAATAGGATGTGAAATTAAAACTACGTTGAATATTTGAAATTAGATTAAAAATAATATGAGAGAGTGAGAGATTGCTACTTTACTAACGGTGGGACGAATATTATAATAATTCTGATAAACTATGCAAACGCTTTCTTGGAAGGGGATGGTGTACAGATGTTTAAAAGAATAACAATAGTCGGATTGTCAGTTGTTATGTTTTTACCTAGTATATATGACGGGAGTAAAGCATATGCAGACACAGTTAACAATGGAACGTTAATGCAGTATTTTGAGTGGTATGCTCCGAATGATGGAAATCATTGGAATCGTTTGCGTACTGATGCTGAAAATTTAGCGGAAAAAGGAATTACATCTGTTTGGATACCACCTGCATATAAAGGAACTACGCAAAATGACGTAGGATATGGAGCATATGATTTATATGATTTGGGGGAATTCAATCAAAAGGGAACAGTGCGGACGAAATATGGGACGAAAGCACAATTGAAGTCTGCAATTGACGCTTTACATAAGAAAAACATCAATGTATACGGTGATGTAGTTATGAATCATAAAGGTGGGGCTGATTATACAGAAACTGTCACAGCAGTTGAGGTAGACCCGAGTAATCGGAATATTGAAGTATCAGGTGATTATGAAATTAGTGCGTGGACGGGATTTAACTTTCCAGGGCGTGGAGATTCTTATTCTAATTTCAAATGGAAATGGTATCATTTTGATGGAACGGATTGGGATGAAGGAAGGAAATTAAACCGAATTTATAAATTTAGGGGCATAGGTAAAGCATGGGACTGGGAAGTGTCTAGCGAGAATGGGAATTATGATTATTTGATGTATGCAGATCTTGATTTTGATCATCCAGATGTTGCGAATGAAATGAAAAAATGGGGAACGTGGTATGCGAATGAATTAAATTTAGATGGTTTTCGTTTAGATGCTGTTAAACATATTGATCATGAATACTTGCGCGATTGGGTAAATCACGTTAGACAGCAAACAGGGAAAGAAATGTTTACAGTAGCTGAATATTGGCAAAATGATATCCAGACTTTAAATAATTATTTAGCGAAGGTTAATTATAATCAATCTGTGTTCGATGCACCACTTCATTATAATTTTCATTATGCTTCAAAAGGAAATGGAAATTATGATATGAGAAATATTTTAAAAGGAACGGTAGTTGCGAATCATCCTACACTTGCGGTTACTCTAGTTGAAAATCATGATTCACAGCCTGGTCAGTCATTGGAATCTGTAGTGAGCCCTTGGTTCAAGCCGCTGGCATATGCATTTATTTTAACGCGTGCAGAGGGGTATCCTTCTGTTTTCTATGGTGATTACTATGGTACAAAAGGAAATAGTAACTATGAAATTCCAGCGTTAAAGGATAAAATTGATCCGATTTTGACGGCACGAAAAAACTTTGCATATGGTACGCAACGTGATTATTTTGATCATCCAGATGTGATTGGCTGGACAAGAGAAGGTGATAGTGTACATGCTAATTCTGGTTTAGCAACATTAATCTCTGATGGACCAGGAGGGGCAAAGTGGATGGATGTTGGAAAGAATAACGCAGGGGAAGTATGGTACGATATTACGGGTAATCAAACAAATACTGTAACAATTAATAAGGATGGTTGGGGACAATTCCAAGTAAGTGGAGGATCAGTTTCCATATATGTTCAGCAGTAATTTGGTGATGAAATAGGAGAGGGAAATATAAGTTTTCCTCTTCTTTTTATATTGTTATCCTTCCTAAATCTTTATGTTTATAAATGAACTAGTCGGCTTTTGAAACACCAAGAGATGCATTGGAATAAATAATGTCATCTTATTCGTACTCGAGGAACATCTCCTTACTGTGATTGCTATAGAACTAAATATTAGTATGTTTTTAATGTGATTTTAATAGATATTATATTTGCTTTACGATAAAATTATTATAATGCAAAATTACACTATTATCATAAAATGATAGTTAATGGGTATTTTTATACTTGTGGTTATTAGTGTTTTCTAAAGCAAGATGATGAGTTTTTATTATTCAAGTTAGCGAAGATAGTTTGATGTAGCGCTTTTTAGAAGAAGTTCTTTATATAAATCGTAATTTAAAATCCATAGGCACATTTCTGTATAGGTGGTAGTAGCAAAAGGAGAGGCAATATGAAAAGAACAATAATGAAATATAGTATAATGTTTAGTTTATTACTATTAACATCATGTGATATATCCAATGAAGAAATTGAACAAAAAGCACAAAGTTATACAAAATCGGAGTATGGTATGGTTGTTAAATTAAACGGAGTTGAAACTCTGGATAACGGAAAGGACTTCCTTGGTCCAAAGGGGCGGATAGTTACTGTGCAGCAAGTCGATGAACCACACTTGCAATTTCAACTGTACTTCGAGGGGCAAATCTCTCCAGAAGTAAATAATGATAACTATGAAAAGAAAAAGGAAGCAAATAATTTACAAGGAAGATTTAATACATATTATGGAGAGAAAAACACTATATTTACTTTTGATCAAATGCAGACTGGGGATAATGTTTCCGATAAGAATACTGAGGAACAAATAGCGAAGAAAAATTTGCAACAGTATTATACGGCAGTTTTTAAAAGTAATACTGTTTTAGATGTAAACAATTCTGTACATATGGAAACATTAGCGGGGGTTGCAAGAAGTATTCAGGAATTTAATAAAACGATTGAAAATAGTAAAAGTAATGTAGAAGATATAACGATTCAGTTGCCAAATATTAATAAGGATGTACTACAAAATATTCCTGTAGATTATATAGTAACGGCTGAAGATGCGAAAAAGACCCTTGAGAAAAAGGTTGATTATATGAACATTTTACAGTCTGCAAGGAAATAGTTTGACACCTTTACTTCTTACAAAACATATAGTATGATGATTTCAGTAAATTAGATTTCAATGACTATAATATAAATTAATGAGAGGTGCTTTTTGTGAGTGCGGTAGGTACTAAATAGGAAAAATTTAATGAAATAAATCGGATAAGACCAGGGGATTTTTATGTACATCATACCCCTAATTTTGTCATGCATTTATTTCAAAACCTATGAAGATACCTACAATACTTTATAAAGCGTGTAATAAGGGACTGCCATCTATTTTTTTATGGCTTATTTCCTCATATGTTATTACAAATGCCTTGTAAATGTAAAAGCTGCGGTATCCCCGCAGCTTTTTTGTATATGTTTTTATTGTATAATTATGGGATTTTATATATGACTCATTGGAATCTAATGAGTAGGTATCTTCATTTATGATAAAAATCAATCATAGTGAGGAGAAACAAAATGAATACGATGACTTTTGAAAAGCTACAATATAACGAATTAAAGGATATAGTGAAATCTTATTGTGTAAGTGGATTAGGTAAGGAATTATTAAACAAATTAGAGCCGAGTACGAGTATAAAAGTAGTGAGAAATCGGTTGAATGAAACGACAGAAGCACGAGCTATATTAGATGCAGAAGGGCATGTTCCTTTCTTCGGCATTTCTAATATTGCTAGTACAATTCAAAAATTAGAAAAAGGGATGATTTTAGATCCAGAAGAATTAGTCAGTGTTTCAGACTTTTTACGCGGATGTAGAAAGATTAAAAAGTTTATGTTAGATAAAGAATTTTTTGCACCAGTATTAGCTTCTTATGCAAATTCAATGACTGAATATAAAAGTATTGAAGAGGAAATTAACTTTTCAATTAAAGGAAATAGTATTGATGCAGCTGCAAGTAAAGAGTTAAAACGAATTCGAAATAATATCGATTCTGTAGATGGGAAAATAAAAGAACGTTTAACGAAGTTTTTAAATAGTAGTGCAAATAAGAAATTCATTCAGGAATTCTTTATTAGTAAAAAGGATGACCGTTATACGATTCCAATTAAATCTTCCTATAAAAACCAAGTTGCTGGAAGTATTATTGAAGCCTCGGCAAAAGGTTCTACTGTATTTATAGAACCGCATACGGTTACGAAATTGAATGCGGAACTAGCGGGTTTGAAAGCAGAAGAAGCGGTTGAAGAATATCAAATTTTAGCGACTTTATCAGGAATGGTGTTAGAAAACATTTATAGTATAAAGATTAACATGGAGCTAATTAGTCAGTATGATATGGTATTTGCAAAAGCGAAGTTTAGTAAATCGATCAATGGAATAGAACCGAAGTTAAATGATCATGGCTACGTTCATTTAGTGAATTGTAAGCATCCGCTTTTAACAGGGCAAGTTGTACCCTTAAATTTTGAAATTGGTCAAGAGTATCGTAGTTTAATTATTACAGGGCCGAATGCGGGCGGAAAGACAATTGTATTAAAAACGATTGGATTGTTAACATTAGCTACAATGTCAGGTCTTCATATTGCAGGAGATAAAGGTACAGAAATCGCTATTTTTGAAAATGTATTTGTAGATATTGGTGATAATCAAAGTATCGAAAATGCACTAAGTACATTTTCATCTCATATGAAAAATCTTTCTGAGATTATGAGGATGTCAAATAATAATACGTTACTTTTATTTGATGAAATAGGAAGCGGTACAGAACCGAATGAAGGTGCAGCACTTGCAATATCTATTTTAGAAGAGTTGTACCTTGCGGGATGTATTACCGTTGCGAGTACGCATTACGGAGAAATTAAACGATTCTCAGAAATGCACGATGACTTTATGAATGCAGCGATGCAGTTTAATAGTGAAACGCTAGAGCCGCTTTATAAATTAGTTATCGGAAAATCAGGAGAAAGTAATGCACTTTGGATTGCGAATAAAATGAGCGTAAAAGAACATGTGCTGAAAAGAGCGAAAGAGTACATGGGAAATAAAGAGTACGCTTTAGAAAAAGTGAATGAAAGTAAAATTAGAAAACCGAAATTTGTACAAGAAAAAAGAGAATTTCATTATGAGTACAAAATCGGCGATCGTGTGAATTTATTAGATTATGATGATTTTGGTATCATCTATAAGGAAAAAGATAATTTTTATAACGTTGTTGTATATTATAACGGTGAATTCGTTGAAGTAAATGTAAAACGTATTACTTTAGAGGTAGCAGCGAAAGAATTATACCCAGAAGGATACGATTTAAATACACTATTTGTTGATTATAAAGAAAGAAAAATGCAACACGATATTGAGCGCGGATCGAAAAAAGCACTGCGTAAAATTCAAAAAGAAATAAGAAAGAATAGAGGATAAGTTAAAATGGTAACGATTAGACAAGAACAAAAAAATGATTATAGAAAAACAGAAGAAGTCGTAAAAGAAGTATTTTCACTTGAAGAATTTAGTGATAAAACAGAACATGAACTTGTAAAACGTATTAGAGAATGTGACGCGTTTGTTCCGGAGTTATCAATCGTTGCAGTAGATGAGGAAATAGTCGGTCACATTATGTTATCTAAAATTGCGATAGAACAAGGTGGAACTTCTGTAGAATCGCTAGCACTTGCACCAGTGTCAGTTGCTAGGGGCCATCAGAAGAAAGGAATTGGCGGAAAACTGATCACGGCTGCTTTAGAAAAAGCGAAAGAACTTGGATACGGATCAGTTGTAGTATTAGGACATCCAGAGTACTACCCGAAATTTGGTTTTAAGAAAGCAAGTGAGTGGAATGTAAAAGCACCGTTTGAAGTGCCTGAAGAGGTATTTATGATAATGGAATTAACAGAAAATTCTCTTCGAGGTGTAGAAGGAATTGTACAATATTCGAGTGCTTTTGCTGAGTAGGAGTACCGGTTAAGAAATGTAATCATAAAAGATGCTATCTTTTTGTATGGATATACAGAAAGATAGCTTTTTTTATTAAGCGGATCTACTGACGTATATTTTGCTCAATGAATAATTGAGGTGTTAAAATTGATATAGAAACGTAAAGGGAGAGAATGAAATGAATAAGCGAGAAACAGATAGCAATGAGAATGTAGTGACGTTATATGTTACAAGACACGGTAAAACAATATTAAATACGAATCATCGCGCGCAAGGTTGGGCAGATTCTCCTTTAGTAGAAAAAGGTGTTGAAGTTGCCACAAATTTAGGAACAGGATTAAAAGATATTCATTTTATGAATGCATATAGTAGTGATAGCGGCCGCGCAATTGAAACTGCTAATTTAGTATTAAAATATAGTGAGCAATCAAAATTAAAACTTGAGCAAAGAAAAGATTTGCGAGAATTAAATTTCGGTATTTTTGAAGGTGAAAAACTTGAGAATATGTGGGATGTGGTTGGAAAAGCTGCAGGCGTTGCATCACCAGAAGAACTCTTGAAGCTTTCTATTCAAGAAGTGATTAATCTTATTAGAGTAGCAGATCCGACAAAACAGGCGGAAGATTGGGAATTGTTTTCTACTCGTATAAAAACAGAGATAGATAAAATTAGTGAAGAATCTGCTGCAAATGGTGGCGGTAACGTTTTAGTTGTCGTTCATGGGCTTTTGATTACTACCTTAATAGAAATGTTAGACAGTAGCAAAACAAAACTTGGAGTGGAAAATGCTAGCGTGACGAAGATTGTATATCAAGATGGAACATACACAGTTGAGTCTGTTGGAGATATGAGTTACGTTGCAAAAGGGAAAGAAAGTGTGGAAATATAAAAATAAGAAAAGGAAGGTAGAGAACTCTAGCTTCCTTTTTATTTTTTAATATATCATTTATTAATTCGAATCGGAATATTCCGTTAAAAATGAACTATGAAAATTATTGTAATGGTATAATTAGAGAGTAGGAACAACAAATTAGTTTGCAGTGTATTGGAGGGACATTAGCCTTACATTTCATCTCGGAATCTAAAGTAAGTATACGAGAAATAAAGTGAAACTTTAATCAGTGGGGTTTTCTTCATCCCCCACTGATTATCATCCCTCACCAATCGGACTTTAATGGGCAGCCCGCCCCCCACCTAACTTCTTTGCTTTCGCTGCATTTTGAGGTGGGGGTCTTACTGCCCATTAAAGCGGGATAAAACAAAGTAAGGAATGTGTGAATATGGGTGGTACATGGTATGTGATTTATGTTCAATTCTAAGAAGAAAAGAATATTAACAATTATATGGAGAAGTGATTATGTTGATTAAATTCGTTCATTTGTTATTTGGGAAACCGTGTGAAAAAGGTGATTCGCTCCAAACTAAGTTTCCACGTTTTATTTATTGGAGTGCAGTTGTATTTTATTTTTTTGGAATGCTATTATTTGGGATTCTTTCTTTTATTGATACTGTATTTATTGGATCGTTGATATCAGGAGGTTTGTTCTTTCCTTTAATATTTAGATTCATTTATTATATAAACTTAAAAATGAGGGGCCTAGAAAGAGAAGCGTAGAGAAAAAATATAAATAACAGGGTTATTGAAAAGAAGCGAGATTGATGTTAAGAGATAATAAAGTTGTTTAATTCTTATTGAATTAACGGTGCAGGATAGTTGAATAAGGATGATGATATACTTAAGGGGGAATTTACTTTATTTTATAATTTATGAGGTGGAAAATGGACTCTTTAGAATTAAACAAATCTAAATATATTGTCTCTAATATCAAAGAAATTTTGCATAAAAAGCTTATTCTTGATAAACCGTTAACTAAAGATGAGGTAAAAAAATTAAAACTAGTTAATCCCCCTGTATACGAAAAAGAGAAGTATCTCATTCAAAAACGGTGGTTTTATAGTATTAATATCGGAGAATGGGAAGATGTGGAGATTATTATTCAGGGGAATAATGAAAATCCCGATATGGAGATTATCGAAATGGCAGAAAAAACATTCGATGAACTCCATCTACATATAAGCTGTGCATTAAAATATTTACAGAAATTCTTCCCTAATCAAGAAATGAAGAACTACTATCTATCCACAATATTTTTTGGAAAGATGGTTAATTTTGACGATTATATATTTTCTGGGTTTAGTTTAGCTTTTATTTATGATGGTCACTTTGAGTTTCAGTATAAAGTAAAATTTAAAAACGATGGATGGCCTATTGGTTTTGAAGGTGGGCCACTTTAATAATAATAGATAATTTTTTCTTATTGAACTAACGGGTGCTTTAGTTGAACAAGATTTAAACAACATTATTATTAATTTTTGTCTACAAGCACATTTAAATGGTTAGAAATTAAACAACTTTAAAGGGCTTTACTACAATATGATTTGTAGCCAGGCTCTTATATTTTTAGATCAGAATTAAATAACTTTATTATCACTTTACAATTGAACATAAATAACGTTAAAAAAGGAAGCAAAGAAATACATTCTAGCTTCCTTTTTTATTGGAACGATTATGGGATCAATAAAATCTTCCCTGTGCTTTTTCGGCTCTCTAATAATTCATGAGCACGGGCACCATCTTGTAAAGAGAATGTAGTAGAACTTGCGATCTTTAATTTTTCGGTCGCAATCCATTCGAATAATTGAGAGGAGCGTTCTATTCTCTCTTCATAAGATGTAAGCACGTTCCAAAGGTCTCCGCCAGTTAAAGTTTTCGAAGTATCCATAAGCATACGTGGATCAACTGGCGCAGGATTACCGCCGGCCATTCCGTAAAATACGACAGTACCGCCAGTTTTAGTAGCATTAAAACTCTCCTCTAATGTAGAACCTACTGATTCATATACAACATTTACTCCATCACCATTTGTTATTTCAACTACTTTTGTATGCCATGCTTCCGTATATAAAAAAACGTGATCAGCACCAGCTAATGTAGCTATCTTTGCTTTTTCTTTTGATGACGTTAGGCCGATTACTTTTCCGCCTAGTAGTTTAATTATTTGAATAAGAAGTTGCCCAACACCACCAGCTGCAGCGTGTACTAAAGCTATATCACCTTGTTTTATTTCATAGCTATCTTTCGTTAAATAATGTGCGGTTAGACCTTGCAATAAGACAGAAGCGGCTGTTTCAAAAGAGATAGAATCTAAAAGCTTAATTGCTTTCTCAGACGGAACAGCAACTAGCTCTGCATTTGCAAATGGGACATCAGCAAATGCAATACGATCTCCAGGATTAATATTCGTAACGTCAGCTCCTACTTTTTCAACAATGCCAGCCCCTTCATAACCTAATATAAAAGGCGGGGTACCAGCGAGATGATAATCACCGCGGCGTCTATAAATGTCGGCGAAATTTAAACCGATTGCTTTCGTGCGGACAATAATTTCATTTGGATTTATGATTGGATCATTTAGTTCTTTATATTGTAGTACATCCGGATTTCCGAACTGTTCGAAACAAAGTGCTTTCATATGGAATACCTCCATTTTTATTGTTTGTAGATGCTCTTTATCATACAATACAAATATCAATAGACAAAGAGGATTATTTCGATGAAATCAATCGGGAATATCGATTGAAAAGAGGGACGATAAATGGAGATAAAACAATTAATTACATTTAAAGTAGCGGCGGATACTTTGAATTTTACACAAACTGCGAAGAAATTAAACTTTGCTCAATCGAGTGTGACAGCGCAAATTAAAACGTTAGAAGCTGAGTTAGGTACGCCGTTATTTGAAAGATTAGGAAAACGCCTTTTCTTAACTGAAGCAGGTAGGAAGTTTCAACTATATGCCGACAAGATGATTGCGCTCAGCAACGAAGCAAAAATGGCTGTGAAAGATGATGAAGAAATAGCAGGTACGTTAATAATCGGTGCGCAAGAGAGTCAATGTACATATAGACTTCCTTCTATATTAAAGAAGTTTAAAGCACAATTTCCTCAAATAAAACTTATATTTAAACCGGCACATTCCAATAAAGATGCGAAGGAACAATTGATGGAGGGAAAAGTCGATCTTGCATTTATTTTGGACGAATGTAAAACAGAAGATACTTTACATGTGGAGCCGCTTATGAAAGAAGAATTAAAAATAGTAGCTGCTTCAGGGCATCATTTACTCGAGAAAGCTTCCATCTCTACAAAAGATTTAGAAAGTGAGACGTTGTTGCTAACAGAGCTAGGGTGCTCGTACCGGACTTTATTTGAAGAGCTACTTCGTACAGAAGATGTGTATCCAGCAAATAAAATTGAGTTCGTTAGTGTCGAAGCAATTAAACAATGTGTTATTGCAGATTTAGGAATAGCTGTGTTACCAGCAATAGTAGTAGAAAAAGATATACGAGAAGGGATGATAAAAGAGTTACATTTAGAAAATGAAATCTCACCGATTTATACACAAATTGCTTGGCATAAAGATAAATGGATGACAGCGCCACTGCAGCAATTTATTGATGTAACGAGGGAGTTTTTTACAACAGATTAAGTGGAGAAATATTTATTTTATATAAAAGAAAAAATGGCAATTTTGTATAAAGAACCGATGCTTGCATGTAACAAGTATCGGTTCTTTTATGTTTTAAATAAAGGATGCTATAAAATGTGTATTTCTCAACTTTTTTTCTTAGACGGTTACGTAAATTTCTTCGTATATTCCAATAATCATAAGGAAATTTACAACGTTTAGTCGTTTCCGTAAGATGCCTCTAGGAAGCATGAAAGGAGGGGCGTACACAGGGGATAGATTGTCTTTATTATACGTACTTATTTTGAGGGAGGAAATTGAAAATGTTTAAAAAGTTAATGAAAGTATGTGTATTAAGTGTAGCGAGTGTAGGGCTATTATTTAGTTTCCAAGGAAGTACATTTGCTGCTACTGATTTAAGTAGTTACTATGACGGGAAAAATCCAGCAACAACGAAAGTATACGGAGGTAGTACAACGTGTGATGCAGATGGATTTAATGCAAAGTCTACAGCTGTGTATGAAGGGAGTAAAAAAGTAGGGACAGTGTATTTACGTTACAGCAATAAATGTCATGCAGCTTGGGCTAAGTTTGTTTTAGATCAACCAGCACCAGCTGTGTCTGGAGGAGTGTATGCGTACGCTGTTGTGAATAAATACAAAAATGGTGTATTTCAAAAATCAGTCACTTCTAATCAGGGAAACGGTACAATAAAAACAGGTCAAACGAGCACGTATACAGGAATGGTATTTGATTTAACTGCTGATTTCGGATACACAGCAGAGGCTGAGGCGGTTACGTTTAATAACGGTTATGGAAAAACAGGACGCTATTAAAAAGGAGTGGAATACTTTGAAACTTTTAAAAAAGCTAAGCGCATGTTTTTGTCTATCATTGCTCGTTTTAACTAGTGTGTTTAGTACGACTGGTAATGATAAAGCATATGCAGAAGATCATTCGTATGATGGAAAAAGTCCGTATTACAATAGCTGTGACCAATCAGCAGTAACGAAAGAAAAGAAATGGATTGATTCCAATTCTTATGTGGAATTAAAATTTAGCACGACGTGTAAGACAGCGTGGGCAAAAGTTACTGTAACCCGCCCAGCAGTATATAATAATGAAGCTGATGCAAGAATTGTAAGAAAAACAGATGGAAAGGCATACACTTGCGACAGTGCTGGAGGAAATGGTGTTGTAAATAAAGGGCAAACATCATGCTATACGCCAATGGTATATGATTTAGATCCAAGAAAGGCACAGGCGCAGGGGAAACATGCCATTCCGAATAGTGATGCATATAATTATGCGGAGACTATTTGGTATTGATGAGGAAATGGAGAATGTAAGATAGAATATTTTAAGAGCATGTTTTGAGTGGTTTTCAAAGCATGCTCGAATTGTATTCATTCTAATTTTTTTAGTAATCATGGACCATTGAATTAACTAAGGTCTGTATCAGGAGGAGTATATCCAAGATGCCTAGCCATTGATACAATTTGTCCTTTATGATGAAATTCATGTGTTTCTGTATGAGTTAAAAGCCATAGTGGTGTTGTACTCCAAGGTTCTTTTTGCCACTTTACTTCATTTGCTATATTTTCGAGCCAACGGTCATTGTATTCATCTAAAAAACGTTGTACAGTCTCATCTACTAACTTAAATCTAGCACGGACTTTTTCCACATCTGCATGCTCAATTTTATAATCACTAGCGAATGAAAAATCTGCTCGTTTTTGTTTGAATGCGAATGATCCAAGCCAGTATCGATAGCAATCGGCTACATGAATATGTGTCTTTATAATGCCACCGCTCCCGAAATTCGGAACAGTGCTATGTAATTTTTCTAGTGGGATTTCTTCCAAAAATGAAAATAGAGTTTCTCTTGTAGAGCTAATAAGATTATATTGTTGTTTTAAAATATGTAACATGTAAGTACACTCCTCTTTTATTTACATAGTAAGTAATTCTATATTTACGAGGAGGGAACCTTTTTATTATTTTTAATAAGCATATTAGATGTATTTCTTATTTATTTCTGATAGATTAAACAAGGTAAAACTTTAATGAATTGAACATTCTTAGTTCATAATAAATTGTACATCAAGAAGGGGAACGATAACATGAATAGACTAGTGGGTTTAAAACAATTTGAAATAACGCGCGGGGCATTACTTAAATTTATGGAGACGCTAGATGATAAAATTGCAGATACGCAGCCAGAGGGTTTTAACAATACAATTCGTTGGCATATTGGTCACGTGTTAACAGCAGCAGAAGTTTTCATGTTTGGAAAAGAATTCAAACAATTACCAACTGAATATCCAGGTATGTTTGGATATGGATCAAGACCATCTAAATGGAAAACAGAAGGACCATCATTAGAAGTGTTAACGACTCAATTAAAAGAACAAGCAAAGCGTATTAACGAAATGCCAGCAGAAGCATTTGAAAATAAACTACCAGAGCCGTTTTTAGGATTGGAAACTGTTGGTGAGCTTTACGGTATGATGCTTTATCATGAAGCTGATCATATTGGGCAAATGAAGGCGATGGAACGTATTATTAAAGCTCTTTAGTCTTAATTGCATATAACAAGCAATACAGTTGTAATGTTAAATAATATATACAAAAAAGGTAGATAAATTATTATCTACCTTTTTTGTATAACTTCTTGAAGGATTAGAGAATTTTATAATTTTTTAGGTTGTGATTATTAATTGTAGTATTCCTAAATATGGAATATAAGTATAATGATAGAGAAGAACTAGAAATAGGGGTGAATACTATGATTACATTAGAGCAAAAGTTAGAGCAATATAAACATACATATGTACAGTTAAAGGGAGAACTAAAATGGAAAACGAGTGATTCTCGAACAGGAATGATGATTGCTGCTATGTATGCAGGTAGTGATAAATTGTTTAATCTCGAACGTTTTTTAGAAATTAGTAGTTATATTAAGAATCAAGTAGGGATGTTTTCATACTTAAAGTCTTATCATCGTTTTGTAGTGGCCGCAACATTAGATATTCACTTTACAGATTACAAGAAAGCTTTTCGGACGTTTTTAGATTTATATGAACAATTGGTCACTGGTGGCTTTAGCCGGAGTATATTTACTTATCTCGCAGCAGCTGTGCTTTTAACAGAAGAAAATGAACAGCATGGCGCGCACATTCAGCGTTCGATGCAAGTATATAAACGCATGAAAAAGGATCACCTCTTTCTTACAAGTACAAATGATTATCCGCTCGCGGTTTTATTAGCAGGACAATCAGAGAATGTAGAAACACTTATGGATCGTGTAGAACGTCTGTATCAGAAACTAGCGAAAGCTGGTTTGCGTAAAGGGAATGATCTTCAGTTTTTAAGTCATATTCTTTCACTAAAGAAGGATGTCCGGGAAGAAATGTTAGTTGCAACATGTACAAACATATGGAATTTGTTAAAACAAGAAAAGGTAAAAGTGAAACAGATGCATTATCCAGCAATCGGGCTACTAGCGTTACTTGAAGATGGAGAAAAAGAGATTTATGCTATTAAAGCGTTGATTGAAAAACTGCAGGGGGAGAAATTATTCCGTTGGCATACAGATACGAATATTCTTATTGCTATTCAACTGTTCGTAAGTCAGAAAGGTGAGGAAAGTAAAGCTACCAACACAGGTTTACAAACTATGATAGAAGTCCTCATACAAGCACAACAAGCAGCTATGATGGCAACGATTGCCGCTTCATCTGCAGCAACATCTTCTGCTAGTAGTAGCTCATAATATGTAACTACTTTAATAAGGAAGGTAAAAAAGCCCATCACTTTCTAATGAGTGATGGGCTAACTATTTTTACATAATCAGCATTATTTTTTCGACTCTTTCAAATGTTTGAGTTGTGTAACAATCATAATGCTAATAACAACGAGTAAAAACCATGAACTAATTTTGCTTAAGTGAACGAGATTCCACGCTTCCCGTTGATTTGGATATTGCCATGCTCCGAAAAATGTTGCGATGTTCTCTGCAATCCAAATGAAGAATCCGATAAGGAAAAAGGAGAGAACGAGTGGCATTGTATATGTAACGCCTTGTAATGAAAATTGTACAAATGTGCGAGAGAAAACAATGAATAGTAGTAAAGTTAATATCCATCTAAAATCGTATGTAAAGTGGTGTGTGAAAAAATTGAAGTAAATCATAGCTCCTAACGGCACGGCAAAAATAGCTTTCGGCCAATGATGCATTTTTAAATGCAACCTTCTCCACGCTTGGCATATGTAACTTGCGACACTTGCGTACATAAAGCCGCTGTAAAGTGGAACTCCAAAAATCTTTGAATACGCCTCTTCAGGATAACTCCATGAACCGAAATGAACTTTATATATTTCTAGTAAAAGGCCGATGAGGTGAAAGACAGTAATTACTTTTAATTCGTCTTTCGTCTCAAGTCCAGTCTTGTACATAATCCACTGCATAAGAAGACATGCAATGAGTATGAAATCATAGCGATATAACCCTGGAATAGAAACGATTTTTGAAAGGGCTAGTGTTAAGAAAATAACGACTGGGAATAAGCAAGATAATGCTTGCTCGTAAGTGAAGTGTAGTAGTTGTTTTATATATAACATTGGGTCACCTTCGGTATTTTTATTTGAAAACTCGAAATAATGATTAAGTATACTACACTTTTAAAAATAAGCTAGTAGTCTATTTTGTGTGTATTTGTAATTTTTGGAAGGGAATTGTAATAAGTATTTTAATATTTAGCGAAGTGAAAAAATAGTTTGCTATTTAAAAAAAGTGGCGATATAATATCTAAATGAAAATGATAATTATTATCAATAATAATTACAAATAAAAAATAATTATAAAAAACAACTGAATATAAAGGATGAAATGAAACATGTTACATAAGTCTACTGTACATGCTGGTAATAACCGCTGGATACATATTAAGTTCATATGTTTCATGAGCTTAACAATTTTATGTTTAATTGGATCTATATTTTTAGCCATTTCATTTGGTGCAAAAGATATTCATTTACAAACGGTGTGGGGAGCGGTTTTGGATTACAATCCGAAACTAACACAGCACCAAATTATTTATGAATTAAGGCTCCCGAGAGTAATTGGTGCAGCAGTTGTAGGGGCAGCTTTTGCGGTTGCTGGTGCTGTTATGCAAGGTGTAACACGAAATCCTTTAGCTGATGCAGGTGTACTCGGAATAAATGCAGGTGCGATGTTTGTAGTAGCACTTAGTTTTGCCTTTTTTCCGCATATGCCATATTCCTATTTAATGATTGTCTCTTTTATTGGAGCGGTTTTAAGTACAGTACTCATTTTTATTATCGGATCGGCCACATCAGGCGGATTAACACCAATGAGGTTAACGATTGCTGGAGCGGTTATGGCAGCGCTTTTACATTCATTAAGTTCAGGTGTTGCGATTTATTATGATTTAAGCCAAGATTTAGCGTTTTGGTATGCTGGTGGTGTTGCAGGGGTTAAGTGGGAACACTTGAAATTTTTAGTCCCTATTATTCTTATAACGATTATTTTTGCGACAATGCTAGGGAGATCTATTTCACTCATATCAATGGGAGATGATGTTGCTACAAATTTAGGAGTGAAAACGAACCGAACGAGAATACTAGGGATGATTATAGTAGTCATTCTTGCAGGTGTATCTGTTTCAGCTGTTGGTTCTATCGGATTTGTAGGACTCGTTATTCCGCATATTGCTAGAAAATTAGTTGGTGTTAATTATCGACTCATTATTCCTATGTCAGCATTATTAGGTGCTATGTTATTAGTTTTAGCTGACCTAGGAGCAAGAGCAGTAAACCCTCCTAAAGAACTTGCGATAGGAATTATGGTAGCTCTTGTTGGAGTTCCGTTCTTCCTCTATATAGCACGTAAAGTTGGGAGGGAGTTGTAAGTGAAGAAGATTTTAAACACAGATAAAAAAAGAGCCATTACTGTAACTACAATATTCGGTTGTATTGGTATCGCTGTTATTTTACTTAGCTTAAATACAGGGACACTGAGTATAGAGCCACTTAAAGTAATTCAAACACTTTTTGGTTATGGTGATTTTGAGAGCGCAACCGTGCTATATGATTATCGTATGCCAAGAATTATAATCACCATGTTAGCTGGTATTGGCCTTGGGATTTCCGGTGCGATTTTGCAAGGATTATCCCGTAATGCACTTGCAGACCCTGGTATTCTTGGACTGCATTCAGGTGCATCTTTCGGGCTAATTATATTTGTTACATTCTTTCATTCTATTAATGAAAGTGCATCCATTTTAATACCGTTATTTACATTTGGCGGAGGAGTATTAGCTGCATTTCTTATTATTTTACTTGCGAGTGATCGGTCAAATGGTTTACTTCCCATTAGACTTATTCTCGTTGGTATTGCAGTTTCAGCTGGTTTTAGTGCAATTTCGTTATTTTTCTCTCTCAAGTTAAATGATGAGACGTATACATTCGCTTCTAGATGGCTAGTTGGTAACGTGTGGGGAAGGGATTGGATTCATGTCCTTGCATTATTACCTTGGATTTTCATACTAACCCCTTATGCGTGGCTAAAATTTAAAACGTTAAATGCATTGTCACTAGGTGATAGTGTAGCGGCAGGACTTGGTGTTTCTGTTCAAAAAGAACGGTTATTACTTTTAGCTACAGCGGTTGGATTATCTTGCGCAAGTGTATCGATGGCAGGAGGGATTGGTTTTATCGGTTTAGTTGCTCCGCATATCGCAAGGAAGTTAGTAGGTACTACATATCAACACTTTCTTCCTTTAGCTGGCATTATCGGAATGATTATTTTAGTGCTAGCAGATACGATAGGTCGTTCTATATTTGAGCCAAACTCTATTCCAGCTGGTGTAGTAGTGGCGGCATTAGGAGCACCGTATTTTCTTTATTTACTTACAAAAACAAAATAAATACTTCAAAGAGGAGAACATATGAAAAAGAAACTTACTATTTTATTTAGCATGATGTGTATTTTAGTATTAGCAGCATGTGGTCAAACGAAAGCTAATGAAGAGGCAACGAAAAAAACGGAAAAAAGTAATGATCCAAAAATCGCCTCTATGTCCATTCATTTAACAAATAATTTACTTGCATTAGGAATTACACCAGTAGGTTCTGTTATTGGCGGAGATTTAAAAGATTTCTTACCGCACGCAAAAGAGCAGTTGAAAGATACGAAGAAACTTGGTGTTGTAACAGATCCGAATATGGAAGCGTTACTTCAATTGAAGCCAACTGACATTTATGTGGATGAAAAATACGCGGGCAAAGATTTAGCGAAATACGAAAAAATTGCAAAAACACATTCTTTCAATTTAGATGAAGGTACGTGGAGAGATCATTTAAAACAAGTTGGTAAACTTGTAAACCGTGAGAAAGAAGCAGATAAATATATTCAAGATTACGAAGAGCAATCAAAACGAGTAAAAAGTTTAATAGATAAAGAGCTAGGTAATAACGAAAAAGTAATGGCAATTCGCGTTACTGCAAAAGAATTACGTGTATTTAGTACAAAAAGACCGATGGGACCAATTTTATTCCAAGACTTAGGATTACAACCTGCAAATGGTGTAGAGAAAATTGATGGAAATCGCCCTTTCGAAGTCATTTCACAAGAAGTATTACCTGACTTTGATGCAGATGCGATTTTCGTTGTTGTAAATAGAGATGATAAAGCAAAAGCAGCATTTAAACAACTTCAAGAAACGCCAATTTGGAAAGACTTAAAAGCAGTTAAAGGCAAGCACGTATACATTATCAATGATCAACCATGGCTGGACTATTCTGCTTTAGGAAACAAAATGGCAATGGATGAAGCGGAGAAAATGTTTACGAAATAATATAGTTTTGCTATTAGGAAAGGCCCTCTAAATTTGGAGGGCCTTTCTATTATTGTTAGAATAAATAAAAAATTATACAATGAAGTTAATTCAATATGGAGGAGATGTGCCAATGTCAGCGCTTATTGTAAGTATCCCCGTTATTTAAAAGGGGGAGTTTGAAATGACAATGAATCTTTTTCAAAATAAAACGATTAAATTATCAGCTATTAGAGAAGCAGATGCTGAAGTAATGGCTATGTGGTAAGAAGATAGTGAGTATTTAAGGAATGTAGATACAGATGTAGCATTCCCGCAATCGATACAAGAAATAGCAAGTGATGGGCTATTAAAGGGACGGAGATCGAATAGTGTTTCTTTC
The DNA here is from genome assembly GCF_003458115.1 of Bacillus sp. ISO11. Taxonomy (NCBI): domain Bacteria; kingdom Bacillati; phylum Bacillota; class Bacilli; order Caryophanales; family Bacillaceae; genus Bacillus; species Bacillus sp. ISO11. The sequence continues at coordinate 17,818 of NZ_QXCO01000028.1, read as the reverse complement.
ATGTTAAGGACAGTTCAAGATGATCGCTTAATTGGTTTTGTTGCAATTCATGGCATAGAGTGGAATAACAGAACGGGTTTATTAGCTATTGGTATAGGAGATGCGAATGATAGGGGGAAGGGATATGGAAGAGAAGCGATCTATCTTATCTTAAAATATGCTTTTTATGAATTGAATTTACACCGCGTCGGTCTTGATGTTATTTCTTATAATAAAGCTGCTATTGAGTTGTATAAAAAGATGGGTTTTCGGATGGAAGGCTGTATGAGAGAAGCGGTTCAAAGAGATGGGAAGTGTTTTGATCGTATCATTATGGGGATATTGCGGGATGAATGGATAGAGCTGCAAGGTTAGAAAGTACATTCAAAATTATATATGTAGTATGCAGGAGATATAATGATAATTGGCGAATTTTTACAATGTACTGATTGAACTTATAAGGAGTCATGAAAAATGAATTTAGAAAAAAGTAAACCAGTAAATGAAGAGGTCGCTGAATTAAAGGAATTAATTAAAGAATTACACGGAAGTGTACATCAACTTCAAAGTGAAGTGCAGCAATTAAGGCATGAAAGACCGGTTGTTGAAGTAAGAAAAGGTGTTCAATTATCACCAGCAATCGTTGGACAAATTGGTGGTATGATATTGGGTGGATTAGCAATTATCGGTATATTTTGGTGAACGAAAAAAGGTTTGCAGCACGCATGCTGCAAACCTTTTGTATTTGACGACATAATTTCATGCAATACAACTTTTACATTAAATAACGTAAATATATATAAGCATGTGATAACAAGAGTGCAACAATAGTTAATGGTAAACCAATTTTTAAGAAGTCCATATAAGAGAAGCCATGTCCTTCACGTTTTGCAATACCCGCAACGACTACGTTTGCAGATGCACCGATTAGTGTTCCATTTCCTCCTAAGCAAGCTCCAAGAGATAACGCCCACCATAGTACTTCGATTTGCGGAGAATCGACAGATAGTCCGAGTCCTGTAGCTAAGTCTTGAATAAGAGGAATCATCGTTGCGACAAATGGGATATTGTCGATTGTCGCAGATGCGATGCCAGATACCCATAAAATAAGTATAGCTGCGAATCCGATGTCACCGTTTGTTACGTCGATTACTTCTCTTGCAAGTGAAGAGATAAGTCCGATATCAATTAACCCGCCAACGAGAACAAATAATCCGGCGAAGAAGAAAATGGTTACCCATTCAACATGGGCAAATACATCTTCAATATCATGTTCTTTCACGCCGATTAACATAAGAAGTGTAGCGCCTGTCATCGCGATAACAGCAGCGTCTACATGAATAATCGAATGAAGTACGAAGCCTAAAATAGTTAGTCCTAAAATCGAAATAGATTTTAAAAGGAGGCTTTGATCTTTAATGTAATCTTTTTCGTTTAATGCCATTAGTTTTTCGATTTGTTCAGGTGTTGTTTTTAGTTTGTTACGATACATGAAGTAAATAATGCCAAGTGTCACGATAGAAATAATAATTACGATTGGAGCTAAGTTAAGTAAAAAGGCGTTAAAGTCTAAATGCTTGTTTGCTGATCCAATCATAATATTAGGTGGATCACCGATTAATGTTGCTGTTCCGCCTATATTTGAAAACAGCACTTCTGAAATCAAATAAGGCACAGGATTTACTTTTAAAATACGTGTAATGGATAGCGTAACAGGAACGATTAATAAAACAGTCGTTACATTGTCCAAAAATGCTGATCCGACAGCAGTTAATAGGGATAGTAATAATAAAATGCGAATCGGTTTTCCGCCAGCTGCTTTTGCCGCTTTAATGGCCACAAATTCAAAGACGCCTGATTGACTCGTAATATGTACGAGAATCATCATCCCAATCAAAAGGGTAATCGTTTCCCATTGAATATGTGATGTGAAAGCAGTATGTAAATCTACAACTCCAAAAATAATCATAATAGCAGCACCGAATAGTGCGATTACAGCACGATTCAATTTCTCAGAAATAATAAATCCGTACGTGATTAAAAATACGGCAATTGCAAAATAATATTGCCAATTTGCTACTTCATGTGCTGACTGTTCCAATCATGTCACCTTCTTTAAATTATGTATTCAATTGTCGAAATGTATCTCGCTGCAATAATACGGGATAAAATATATTGTAGCAAATTCAAAAAAGAAAGAAAACTATTTAACAAAGTGAAGGAAAAAATGTATTTTTTACATATCATATAAAAAATATAAAAAACACAGTGCAAATTATTAGGAAAAGTGAGCGTTGTCCTCTAATATAGAGATAGCAATTTACATTATTTTTGCGTAAAATGGTTTAAAGAGGTGAATTCCGATGGAAATAGTAAAAGATAGTTCTCTTATTCAAAATGAAATTGAACGTTTTGTAAATAAAGATGTATATATTCATTTAGAAACGACAAACGGAGCGTATGCATCACACATAAATGAAAAGATGATGACAGTTGGTGCTTTCATTCGAAATGCGATTATCCGTTTTGAACGCGGGAAGATAACTGGAACAAATCCATACCGAGTTGGTCTGAAAATGGATCACGGTTGGGTATATGCTGAAGGTATTACGCACTGGGAAGTAGACGATCAAGAGCGTTTATTACTAGCTGGACATGATAATTTAGGTCGCTTAGCAGTTGCACTTGAGTTAAGCTTAACACCATTTAAGTAAGAAGGAGGGAAACTTATGGAGAGACATGTACTTGTTGTATTTCCGCATCCAGATGATGAAGCATATGCTGCGGGAGGAACAATTCGCTTATTAACAGATCAAGGAGTACCTGTAACATATGCATGTGGTACTCTAGGACAAATGGGACGTAACATGGGTAAGAACGTATTCGCTAACCGTGAAACGATTCCACATATCCGTAAGAAAGAATTGAAAGATGCTTGTAAAGCGATGGGTATTAAAGATTTAAGAATGCTTGGCTTCCATGATAAAACGTTAGAATTTGAAGATGTTGATTTCGTTGCTGACAAAATTGAAGCAATCATTCAAGAAGTAAATCCATCTCGAATTATTACATTTTATCCAGAACACGGTGTACATCCAGATCATAATGCATTTGGCCGCGCTGTCGTTCGCGCTGTATCACGTATGCCAAAAGAAGAGCGCCCAGTTATCCATGCTGTTGCGATTACGAAAAATCGTGAGGCAGTATTAGGAGAACCGGATGTTGTAAATAACATTAGTGAAGTATTTGATCATAAATTAACTGCATTAGGTGCGCACCGTTCACAAACAGAAGCAATGCTTGAAGACACGCATGCAAAAATAAAAAACAAAGATGCAGCAACATTAAAATGGCTGCAACTTGAACAGTTTTGGACTTATAAATGGGAGTAGGCTAGAAGGATACCTTCTAGTTACTCTTACATAGAAAAGCGCCGTCACTTGTGATGGCGCTTTTTTTATTGAAGACTATATATTTCTTAAGGGGCTTCAAAATTTTTAAATTAACGTGCAGTATAGCCTCCATCAACAAGAAGTGTTGTACCATTAACAAAACTAGCTTCATCACTTGCTAAAAATAAGACAGCTTTAGCGACTTCTTCTGGTGTTCCAAGTCTGCCTTGTGGATGAAGTGAAGCTAAATATTCTTTCTGTTCAGGATTAACACTACCAAGTAAAGGGGTGTCAATATAACCGGGGCACACCGCATTAATACGTATTCCATATTTAGCGTAGGCAGTACATAAATTTTGAGTTAATAGTTTCACACCACCTTTTGCAGAGGAGTATGCTGTTGGGGTAGGTAATGAAACAAAACTATGAATCGAACCAGCGTTAACGATGACACCACCTGTACCTTGTTTAAGGAATTGTTCAATCGAATATTTATTAGAAAGGAATACCCCAGACAAATTAATATCAATAGTTCTTTTCCATTTTTCATAGGATAATTCATTTGCCGGTGCATCATCAGCAACGCCGGCATTGGCATACATAATATCTAATTTACCGTATGTACTTACTGTCTCATGAATTAGCTGTTTAATATCTGCCTCTTTTGTTACATCAGTTTTAATAAATAACGTATTATATCCATGTGCATTCAATTCATCTGATAGTTCTTTTCCACGTTCAGAAAAGTCAGCAATAACTACTTTTGCACCTTCTTCGATAAAAAGACGAACAGTAGATTCGCCAATTCCACTTGCTCCACCAGTTATGATTGCTACTTTGTCTTTCAATTTCATATAAACCTCTCCATTCATCAATGAATTTAAGTCGAATTTTAAAATCTGGTTATATCACTATTAACCTTAAATAGTAAGTAGATAGAAGAAAAAGCTCGCGTTTACTTAATTGTGAGAGTGCTATTTTTTCTTTAGTGTACTTTTTGATACAGTTATGGACGAAAATATTAATTTGGTCAATCTTATCATTAGATTGAATATTTGGTAAAGAGCTCTCGAACAGAGCGAGTACGGATGCTAAAAAATTAAAATAAATATGAAGTATTATTTGTAGGGTAAGGAACAAGGGGGAGAGGCATAACGAAAACTACTACTCTATTTAAATAGGAAAAACCTTGCAGGGGGGCAAGGCTTTAAACAGGGTATTAAAAATGGTTGATTTATTAAGAAGAACTTCTTCTTGTGAATAAACTAATTTTAGCATGATAACTCATGTGTATGTGTTACGAATTTGTGAATAAAAACTCAATGATAAAAGTATGAGTGAAAGGAAATAATGTATTTGAAATATGTATTATTACAGAAAGTTTAGTTGAAATAGTGAGGAAAATAAAAAAGCGCAATGAGCAAAATAATTAAGAGACGAATTATATGAAAGATTAGTGGAACGCCTACTATTTAATTCTTTAGAACTGATTTTTAATAATGCATATAAGAAGCGTATATTTTGAATTATTTAATAGAATAATATATATTTATATTGATTTAGTGATTTTAGTTTGTTAAAAATGGGGAAATCGATATGAAGGTTAAATTTGCCGTAATAAAAGATGAGAGCTTTGATTGTAGTTTATTGGAAACAAAATTATTGAAAACTTTTAAAGAAGTAGATTGTGAAGCAGATATTGTAAAGGTTGAGGATGAAATTTTTGAAAACAATGATGTACAAACGCATTTATCAGAAATAACCATTCATGTTACTGGAAAAAATATCGGATATAGATCCGTTTCAGCCAGTATATTTATTGTTCTAGAGAGTTTATCAATACAGCTATTTCGTATTCATATTAGTATACTTTAAGCAGTTCAAAAATTGGCTTCTTCAGAAAATCATACTGATTATATGGAGTTGTAAATATGAAAACAATAGAAATTATCGTAGGTGCTTCCGAATGTTGGATTGCACCTTGTTTGTTGTTAAATAAACAAGGGGTTCCTTTTAAAATTTTAATGTATCTTAACGCTAATTTATAAATAGAAGAATAGAAACATGTGAGTAATTCAATTAGATTGTACAAATAATTTGGTACGCGGATATACGCAATGTATTCACAGGTAAGAGGGTTGTCTCATAATATATATAGATTTTTCTATTAAGATGAACAGAGGGTGTGAATATATGGAAGATGTTTACGCTAAAATTGACAGTCTCAAGGCGGAGCAAAAAGAAATGATGAGAGACATTCGAAATTTAGAAACGCGTACCACTATTAATGAGAAAGATATAGCAACAATCAATAAGCAATTAGAAAAAATAAGTACAAACACTACTTGGATTTTGCGAATTATTATTAGCACGATAATAATGTCAGTTTTAGGATTAATATTAAAAGGAATGATTTAGTCTTGTGAAATAGAACGATATAAAAGAAAGGGGGGAGCTCCCTCTTTCTTTTATGTAAATGGGAAGCTATAAATTTTCTGTTTCCTTTTCACCTGCATATTTTTCCTCTAAAGAAATTAATAGAGGAATGGATACGGTTACTAGAGTGATTAAAGTAGTTATAAAAGATTTAGAAAGAGAAAAAGAACCTTCAATTAAAGGTGATAAAAACTTGAATGAAAGTAGACTTGTTATGAAGGAAATTACTAAAAAGCTAAAAAGAGAGATATTTTTATTCTTTATAGATGTTTCTATAAAGTCTTTAACACAGGTTATTACAACAAATATAGTTAATATGATAAGAGAAACAAAATAATGTGTTAAATTCGTCATACTAATAGTAGGATCGTCTATTATGTAAGCAAGTAACTTAGATACTAATATTCCTCCAAACAATAAAATAATAAAAGCAAGTAATCCTTCCAATATATAAGTGCTCAAATTGTCTTTCTTGTTAAAGAGTTTATAGTTTAGAGTAGATTGGGTTATTTGAATTAGGAATAGGCTAATAATCCATACATAATATACAATTGGTAATTCTCCTGAGAATAGAGAAATTAGGAAATTTAATACTGTCCTTAAAATTTCAATCATTACGAAAGTCCTCCTGTTTGTAAGCTTGTGACATTAAAATATGCTAGTCTATCGTTTAATAATTAAGTTTATGAATTCAAACTATTTCTAATTATTCCATAAAAAGGTGAATGCATCAAGTTATCTTTTTAACAATCCTCCAAGGCCGAGCACTAGTAAAAGAAACGCAATATGTAATATAATTGAAAAAGTATATTTAAAAATCGATGTTAATATTACCCTCCTATAAGTATTAACATACGTAATTGAGGTGTTTTCTTTGTTGTTTTATGACCGGATTTCTATAATGGCCCCTCCTGTTCCGTAGCTAAGGAAAGTCTTTTTATTTCTGAGATTTTCAAAGTTATAGGAGGGTATGAAAAATGAAAAAAGTCTCAGTACCATCACTTTTGTTAATGATTGTTCTTGTCGCATTTCCGCAAATTAGTGAAACGATTTACACACCGTCTTTACCGGATATTTCAAAGGCGTTACATGTAAGTAATAATGAGGTGCAGTTAACGCTTAGTGTGTATTTTGCTGGATTTGCTTTAGGTGTATTTTTTATTGGATGGCTATCAGATATAATTGGCCGTCGCCCAGCAATGTTATTTGGAATTGTCGTATATGGCGCTGGGAGTTTCTTGTGCTTTATTGCAAATTCCATTGAAGTTTTATTGGTAAGTCGTTTTATTCAAGCGTTTGGAGCAAGTGCAGGATCAGTTGTGACGCAAACGATTCTTCGTGAAAGTGTAGAAGGGCATAAGAGGCATGTTATGTTTGCTCAAATTTCAGCAGTCATTGCTTTTACACCAGCGATAGGACCGTTAATTGGTGGCTTTCTTGATCAAATGTTTGGATTTAAAATAGTATTTTTAAGTTTAGTAGTTATGAGTATCGGTATTTTTCTGTATACGTTTGTTTCTCTTCCTGAAACAAAAACGGGCTCAGTAACGAATAAAATAAATGTATTTTCAGTCTTGAAGAGGTTAATTACAAATCGGAAAGTGGTAACATATGGGCTGTTAATTGGAGGAGCAAATGGTGTTTTATTTAGCTATTATGCAGAAGCGCCGTTTATCTTTATTGAATACTTTCAGTTATCGCCTAGTATGTATGGCTTTCTAGGAATTGTTGTAGCATCTGCTTCTATTGTTGGAGCGAAAATTTCAAAACGTTTACTTGCTACTTATAAACCAGAGAAAATTATATATATCGGTTGTCTTGTAATGACAGGGGGAGCTATCCTTTTATCTGTTATTACGTTTGTGGGATCAAATCCGAATGTAATATATATGGTTGTATTTTTAATAGCGATGTTTATATTGCTATTAGGAATTGGAGTAGCGTTACCTAATTGTTTAAGTTTAGCGTTAGTAGATTTTCAAGATGTCATTGGTACAGCTGGAGCGTTGTTTAGCTTAGGATACTATGTAATTGTAGCGATGACAATTTGGGGAATGAGTCAATTGCATACGGGCTCGTTACTGGCGATGCCACTTTATTTTCTGGTTATAGTAGTTATAATGGCAGTGTTTACTAGGGTATTTATCTTTGGTAAGCAAACTTCGAAATCGATTTAAATATGAAATCGTAATAGAGTCTCATTTTTTAATGAGACTCTTTTATATTTTATCCCGTTGTTTTGAGGCAGAAAGGTTTCTGCTTCAAAATTTGGCTGGAGTAAAGAAGTTAGTAGTTTATTAATATATTAAATTCCTTATTGGTATATGAATCGAATGTGTGGGAAATTACGTTATCAACTATAAAGGTTGAAGTATTTGAGATATGAAACCGAGGAAGATAGCATCTCCTCGGTTATTTATATTGTAATAATATACATGCCGGAATCATATTGAATAGATGTATTTTATTGTTAATTTAGTTAAAAATTAATCAGACTTATGTATAATAATTTATTGAAAAAATAATTGAATTTTTCAGATTAATGAATTAATATAAGGTAAGTAATTTTAAGATTTATAGAATATTGGAAGATGAAAGGTTTTGAGAATTTTATTAGGAGCACAAAACGATTTTAGGATAGCTTTAAAGCTAGTGTAAAATGACGTTTGCTTCATCATTTTCAGGGCCGAAAGGAATTAGGGGAAAGCATCTTGTGTTAAAATGCGGTTATGAATCATCTAAGAGGGGGAAGTGAAGTGGCAAACAAAGAATTGAAAAGAGGTTTAGAAGCACGTCATATTCAAATGATTGCTTTAGGCGGAACGATTGGTGTTGGTTTGTTTATGGGGTCAGCCAGCACAATTAAATGGACAGGTCCGTCAGTAATGCTTGCTTATGCAATTGCAGGTATTTTCATCTTCTTCATCATGCGTGCCATGGGAGAAATGTTGTATATGGAGCCAAGTACAGGCTCATTTGCGACATTCGGTCATAAGTATATTCATCCACTAGCTGGTTATATGACAGCGTGGAGTAACTGGTTCCAGTGGGTTATCGTTGGGATGTCAGAAATTATCGCGGTTGGAGCGTATATGCAATATTGGTTCCCGGATTTACCAGCTTGGATACCAGGTATAATTGCAATGGTTATTCTTGGTGCAGCTAACTTAATTTCTGTTAAGTCATTTGGTGAATTTGAATTTTGGTTTGCGATGATTAAAATCGTTACGATTCTATTAATGATTATTGCAGGATTTGGCCTTATTTTCTTCGGAATTGGTAACGGCGGAGAAGCGATTGGCATATCTAATCTTTGGTCAAATGGCGGTTTCTTTACAGGTGGTTTTTCAGGATTCTTCTTTGCATTATCACTTGTAGTTGGAGCGTATCAAGGTGTGGAATTAATCGGTATTACTGCTGGTGAAGCGAAGGATCCAAAGAAGACACTTACAAGAGCGATTCAAAGTACAATTTGGCGTATTTTAATTTTCTACATCGGTGCTATTTTCGTTATTGTAACTGTGTATCCGTGGGATCAATTAAGTACAATTGGTAGCCCGTTCGTAGCAACTTTTGCGAAGGTTGGTATTACGGCAGCAGCTGGATTAATTAACTTCGTTGTTATTACAGCAGCAATGTCTGGTTGTAATAGTGGTATTTATAGTGCTGGACGTATGCTGTATACGTTAGGTGTAAATGGACAAGCACCGAAGTATTTCACGAAACTTTCTGGAAATGGTGTGCCTTTATTTGGTACAGTTGGCGTAATTATCGGTCTGGCGGTTGGTGTTGTTTTAAGTTATATCGCACCGAAAAACTTATTCGTATATGTATATAGTGCAAGTGTACTTCCTGGTATGGTACCATGGTTCGTCATTTTAATTAGTCAAATTCGTTTTAGGAAAGAAAAGGGAGCAGAGATGAAAGATCATCCGTTCAAAATGCCATTTGCTCCTGTAACAAACTATTTAACAATTGCCTTTTTAATTATGGTATTAATCGGAATGTGGTTTAACGATGATACTCGTATTTCATTAGTTGTAGGTATTATTTTCTTAGCTATCGTTACAATTAGTTTCTATGCTTTCGGAATAGGAAAGCGAGCTCCGTTAGACGTTCAAAATAATAAAGAGATTTCAAGTAAATAAAGAAGAGGCTGTTCATCTGGAACAGCCTTTTCTTATTGTTGTTATTTGTCGATAAATCGATATAACTTGTCGAATCGTTGATATAATTTGATTTGTGATAGATATATTCGAAAAATCGTTGATATAATTTCACATACTACCTATCACTATCATGATTAAAATTTCTCTAATACGATTTTCCCAATGGTGTGCCCGCTTTCAAGTAGTGCATGTGCTTTTTTTAGTTTTCAGCGTTAATCGGTGTTAATGTTTCATTTAAAGTAAGAATTCTTTACTTCTATATTATAGATGGTGAAATACTGCATGTAAAAAAATACCCTCTTTTTTATGCAAGCTGTACTGATAGTCTAGAAGGAGTTTATTTCTAAAAAGAAGAATTTTTTACTGTATTACTTTATCCAAAACTAAATGTAAAGGTGGATACATAATGACAGTAAAGAAACTTTATTTCATCCCAGCAGGTCGTTGCATGTTGGATCATTCGTCTGTTAACAGTGCGTTAACACCGGGGAAACTATTAAACTTGCCGGTGTGGTGTTATCTTCTGGAGACGGAAGAAGGTCCTATTTTAGTAGACACAGGTATGCCAGAAAGTGCAGTTAATAATGAAGGGCTTTTTAACGGTACATTTGTTGAAGGACAGATTTTACCGAAAATGACTGAAGAAGATAGAATCGTGAATATATTAAAGCGTGTAGGGTATGAGCCAGACGACCTTTTATATATTATTAGCTCTCACTTACATTTTGATCATGCAGGAGGAAATGGTGCTTTTACAAATACACCGATTATTGTGCAGCGAACCGAATATGAGGCAGCACTTCATAGAGAAGAATATATGAAAGAATGTATATTACCGCATTTGAACTACAAAATTATTGAAGGGGATTATGAAGTGGTACCAGGTGTTCAAGTATTGTATACGCCAGGTCATTCTCCAGGCCATCAGTCGCTATTCATTGAGACGGAGCAATCCGGTTCAGTTTTATTAACGATTGATGCATCGTACACGAAAGAGAATTTTGAAGATGAAGTGCCGTTCGCAGGATTTAATCCAGAATTAGCTTTATCTTCAATTAAACGTTTAAAAGAAGTTGTGGCGAAAGAGAAACCAATTGTTTTCTTTGGTCATGATATAGAGCAGGAAAAGGGTTGTAGAGTGTTCCCGGAGTATATATAGTGCAAAAAGTCATGAGTTCGCGTGCTCATGACTTTTTCATTTAAATAATTTTTTTAAATAAATTATAAACTTTTTTTGAACTATCTTCGTTTAACTGATAGTACGTAAGGTTTACATCATCAGGAGTATCTTGCTGAGCAATCATCACTTCGCTGCTGTGATGATCAACTATCCATATGAAATATTTTTTATAAGTTCCATCCTCGAAAGTAATCCACATATCACAATCTATTAAATCTGATCCTTCTTCATCCAATGTTAATTTTCCTTTTTTTGCGGTATTCATACTGTTAATAAATGTTTTTAATTCATCTGTTTTTGTGAGAAAGATATCCTTTTTTGTTTTAATTGATTCTACATGTATATCTTTTATTTCCTGCTTTCCTAAAAAAACAGGGGGCTCATTTGGATCTCGCGAGCTTGAAATAATAGTAGCTTTCTTTTTCGGTTTGTTTGCAGTATAGAGATCTTGAATAGATTTTCCCGAGTTTACAAACCATACAATTCCACAAATAATTAATACGCTACCTAGCAATAAAATAATTTTTTTAATAGGGTTTTCTCCTCTCTATTATTTCGTGTGAAGAGCTTTTCTATTAATATATGATAGGTAAGCGTAAAGTATTATAGTTGAACTTGGTTATGCTTCACAGTTTTTATCGGGCGATCTATGAGTAAATTGTAAGTGAGCCCAATTAATACGAAAATGCCACCGATAACTTTACCGATTGAGAGTTCATTTGTCAGGAAGAAATCAATGATAGTCCCCGCAAATAATTGTCCGATAAAGATGAGTAATGTTAAATAAAAGGCTGATATTTTAGGAGTAATATAGTTGGATAATGAAATAACGATAACGCCTACTAATCCGCCTAAGTACACAGCAATAGGAATAGATTGTAACGTCTGCATTGGAATATACAATGAATCTGAACTGAAAATTAAAAATAACATAGAGAAAAATAATCCAGTAATATAATTAAAAAACGTGCCTTCCCAATTTCCAATTTCCTTTGCTAAATTCGCGTTAATAATTCTAGCAACAACGATAGAAACACCAGCTAAAATAGCGATCGTAATATATAACATTTTCTTGCCCCCATTAATAAATTGTCATGATTATAATTCCAGAAGAGATGAAACATAATCCAATTAGTTTTTTCTTTTCAAACTTTGCAACTTTCATTCCTAATAAGCCGAAATGATCGATAATGATGGAAGCAATAGATTGACCGAGTAAACTTAATGCGATCGTAATAGAAGCACCAAGGACGGAGAAACTTATATTGTTAAAAAGAACAGTGAATACTCCAATCGCTCCAGCGCTATATAAAAAAAGTGGAATACTTTTATCGAAACGAATTTTATTTTTGTTTATGATTAAAATGAAGATAACTGCAATTAAACCGACAAGGTGAATGACCACGCTTGCTGTGTACTTGCCAATTAACTCAGATAAAATCCCATTCAGTGGAAGCATAACGGCGATGAGCACACCAATAAAGACAGAAAGAAAGTTATACAATGTAATATCCCCTTTGTATTTCATATTTGTAATGACTGTATCATGCTGAAATTGTGTATTGTTATGACATATGTCATAGTGGAAGAAGAAAATTTTGATTACAATGGGGATGAGTTGTAAAGGTGGGGAACTATGAAGAAAGTATGTAATTCTATTAAATTAGCAGAGTATATGAAGAAAAATAATATTGATTCATTTTTTAGTCATGATATGAAGCCATATATGGAACTTATATTTTTTAAAAAGAATGAGTTTATTTGTAGAGAAAATGAAGAGATAGATTATTTATATTTCTTTGTTGAAGGAAAAGCGAAAGCGTTTAACACATTAAGTAACGGGAAATCCGTATTACTGTGTTTTTATGATAGTTTGCAGTTACTTGGAGATGTGGAGTTAATTCATTCCCAAAGGATTACATCAAATGTACAAGTAATGGCAGATTCATATTGTGTTGGTTTACCATTAGGAAAAGTGAGAAATAAGCTATTTCATGATGCGAAATTTTTAAGATGTATTTGCGGATCATTAGCACATAAGTTAAACCGACTTTCCAAAAACAGTACAATTAATTTATTGTATCCGCTTGAAAATAGACTTGCGAGTTACATGTTAGCAGCAGGGGAACGAGCAGTTCAGCATGAAAATAGAATTGTGTTTAGTGGGAATTTAACGGAAATAGCGGAGTTGTTAGGAACGAGCTATCGGCATTTGTTGCGAACATTAAATATTTTTTGTGATAAAAATATAATCAAGAAAAACAATGGTTGTTTTGAAGTAGTGAATGTAGAAGTTTTGAGGGAATTGGCTGCGGATGTTTATAAATAATATATTAAAGTAGGGATTAAGATGAAAATAGCTATAATTTCAGATATCCACGGAAATAGTCACGCTTTAAAATCGGTATTAAAAGATATTACACGTCGCAAGGTCGAAATGATAATAAATTTAGGAGATAGTGTGTACGGGCCGTTAGATCCTTTAGAGACAATTGAAATATTAATGAGTAGCGAGATGATACATATTAAAGGCAATTGTGATCGCATGCTTTGGGAACCTATACAAGAGCAATCTGCTACACTAACTTTTGTTCAAAATCAATTAACAAATTATCATATAGGTTGGTTAAAACAACATCCTTCACAATTTATTGTAGACGATATGTTATGTTGTCACGGTACGCCAACTTCAGATGAAGTGTGTTTGTTAGAAGAGATGAATGAGAATGGTGCAATATTAAAGAATGAAAAAAATATAATGGATCAACTCCAAAATATAGAACAAAAAATAATAGTATGTGGTCATACACATATTCCTAGAGTTGTTTATTTAGCGAACGGAAAGATCATTATAAATCCAGGAAGTGTAGGACTTCCAGCATACAAAGATGAGTTACCTGTTATGCATAAAATGGAATCAGGAACTCCGCATGCAAAATATGTAGTGATAGAAAAGGTTTTGGAAGAATGGACAATTGAACAAATTTCAGTTCCTTATAATTGGGAAGAAGCTGCTGGATTGGCTGTTCAACAAGAAAGATATGACTGGGCACAGGCGCTAAAGACTGGGAAGATAGAATGAAGGGGAGTTTACTTTATGGTAAACTGCTCTTTTTTATTTTGAGTAGATATTGAATCATATAAAAAGAAAATGTTATGATTATGGAAACATATGAATATATGAACAAATATTCATATGTAAAAGAAGGAGGGATTAGAATGATAGACCTAATTATTATTGGAGCGGGTCAAGCTGGATTAACAATGGGATATTACTTGAAGCAAGAAGGGTATAATTTTTTATTACTTGAGGCAGGAAAACAAGTTGGTGATTCATGGAGAAATCGATATGATTCTTTGCAGCTTTTTACCCCAAGGTCTTACAGTAGCTTGCCGGGTATGGCGTTAATAGGTGAAAAAAATGAATTTCCATATAAAGATGAAATTGCAACTTATTTAGAAGAATATGCAAGACATTTTCAATTACCGGTACAATTACAAACGGAAGTTCTAAAAATAAAGAAAGAAAAAGAAATATTTGAATTACATACTCCTACAGAAGTTTTACAAACGAAAAAAGTTATTATCGCATCAGGTGGTTTTCAGCAACCATTTATTCCCTCAGTTTCAGCAAATCTATCATCACATATTTTTCAAATACATTCATCACAATATAAATCATCACCGCAAATTCCACAGGGGAAGGTACTTGTAGTAGGTGGCGGGAATTCAGGAATGCAAATAGCAGTAGAACTTGCAAAAACGCATGAAGTTACGGTGTCTATTAGTCATCCTTTAACGTTTTTACCGTTACAACTTTTTGGAAAAAGTATTTTTAATCTGTTAGAAAAAATGGGTTTATTGTACGCTGAAATAAATACAAAGAGGGGAAGATGGTTTCAGAAGAGAAAGGACCCTATTTTCGGTTTTGAAGGTAAGAAACTTATTCGTAATGGAGCAATCAAACTGCAAGAAAAAGTAGTAAGTGCATCAGGAAATAACATTATGTTTCAGAATGGTGATATTTATAGTGCAGAAAGCGTTATATGGTCAACTGGTTTTGTTCAAAATTATAATTGGATTGAAATTGAACAGGCAGTGAATGAGAAAGGATTTCCTAATCATATAAAGGGAATCAGTCCAGTAAAAGGATTGTATTATATCGGTTTACCATGGCAATCTCAAAGGGGTTCCGCACTTATTTGTGGTGTAGGAAAGGATGCAGCGTATGTACTTTCTGAAATCAAAAAAATAGATCAGTAGCGATAACTACTGATCATCCATATGTACATGAATTAGGAGAGGTCAAACATTTATTAACTTTATTATAATAGATTTTTATAGAATTAAAAACTGAAAATTCAAATTTAATGTTGAGAAAGTTTTTTGTATCGAAATATATGAAAAATAGGGATTTTTATTGAAACAGAAAAAGATATTTCTATTTTAGTAAATTATGATATAGTCTAAATAAGCGTGTTTTTCCATAAATGTAATTATTTTCATTGTAGTTTCGTTTATATGAGGGAAGGAGAAGTAATTATGAAGTTTGATGATCAACGCTTATTAGGAGTCCGATTAGGTTCTGTACTTGTGACAGAGGAAAATCAATATTTAGTAATTAAGAAAAAAGATCATTATGCACTGTTAAATATACATAATTTAGAATGCACACATGTTGAAGTGCAGTTAGAACATTTGGAAGAAATGTTGCGGGAAGATTTCCAAGAAAGTATAACGGAGATTATCGCACCAGAACATATAAAAATTGTTGCGAAAAATGTTATATAGATAAAGAAGCTGGAAGGAACTGCTTCTTTATTTTCATTATAAGGATAACGTTTTTACAACTTCACCAATGATCCCTTCCATTTGATGAACACCTAAATCGGAATTGGTCATAATAACAGCACCATTCCCGCAGTATGGATAACAAACCATCATACATTGAAATCCAACGCCCCATCCGAGTGAATAAACCTGTAATTCTTCATTAGAATCATCTAGAAAAACACCTAATCCAGTCCATTTTGAGCAACCTTGAGGAGAAATCATGTCTATTACTAATTTTTGAGAAAGTTTTAGTTTACCCTTTCCTTGTAAGGAATGAATGATTTCAATAACTAAAGCTGATAAGTCAGTTGGTGTTGTCCAAATGCCTGAAGCAGCTGCGAATGGATAAAATGGATACTTCTCATTTGTTACAGTTCTATCTTTATTATGTCCGCAAGCAAAAACATCGGTTTTATCTATGTCTTTTGGAGAGAAAAGTGTACTATATTTCATTTGTAGTGGCTGGAAGATGTGTTCTTCTAATAACTGACTAAATGATCTTCCTGTAATATCTTCAAGTAGTAGTTCGGTTATACAAAAGCTTGCGTCTGAGTAGTGAAATTCACTTTCTGGTTTATAAGTTACCTCTATAGGTACGGGGCAATATAGTGTTTTACCGGAAAGGAGCTCAGACATATTAGGTAAGCCTTTTGCAGGTGTATAATGTTCAAAACTATTAGGTGGATCAATGAGTCCAGATTGATGGCTTAATAAGTTTCTCAAAGTGATGCTTTTTTGTGAAGTAAATAGATTAGTAGGAATGTTCCAAGATGTGAGTTTATCATTTACGTTTTCATCTAAATATACGATACCTTGCTCTGATAATGTTAGTACGAGCATTGTAGTGATGAATTTGCTGATAGAACAAGAATTAAAGAGAGAATTTGTAGTAACAGCTCTAGTTGTTCCAGCTTCAAGTGTTCCAAAGGCAGTCACTTCATCTAGTTGGCCATTACGTATAACAGCGAGGCTTAAACCTGCAACGGAATATTGATTCATTTTCTCGTATATATTGCTACTTTTTAAGTTCATGGTGACTCCTTTCTTTAAAGACAGAATATTATTTTTCTTTTTTAGTTAGTTTGAAGTGAACTTTTGAAAAAATTTGTCTCGGTACATGTACATAACCCATGAGATTGTTATTAAAGAAATGATGATTTGTTTGTTTTTAATTGGTGCATTGAGAACAAGCCAACCAACTATATCAAATAATAAATGTAGCACGATTGAAAGAACTACAAATTGAAGTAACGTATTTAAAAATCTTTTCATAAAGTGTCCCCCTAAAATAATAGGTTTTATTAACAGTTTGATATAGTGGTATTTTACAGTAAATGTGTCCTGTGGTAAAATTTACATAAGTTAGTGAAATAAAACAAATGAAAGTTAGTAAGGGGGAACACTTATGGAATTCTGGATGGTTATACTAATATTAGCCTTTGGTTTCATTTATATCGCTGAAAAATTAGCTAGAATTGAAAAGAAAAATGATGCGCGTTTAAAGAGAATTGAAGATAGATTACAATTAATTACGAAAGAAATGGGAATTGTAGAAAGAGAACCTGAAATTAATAAAGAACTACGCCAGCTTGTAGAAGAAGGAAAAAAAGTTACAGCAGTTAAGAGAGTAAGAGAAGCTTTTGGTTTTTCCTTACTAGAAGCGAAGCAATATGTTGATAAATTATAAAAAAGATCATCCATTTGAACTGAACCCAAAAAATTAGACAAATATATTAAGCAGCTACTAAGGATTGAACTCTGTATTGCACAGGGGACAATCCTTTTAGTTTTGTTTTAATTCTTTTGTGATTGTAGTAATGAATATAAGT
>NZ_QXCO01000027.1:0-80825 GCF_003458115.1 Bacillus sp. ISO11 | reverse complement strand
TATCAAAAGCTAGTTAAAAAGCTAAACCTTGGACAATCCATGTCAAGAAGAGGAAACTGTTGGGATAACGCCCCACAAGAATCATTTTTTGGTCATCTGAAAGATGAAGCTCATATAAAACCTTGCGTGTCCTTTAATGAATTGAAACAAGAGATTAAGAAATATATGACGTATTATAATCATTATAGATATCAATGGAATTTAAAAAAGATGACTCCTGTTGGATACAGAAATCATCTTCTTGATGTTGCCTAACTTTTTTCAAAATGTCCTTTACAAAGGGTACAGATTAAATCGACTTTCAGTTTTTTTTATTTGTTCTGGAAAAATGACAAAAAAATGAACTTTTAGTCGAGGAAGAGGGAAGTTATTTTCTATTTTTGAATAACATTATTTCGAGTTTGAATTTTAAAAATACATTTTTCTCTTGACAAAAAACAAGCGTTTATCGAGGGTGGTTTCGAGGACATTTTTTCGGGTGAAAGTCAAGTGTATGAAGAGAAAAACGATTGTTTTATAGATATAAAAGTAAGAAGTATATTGAAAAAACACATTTTGCTAATGAGAAAAATCTGATTCAAAAAAATGACAAAAGACATATTTCAGACAAAATGATGTCAATAATACGTCAAAAATAACCTGAATTTACTATGCAGGTATATTATACAATTCGATTAACGAATAAAACACTACAGAAATAGTGAAAAGGTAAAAAATAGCATTACAATAGTTTGAAAAACTGAAACTTCATATTTTTCGACAATACATACAAAATGTTTTTGTCTTTTCGTATTTCTTAATAATTGAGTTTGATAAGATTGCTCAATTAACTTTTATTATAAAAACTATGAAGGAAGTGATTTTAGTATGGAAACGCTCGAATTGGCACGAATACAGTTCGCATCAACAACGATTTTCCATTACTTTTTTGTTCCGCTGTCAATTGGTTTAGCTTTTATTATTGCGATCATGCAAACGTTGTATGTGGTAAAAGGGCAAGAAGTATATAAGAAGATGGCAAAGTTTTGGACGCAATTATTCCTTATTAACTTTGCAGTAGGTGTAGTAACAGGTATTTTACAAGAATTCCAGTTTGGTATGAACTGGTCAACGTATTCACGTTTTGTAGGTGATGTATTTGGTCCATCACTTGCGATTGAAGGATTACTGGCATTTTTCATTGAGTCTACATTCCTGGGGTTATGGGTATTTGGTGAGGATAAATTACCGAAGCGAATTCACTTAATGTGTATTTGGCTCCTTTCAATTGGAACGATGTTATCAGCATTCTGGATTTTAACTGCAAGTGCATTTATGCAGTCACCTGTCGGGTATGAAATGGCAGCTGATGGTCGTGCGCAAATGAATGATTTCTTAGCCATTATTCAAAACCCACAACTATGGGTACAATTCCCGCATACAATTACAGCGGCAATTGCAACAGGTGCATTCTTTATTGCTGGTGTAAGTGCATGGAAAATTACAAAAGGACGAGAAACTGTAGTATTTAAAAAATCTTTCCGAATTTCTATCATTGTTGGAACAATTACAACGGCGCTTGTATTATTCTTCGGTCATGCACAAGCGCAACAATTAATTAAGACACATCCAATGAAGATGGCGGCAGCTGAAGCGCTATGGAATACAAGTGAGGATCCAGCACCATTTACAGTATTTTCGAAAATTGATACAGAGAAGAAAGAAAATTCGTTTGAAATTCAAATCCCTTATATGCTAAGTCTATTATCGTATGATAAGTTTAGCGGTCAAGTTGAAGGGATGAATCAAATTCAAAAACAATATGAGGAAAAATATGGACCTGGAGATTATATTCCTCCAGTGCATACAATGTTTTGGAGTTTTAGAGCGATGGTAATGAGTGGAACATTCATGCTTCTTCTAGGAGCTTACGGATGGTTCTTATCAAGAAAAGATCGTTTAGCGGAAAAAACGTGGTATTTAAAATTAATGGTGTATGCAATTTCTCTTCCATTCATCGGTAATACAGTAGGGTGGATTATGACTGAAATGGGTCGTCAACCTTGGGTTGTATTTGGTGTAATGAAAACAGAAGATGCTGTATCACCAAATGTAACATTCGGTGAAGTATTATTCTCACTTATTTCATTCACATCAATGTATTTAATTATGGGTGGAATTTGTGTGTACTTATTTGTTCGTACCATTAAGGGCCACACGAATAAGAAAACGAAAAAGGATTATCAAAGCCATGATCCATTTGATAAGGAGGAAGAGTATGTTATCTCTTAATGAGTTATGGTTTTTAGTTATTGCAATCTTGTTTGTTGGATTCTTCGTACTGGAAGGTTTCGACTTTGGGGTAGGAATGGTTTCGAGGTTTTTAGGAAAGAATGATTTTGAAAAACGAGTTTACTTAAATACAATAGGACCGTTCTGGCACGCGAATGAAGTATGGCTTGTTTGTGCTGGCGGAGCGATGTTTGCGGCATTTCCGCACTGGTATGCAACTTTATTTAGTGGTTTTTATATTCCGTTTGTATTTATGCTTCTTGCTTTAATTTTAAGAGGTGTTTCCTTTAAATTTCGTGCGAAAATAGATAATCATAAATGGAAGAGTGCATGGGATTGGGGAATGTTTATTGGAAGTATGTTACCTCCTATCCTTTGGGGAGTTGCGATTGCAAACTTTATGGTAGGTGTACCTATTGATGAGAGTAAAAATGTTGTAGGTGGATTCCTGCAATTACTTCATCCATTTGCGTTACTTGGAGGAGTAATGTTTCTCCTACTATGTATTGTTCACGGATTACAATTTCTTACGATACGTACAACTGGTAAATTGAGAGAACGTGCACGAATTGCTGCAATAAAAATTGCACCATTTTCATTAATTACACTTCTTGTTTTTGCTGGTGTGGGGTTATGGAAAACCGACATTTTCACTGCTCATGGAACAGAATGGATTATGGTGCCAATCGGAGCTTTTGTAGCACTATTAGTGTCCACTTTATTAAATAAAAGAAGAAGAGATGGTTGGGCTTTCTTTATGACGAGTTTAACAATCATTTTACTAAGTGCGAGTGTATTTATCGGTATGTTCCCACGTGTTATGATTAGCTCTTTAGGAGCAATGAATGATTTGACAATTTACAACGCAGCATCAGGAGCTTATGCATTAAAACTTATGACTTACTTTGCGATTGCTATTTTGCCTTTCGTTATCGGAAGTCAAATATGGAGTTATTATGTATTTAGACAACCTGTTAAGTCAGACAACGATTTGGAGTACTAATGAAAAGAAAAAGAGGACTTCCGTCTTATCCCGGTAGCCGTATTTTATATGTAGCGTTAACGATTATTAGTATTTTAGAAGCTTTTAGTATTATTGCGCAAACAATCTTTTTAGCACGAGCTATTACGTTTTTATTTCATGGAGAGACAGTACAAACAATATTAAGTGAAATTGTTTATTTTGGTATCGCGTTTGCAGCGCGTCATATAGTAGTTCGAACATCACAAATATTAGTGGAACGTTTTGCTGAAAAAACAGGGTCGTTACTAAGAAAACAACTAGTAGAGGCATATTTCACATTAGGTCCAAGGTATGTTCAAACTGTTGGGACTGGTCATCTGGTTACCTTATCAATTGAAGGGATTGAGAAATTTAAAACATATATTGAATTAACGATTCCTAAAATGATTAGAAGTAGCATCGTTCCAGGTCTAATTGTACTATATGTTTTTACGCTAGATATTGAGTCTGGAATCATTTTAGTTGTAACGATTCCTATCGTGATCATATTTATGATTCTTCTCGGATTAGCAGCGCAAAAAATGGCAGATAGTCAGTACGAGATATATCGTGTACTTTCGAACCATTTTGTAGATACGTTAAAAGGTTTAGAAACATTAAAGTATTTAGGGAAAAGTGAACAGCACGAAGGAAAGATTGAAAAAGTAAGTAAAAGGTATAGAAAAGCAACGATGCGTACTTTGCGAGTTGCTTTTCTTTCTTCTTTTGCATTAGATTTCTTTACGAGTTTATCAATTGCGTTTGTGGCAGTTGGATTAGGGATACGTTTAATAGATGGAACGATTATACTATTACCAGCCCTTACAATTTTGATTTTAGCTCCGGAATATTTTCTGCCGATTAAACAAGTGGGAGCAAATTATCATGCGACATTAGATGGACAAATTGCGATGGAGCAAATAGAAGAGATTTTGCAACAACAAAAAGGAATACAAAAGAAAGATTTAAATGAAGATATAGTATGGAATGCCTCTAGTAGCTTGAAATTACAAGACATCAAAGTTAATAATACTGAATCTGAAAAGGCTATATTAGAAGGAATTAATTTTACTTGGGAAGGTAACGGTGCTATTGGTGTTATTGGTGAAAGTGGTGCAGGCAAATCGACGTTAATCGACGTATTAGCAGGTTTTTTATCTCCTTCGAGTGGAAAGATGTTAGTAAATGGTGTAGAAGTTGATGGATCTACTCGTGAAGATTGGCAAAAAAATATCGCTTATATTCCGCAGCAACCTTATATTTTTCCGCTTTCATTAAAGGATAACATTTGTTTTTATGAAACAAATGCAACAGATGAAGAAGTTGAAAGAGTTATTAATGAAGTCGGCCTTCGTTCACTCGTTACATCACTTCCAAATGGGATGCACGAAAGAATTGGAGAAGGTGGACGTATGCTAAGTGGCGGACAAGAACAGCGTGTTGCTATGGCGCGTGCGCTTTTAAGTAAAAAACCAATCATTTTATTAGATGAGCCTACGGCACATCTTGATATTGAAACCGAATTTGAAATAAAGCAAGCGATGTTACGTCTATTTAATGGAAAGTTAGTATTTTTAGCAACCCACCGTCTACATTGGATGAAACAAATGGACCATATTCTTATTTTAAATAAAGGGGAAATGAAAGAAAGTGGGACGTATGAAGAACTTTTAGAGAATGAGACATTACATTTTCATAGGGAAGAGAGGGGAGAGAAATGAGTAACTGGGTTAAACCTTATATAAAACAAAATAAAGGTAGAATGACTTTAACTATTTTCCTTGGTCTTCTTGGAGTTAGTTCAGGAGCGATGTTACTTTTTATTTCAGGTTATTTGATCTCAAAATCTGCCCTTAGACCAGAAAATGTAATGGCTGTATATGTTCCTATTGTTGCAACAAGAGCGTTTAGTATAGGGCAAGCTGTATTTCATTATATAGAGCGCTTAGTCGGACATGATGTCGTACTACGTATATTAGAAAAAATGAGAACGAGGCTATATATAATAGTAGAACCACAGGCGTTATTTTTCCGTTCTCGATTTCAAACGGGTGATATGTTAGGAGTGTTATCCGAAGATATAGAGCATTTGCAAAACCTATATTTACGTACAATATTTCCTAGCATATTAGCGCTAGTTGTTTATAGTATCTTCGTACTTATTATCGGTGCATTTGATTTTGTTTTTGCACTTATTGTAGGTTGTATGTTAGCTATTATCGTTTTTCTTCTTCCGTTTGTATCATTACTTTTGATGAAGAAACATCATGTTACTTTAAAGCAAGGAAGAAACCGTTTGTATCAACAACTGACAGATGCTGTTTTTGGATTATCTGATTGGCAAGCAAGTGGTCGTAAAGATGAATTTATTAATGAGTATGTAAAACAAAATGATCAGTTGTTAAAAATCGAAAAGAGAGTGAAACGCTGGTATCATATTCGGGACAGTATCATTCAATTAGTAGTAGGTATTGTAGTTATTTCGATGATCATATGGACTGGGAATGAAGCGGCAAGTGAACAAATTGCTCCTACAGTTATCGCAGCTTTCGTATTAATGACTTTATCTGTAACGAACGCGCTTATTCCTATTGCAGATGCCATCGATCGAATACCGTCGTATGTAGAATCTACCCATCGTCTTAATGGCGTAGAAAGTGATAGTGTTTTACATGATGAAACGGATTTGCATGGAGAGAAAGATTATATTGAACCAAAGCATGTAGATATTGAACTGAATCACGTATCGTATAGTTATCCAGATAGTAATGAGATTGTATTAAAAGATGTATCATTACAAATAAAAGCAGGGAAGAAAATTGCTATTTTAGGGAGAAGTGGGACAGGGAAATCTACTTTACTAAAATTGTTAACAGGGGCGTTAAGCCCAGTAAATGGCCAAGTTGTACTAAATGGTGAACGAGCTCATACGAATCTTTTATCTAAATATATTTCTGTATTAAATCAAAAGCCGCATTTGTTTGATACGACAATTGGAAATAATGTACGAATTGGCAAACCAGAGGCGACGGATGAAGAGATATGGAAAGCTTTAGAGAAAGCACAATTAGCTTCACATGTTACTTCTCTTCCAGACGGATTACAAACAAAAATGCATGAAATGGGAAAGCGGTTTTCTGGTGGAGAAAGACAAAGGGTTGCTTTTGCTAGAACTCTTATGCAAGAAACACCAATTATTGTACTTGATGAACCGACTATCGGTTTAGATCCAAAAACAGAATTGTCTTTAATTGAAACAATGTTTTCTGCAACGGAAGAAAAGACGGTTATTTGGATTACGCACCATCTTGTAGGAATAGAACATGTAGACGAAGTTATATTCCTTGATCGTGGCCAAATTGTCATGCAAGGTAGTCATAAACAACTTCTGAAAGAAAATGAAAAGTATCGTAAACTTTATGAGTTAGATAAAGGAATATAATTTGAATAAGCAATAATTGTAAAAATAGCTACGCCTAATGGTGGAGCTATTTTTTTTGTTAGATTGCAGGTGTATATGATTGTTACGAATTAAAAATGAATTTCATATTATACATATAATGGAGGGGATGTACATGAAGGAGCAATATAAAATCATTGTTTTAAGTGATGAATTATCAGGGGATAGGATTCGAAATACGTTAGACAAAAATAAATGTAAAACAATAGTTCATGTTGTGGACGTTTCAGATGTTGTTCGTCTAGAAAGTTCTTTTCAATATATAGTCATTTGGAGAGGGGACGCAGAAAAACTTACAAATGACTTGATAAATAGGGGCGTGCAAAGTTCAAAAATTATTAATTTAACAAAATACATGTATGAATGGAAGGATAAATTAATTTCTATCTATCAAATAAATCCGGATCTTATGTCTTTATACATTTCTATGAAAAAAGCAAAGAGTGATCCGACGTATGAATTGTTTGCTACCGGTTTGTCTTATCCGCATTGTGGCATAAGTACGGAGCTTCTCTCAAAAAAGTCAATAAAATTAACACTTCCATCGCAAGATCTATACTATGATTATTTAATAGCGTCACAACTTTTATCAAACAATCATTCATTTCAATATTGTTTAATAGGAATAGCCTATTTCTCGTTTTACTTTGATATGTCGTTATCCTCCGAATCATATAGAATTCACAAAGTATATTATCCATTGTTTCAAGATGGTCATCATACTGTAGTTCACTCTCCTCTACCCACTGATGGATTCTCCCATCTAAATACTCCGAAACCACTTCTTTCTATTTTTAATTTGCATTTTGAATATATTTTATTAGATGAACTAAAAGATGAATCATTGATACTGCCTTGGATAAATGCTGAGTGGAATACCACTCCTCTTCACATTCCTTTTGAAGAACACGGGAAAATAAGAGCAGCTTCACATGCTAAATTGGCGTATCCTCAAACTTTAGTTGAAAATAAAATAATTTTTAAAAAATATTTAGAATTACTGTTAAAAAATGATATAAAACCATTAATTGTTGTATTCCCAGTTACTTCACATTATTTCAATTGTAGTAGTAAGAAATTAAAAGAAGATTTTTATAAAGTTATAAATGATTTTCAAACTCAATATTCTTTTCAAATTATAGATCTATTTGATTCACCATTATTTTGTGATGATGATTTTTATGATAGTGATCATATGAATAAAAAAGGTGCAAATAAAATGTCCGCATTATTAAATATGTTTATTCAGGAACGAAAAGTATGATAATTTGTTTCATGTTTGCATAAAAGTATATAGGCTCCATACAGTTAAAGTAATGTGATTTTTGTGTCGCGTATATAAATAATATGCGAAGAGGTGAGAGAGTTAAAATGAGAACTCGTATCGAAAGAACTGAAGAGGTGGTAGAGCAACTTCCGTTGGTAAGTGTATTAATTCCTACGTATAATCGTCCTCGTTACTTTGAAAAGGCGCTATGTAGTGTGTTAGAACAAACGTACCCTAATATAGAAATTATAGTTGGAGATGACAGCACGAATGATGAAACAGAAAAAGTGTTACAAAAATACTTATGTGATCATTCAAATATTATTTATATAAAAAATAAATCAACTCTTGGACAGTTTGAAAATGCGTTAATGTTATTTAATGAAGCGAACGGTGAGTATATAAATTTTTTAATGGATGATGATGTATTTCATGTGAATAAAATTGAAAAAATGATGAAGTATTTTTTCGATGATTTAGATAATGAAATTAAGCTTGTAACATCTCATCGTCAAGTCATTGATGATAAAGGGAAAGAGCTACGACATATTTATTCGACTGTCCGTTTATTTGAAGAGGATACCATTATAGCGGGAACAGAATTAGGAAATAAGGTAATTGTGGATCAAAAAAATTATATTGGAGAACCGACAACAGTTTTATTTCGTAAAAATGATTTACAAGAACCGTTTGGGATTTTTGATAAGAGGCGGTATTTATGTAACGTAGATATAGCTTCATGGTTATCTTTATTAAGTAAAGGAAAAGCTGTATATATAGCAGAGACACTTAGTTACTTTCGATTACATCCAGATCAACAGTTAAATGAATCTAATAAAATGATGGATGGTTTAGAAGATTTTTCACACAGTATTATAGCAGGAGAACAATATGGTTTCTTATCCACTGAAAAAGAGTTAGACAAAGCGATAACTAATTTTCTAGATTATGCAAGAAGGATAGTTCCATCATCAATATTATATACATTAGACTATTACCAAAAAATTAGAGCGAAGAAAATAAACATAGAAAAGAAAAAACAACATATAAATAATAATTCTTCTTTACCGAAAGTAAGTATACTTATTCCCGCATACAATAGACCTTATTACTTGGAATTAGCACTCAACAGCGCTTTGAATCAAACATATGAAAATATTGAAATTATTATTTCTGACGACAGTACAAATGATGAAGTCAATGCTATGATTCAACCGTACTTACGTGAATATGAGTGTATTACATATGTTAAAAATGAAACGCCGTTAGTTGCTGAAAACTTTAATAAGTGTGTAGAACTTGCGAATGGGGACTATATAAACTTTTTATTAGATGATGATTTATTTCATCATGAAAAGATCGAGAGAATGATGAAATACTTTTTGACGTTAGAAAATATTTCATTTGTGACGTCATATCGTGAACTGATTGATGAGAATGGAGAGATATTACCACCTTCAACATTAAATATGAAAATCGCGAAAGAAACTACACTTTTTGAAGGAAAAGAATTAGGGAATTATATGTTAAAAAACTTGAAAAATGTAGTTGGTGAGCCAACAACTGTTTTGTTTAATCGGAATTTGTTTGACGGGAAGTTTGGATATTTTAAAGGAAAGGCTTATTCTGCTATTAATGACATTGCAACTTGGCTAGATATGATGAGGAAAGGAAAAGTAGTTTATATACAAGAACCTCTTAGTTATTTTAGACAACATAGTGGACAAAATCAAAAACAAATGCATTTTATTTTAATGACAATTGAAGAGTGGATTGAATTAATTATAGATGCATATAATAGTGGATTTTTAAGCTCCGAAAGTGAGTATAAAGAGAGTTTATCTTATTGTTTAGAAAATGCGGGATTTATAGTTAAGGATGCAGTAAGAAATGGCGAACTAGATCAAATTTATAATGAAAAGATAAAAAAAGGGTTAAACAAGTTAGTTGCTCATATGTTTGAGAAAGAATTTTGTTATTGTCAATATTGCAATCAACAATTTGAAAAATTTTCACCTTGGCCAGCACATTATGATTTTCCGAAATATAAATTTGAAATGTGGAATAAAGATACAGGGATATGTCCAGTTTGTAATTCGATGGATCGTGAAAGATTGTACCGTGCGTACATTGAAACGGAAACGGACTTGTTAAATAGAAACTATACTATGCTTCATATTGCACCTGAAGCAAAGTTAAGAGATTGGTTTAACGAGTATAAAAATATTACGTATGTATGTGGTGACTTAGAACCAAAGGATCCATTAATGAAGGAAATTGATGTTACAAGGATTACATATGATAGTAATACTTTTGATGTAATATTATGTAGCCATGTGTTAGAACACGTTCCTGATGATGACAAAGCAATGCGAGAGTTATATAGAGTGTTAAAGCCAAATGGATGGGGAATTATTCAAGTACCGATCGTAATGAATGTAGATTTTATTATAGAGAATGAATTAATTGTAACACCACAATTGAGGAAATTAGCTTTTGGTCAAGAAGATCATGTGAGAATTTACAATCAATCGGGATTTATTCAACGATTAATGAATGCAGGATTTAAGGTAGAATTATATAACATAGCGGAAAAACAAGGAATGAAAAGTGCTAGGAAATTTGGATTATCTGAAACAGATATGCTCTATATTGTCCGAAAATGATAGGAAGGAATAGATAGATATGGAGAATATTCCTTTTTTACGTGCTTCAACTGTACCTGTAAGTGAGTATTTGGACGAATTGAAGGAAATTGATACATCTCACATATATACGAATTATGGACCTATAAATCAACGTTTTGAGGAAACAATTATGTCGTCATTTTTTCAAAACAGGGGAGCTGTTACAACAGTAGCAAACGCAACGTTAGGGTTAATGGCGGCTATTCAACTAAAGAAAAGAAGAAAGGGAAAGTATGCTCTCATGCCTAGCTTTACATTCCCTGCGACTGCCTTAGCCGCTATTTGGTGTGGATTGGAACCTTACTTTATTGATATTTCAATAGATGATTGGTATATGGATAAAACCGTACTTTTGGATAAGATAGAAGAATTAAAAGAAGAGGTTGCGATTGTTGTCCCGTACGCCACTTTTGGATCATGGATGAACTTAGAAGAATATGAAGAATTAGAGAAGAAGGGGATTCCGGTTGTCGTAGATGCGGCGCCGGGATTTGGTTTAATGAATGGAGGAATGCATTACGGTCAAGATTTTAGTGGAATGATCGTATATAGCTTTCATGCAACAAAGCCTTTCGGAATTGGTGAAGGAGGGCTCATATATAGTAAAAACGAAGAAGATATACAACGTATTAAAAGAATGGGGAATTTCGGATTTGATAAAAATCGTGAATGCACGATGATGGGGTTTAATTGTAAAATGTCTGAATACGCAGCAGCTATTGGGATTGCGACTATAAAAAAGTGGGATCAAAAATTAAAAGAACGCACTCGTATTTCTGAATGGTATAAACAGTTGTTACAAAATACTGGGTTAATGAAAAAAGGGTGGAAAGTCCAAAAGACAGAAGCAGTTATTCACCAATTTATGCCTATCATTTGTCCAGAAGAAGTTCGCAACATACAAGTAATAGAAGAACTGAAAAAACAGAAAATAGAAGCTAGATTATACTTTTCACCATCTTGCCACCAACAAGTTCTTTTTAAAAACTATAAGTCTACAGATTTAACAAAGACGAATAAAATAGCAAAACGAATCGTAAGTTTACCTTTATGGGAAGGAATGACGAAAGAACTAGTAGAGCAAATTGTAATCTGTTTAGAGCAGAAGGTGGTGTCGGTAGATGAATAGTTTTTATAGTCAAGAAGAACTAAAGGAAATTGGATTTTTATCTGTTGGGAAAAATGTATTGGTTAGTAAAAAAGCAAGTATATATAATCCGAGTGCTATATCAGTTGGCAATCATGTAAGAATTGATGATTTTTGCATTTTAAGTGGCAAAATCACAATTGGAAGTTATTCGCACATATCAGCGTATACAGCGTTATATGGAGGGGAAGTTGGGATTGAAATGCATGATTTTGCAAACATCTCAGCTAAAACAATCGTATATGCAGTACTTGATGATTTCAGTGGAAATACATTAATGGGGCCAACCGTCCCGAATCAATATAGGAATGTGAAAGCAGAAAAAGTTATTTTTAAAAAACATGTGATTATTGGTGCTAATTCTATTATTTTTCCAAATGTAACGGTAGGAGAAGGTACGGCAGTCGGTGCGATGAGTATGGTAAAAGAGAGTTTAGATGATTGGTATATTTACGCTGGAGTTCCCGTAAGGAAAGTAAAACCTCGTCAAAAAAAGATGCTAGAGTTAGAAATTGATTTTTTAAAAAGCATTCATTCTTAACAAAAAAGAATGAATGCTTTTTATTTTTATCCCGCTATTTGCCGATAAAGAGTCGACTTGTGAGGGCTAATTAAAGTTTCACTTTATGATAGAGCAGAGTGTATCTTAACTTATTATGTTTTAAATTTTGCTGACCAAGGCAATACTGAGCCATAGTGAATGTAAAGTTGGAGGGCGAGCGTATATGTTTGATGAGGATGGGATTGTTTTAATTATGGAACCAGCTGATGAAAGAAACTTGAGGAGATTTATTTTTTCAGTGCCAAAGTCAGTGTATGAAAAGAAGGGGCTTACATTGCACTATGGAACAGCTATAGGACAAGGGTATATGGATATAATTGAAGATATTATAAGCGTACATATAGAAATAGATGTTGTAACGATAATAGGGCATGTAAGAGGGTAAATAGCTATTTGAAAAAGGTTATAAACAATTTAGCTAGAAGTTATGTATAGAGAAAATTACAGACAATTATAAGGACGAAGGGGGTCTAAAATGAAAATAAAATCAATTGTATTAGTATTCATAGTTTCAATTGGTTTAATGGGATGTTCAATAGTGGAAGAAGGAAAGAACTCCATAGATTATGCTCAAAAGGCGACAGACTATGTAAATGAAATAAGTGCATTTGCAAATGATGCACCAGCATTAGCAGAAAAGGCCGTTAATGATAGCGAGGCTCGAAAAGAATTAGAAACGAAGCTTAGTGAAATTAAACAAGATATACCCGCATTCAATGAATTAACGCCACCTGATGTAGCAAAGGATCTTCATCAACAAATCGTCGGATATAACGAAAAGTTAAATACGTTAATTGATACGGCGAAGACAAAGATAGAAGAAGGCAAAGTGGATGTAGAGCAATTTAAAAACTCTGAGCTTATGCAGACGGTAGATCAAGTTCGAGATTTGAAAGATAAAGTGCAAAATTTAGGTCAATAGTAAAAAGCTCCGTTTGTGATAAACGGAGCTTTTTACTATTGGATACAATAAACGATTACACCAACGATAATAATCATGTTGCCGATGAGTTTACGTTTCGTTATTTTTTCTCCTAGGAAATACCAACCGAAAATTAATATGATGATATAACTTAAGGATTCTAATGCTGATGCTTGTTTTAATGCCATGCCCTTCATGGCGATAACATTTAATCCGGCGTTAATTACAAATAAAGAGTAGCCGATAATAACATAAGGATTCACATATTCTTTTATTCTAGAATCGTATTGTTGCAAAGTAGCTTTTTTTAATAATATTTGTGAGTAATTAGCTAAAATTATCCCGAAAATAAATAATAACATATAACTATTCATCTTTTGTCACCACCACAATCCCGACGATAATAATAGCTGCACCAAGTAAATGATTCCACTGAATCGTATCTCCAAATAGAAATACTGACCAAAGCATTGACCACAGTATAATAATTCCGCGATGTGAATATGCTTTTGAAATTTCGAAATGTTTAATTACTTGTTGCCATAAAATTGCATATCCGAATAAAAGTATAACTAGTCCGAAATAAGCAACAAAAAATGAGATGGAAGCAATGGGGAATTTAGCTGCCCATTTCATGTAAACCATAATGATAGAATATATCAAAAAAGCTACATGTAAAAATACGTAATTTTTAATAGTTGGTTTCATTTATTCACTCTCTTTTGCATATAAATATATATTTATACCTAATTTTTCTAATGATATATATTGGAACGTATTTTGTTTAACCTTTCACATTCCAAATTATATAGTATCATGGCTTTTATTGTAAAACAATAGAAGCTATCTATGAATTCATTTTTTCCAAGGTTCTACAATATGTATCGTTTTATTTGTTGCATCCAACTCTACTTGAACACCGATAGGTATGGTAATCATGGGATGTGTATGACAACAATCGAAGTCAGCTAGAAAAGGAATTCTTTGATTTTGAAGTACTTCTAATAGTATTTCAAAAGGTTTTCGGTTGGTACCACAATCATCAAATTGCTCGTGTTTTCCAAGAATGATACCTGAAATTTTATCGAATACACCGTTAATTTTAAGTAATGAAAAGCTTCTTTCAATAGTAGCTGCATCTTTTGAACTGTCCTCAATAAAGAGAATGTCGCCTTCTTGAATATGTGGCATATAGGGGCTACCCAAAATTCCTTGTATCGTGTTTAAATTCCCGCCAATAATACGCCCAGTAGCTTTTCCATCAATTACTGAAATCCAATCGTTTGGTCGAAGTTCTTTCTCCTTCGTCTTTTCTTCCCAATTAATAAATTCATCTGACCAAAATAATGGTTGTTTTATATGATAAGGAAGAGAATGATCATGTAGTAAAGTTTCAGCAAAATATTTGTATGTGCAATCAACAAAAGGTTCAAATTCGCCAAAGGAAGGGACGAGAGCTGGTCCATAAAATGTAGGGATTCCTGTTTTGGCGTAAATTGCTAGTAATAAAGCAGTTGCATCTGAATACCCAATCATTATTTTAGGGTTCTTTAGAAAAGCATCATAATCAATATAAGGTAATATTGAATTTGAATTCATCCCACCAATTGTTGACATAATACAAGAAATATTAGGATTTCTTATTAAGACATTTAGCTCCTCAGCACGCTCTTGTATACTACCAGAACGATAAAAATCATATCGACCTGTTAATGAACCTTCTAATATATGAAACCCTTTCTGTTGTAAGTAAGATTTTGCTCGTTCAAATCTTTTTGGAGAAGTGTAGGTTACTGGTGAAGAAGGGGAGTAGATCCCAATTGTGTCTCCGTATTTTAATGATTTTGGAAGTAGCATTTGTATGAATCCCTTCTATTAAATAGTTTATCTCGCTATTTGACGGGTAGCCCGATTGGGGGGCTGATTAAAGTTTCGCTTTATTTACGAGATTTTATTATTGAATATTCTTACGTTTCAATATTGTAAGTTTAACATAAATAAATTAAAATAATCATTGCTGTATATGAATAAATATACCTTTTACCTTGACTATATAAAGGAATTGTTGTTAAGGTTAAATGTGAGTGTATAAAAGGTTTGCTAAAGGAGTTTTGAAATGAATCGGTTAAAATGGGGAAGGATGACAGTCCTATTAGTTATTATTTTAGGGATATGTTGGTTCTTATTCCAAGGAAATCAAAAGAGCATAGCGAATGTAGAGGGACAACCTTTGCAAGTGGCAGAACTACCTAAAGCAGGATTTACTGAAAAAGTAGTCCCGCCAAAGTACATCCCACCAGAAATTAACGCAAAAGCAGCTATGATTATCGATGCGAGTGATGGAGATATTATTTATCAATATAATGAAAATGAAGCTTTTGCACCGGCTAGTATGTCTAAGATGATGACAGCGTATCTCTTACTAGAGAGTATACATAACGGGAAAGTTCGCTGGGAAGATCCAGTAAAAATGAGTGCGAAGGCGGCACAAACAGAAGGAGCGAGAATCCCAGTACAAGTTAATGACACATTAACTGTTAAAGATTTATATCATGCATTAATGATTGAGTCAGCTAATAATTCGGCTGTGGCTTTAGCAGAACATATGGCAAAATCGGAGAAAGATTTCGTTCAGCTTATGGATGCAAAAGCGAAACAGTTAAAAATGTCGGAACATGCTAAATTTGCAAATGCTTCTGGATTACAAGAGCCAGATGGAAGTGAAACAAAAATGACGGCTGGTGATGTAGCACAATTGGCGTATCATCTTATAAAAGATTATCCGGAAATATTAGAAGTGACTCACTTACGCCAAAGTCAGCTAGCATTTAATAATATTAATGTTATAAGCACAAACGACATGTTAAACAAAAATAATAAAAGTTTATATATAGAAGGAATGGACGGACTAAAGACTGGATTTACAGATAGTGCAGGATACTGTTTTACTGGGACTGCAAAGCAAGGTGATAATCGAATTATTACAGTGGTCATGGGGACATCAAGTAAAACAAAACGTTTTACAGAGACAAATAAGTTAATGTCGTATGCATTTGGATTAGTTAATTAAGTAAGTAAAATACGAATCTAGATCGCTACATAAGTAAGACTGTTTGTTGTTACTAATTTTAGATAACAACAAACAGTCTTTTTATTTTTATTTTAAAAAGGAAAAAGCTTCTAAATATAAGTGTTATTATTTGAGTTTGTTTGTTGCTGTGATATTATAAAGTTATAAGCTTATTAATAATAAGTTTGAGGGGCGTAATATGATATATACATATGAAATAGCCTCAATTGAAAATTGGAGGGAATTATGATGGCAAAAGATTTTTACTCAGCAATTGAAGACAGAAGATCTATTTATGCAATTAGTAAAGAGCAAGTAGTTTCTGATGAGAAAATTCAAGAAGTGATTTATCATGCTGTAAAACATACACCTTCAGCTTTTAATTCTCAAAGTGCTCGCGTTGTTGTTTTATTAGGGGAACAACATGATAAATTATGGGATATTACGAAAGAAACGTTACGAAAAATTGTACCTGAAAATAACTTTGCACCTACTGAAGAAAAAATGAATGCATTTAAAAGTGGTTATGGAACGGTTTTATATTTTGAAGACAGTGAAGTAGTGGAAAGCCTTCAAGCAAACTTTGCATTATATAAAGATAATTTCCCAACTTGGTCTCAGCAATCATCAGGAATGTTACAATTTGCAATTTGGACAGCTTTAGAAATTGAAGGGTTTGGTGCTACGTTGCAGCATTACAATCCGCTAATTGATGAAGAAGTGAGAAAAGAGTGGGATGTTCCAGCAAATTGGAAGCTCACTGCGCAAATGCCATTTGGTAAACCGGTAGTACATGCTGGTGAAAAAGAATTCCAACCGTTAGAAGCCCGTGTGAAAATTTATAAATAAAATAATTTGATAAAAGGTGAACAGGAATATAACCTGTTCACCTTTTTTTATACGTAATAAGGGTTTTTTTGTCCAGCATTTTTCATCTGATTTTTTAATTCATTTTTACGTGTTTCAATAGCTGATACTTTTTGTAATGTTATCATTGAAACGAATTGAATAAAAGCATAGTATAACTCTATATTTTTTTGTATTGGATCATCTATTATATTTCTCACAAATATGCTCCTCTTTTTATTCCAATAAAACTCCGCATTAATGGGCAGCCCGAGTGGTGAGGGTTAATAATTAGCGGAGGATGTATAAAACCCTTACTGATTAAAGTTTCATTTTATAAGGGAGTGAAACTTTAGTCAGTTCGCTAAAATTCTATTTTATTAGGATATATATAATACTATAAATATCCTATAAATTCCAGTATCGGAAAAAGAGAACAGTTGATATAGTGTGTGTTTTCTTTAAAGGAGAAATGGCTTTTTTGAAATAAATCTTACAATTCGTCAAATTATTTCAAAATTGTAGATAGTATAGAAATTTAGTTTTCTAAAAATATTATACTATTGATAAATAGAGTGATTTTTGTCATGATGAAAGTATACTTCATGTAAGGAGCTTTATAAGGAAATACATAATGTGGTTTGTATTAGGTTAATAGAATTTTTTATAGAAGATAGAAAAGGGATGTTTTATATTGAGATATTAAATGAAATGTCGAATTTTCATGCGATATATGAGAAATTTGAAAAAATCATTGCAAAAACACTATAATTAATGATAAAGTTCACATGAAGTTCACACGGATTTCACTTTGTTCATTTAAAATGAACTCTGTGTGAAAAATAAAACTCTTGCTAAAAAATGGAACTGGATGAATATTTTACTTTGATAATATTGTAAAGTATTAAAGTTTTAAGTTTTTTTAAGAGGATAGTAGGGAAAGGAAGTAAAGACAACTTATGAAAAAAGTAATTGCAGGTTTAGCAGCAGCTTCTGTAGCTGGCGTTGCAGTTCCAGGAATGGATTCTGCTCATGCACAAGTTTCAAATGAAGCGCTAAAAGAAATTAATGGACAAACTCAAACGACTGTAACTGAAACAAAAACTGTAGAAACAACTTCTGAATTAAAATACACAGTAACTGCTGATGTATTAAATGTTCGTTCAGGTGCTGGTACAGGACATAACGTTATTTCTAAAGTGAAATCAGGTCAAGTGCTACAAGTAGTTGGACAAGAAAACGGTTGGTTCAAAGTAAACGTAAATGGTCAAACAGGTTATGTAAGTGGTGACTTCGTAACGACTGGTGGTAAAACAGGAACGACTGTTCAACAAGGAACAGGTACTTACACAGTAAACGTTTCTTCACTTAACGTACGTACAGGCCCAAGTACATCTCATACAGTATTAGGTTCTGTAAACAAAGGTAAAACAGTACAAGTTGTAGGTGAAGTACAAGATTGGTTTAAAATCAACTTCAATGGTGGAACTGGATACGTAAGCAAAGACTTCGTAACAAAAGGTGGTTCTGCTGTATCTAACGAAACACAACAACCAACTACAAACAACAATACTACAACAGTTCAAACTGGTGGTTCTTATGTTGTTAACACTGGTGCTTTAAAAGTACGTACAGGCCCAGCTACATACAACGCTGTAATCGGTGGAGTAACAAATGGTAAAGTATTAAACGTTACTGGTGCTGAAAATGGTTGGTACAAAATTAACCATAACGGCCGCACAGGTTATGTAAGTGCAGACTTCGTTAAGTTTGTAAAAGGCGGAGTAAACAACGTTACAAATAACAATAATGTTACAAATAACGTTCAACAACCAGGTAAAGACGTACAAAAACCAACAACAGGTGGAGATACATCTTCAATCGCTGGATTCGCTAGATCTTTAAATGGTTCACCATACAGAACTGCTGGTACAACACCTGCTGGTTTTGACTGCAGTGGATTCATTCACTACGTATTAAATCAAACTGGTCATAAAGGCGCTCGTCAAACAGTTGCTGGATACTGGAGCTCTAAAACAAAAACTAGCAATCCACAACCAGGTGATTTAGTATACTTCCAAAATACTTATAAATCAGGTCCTTCTCACATGGGTGTTTACTTAGGAAACGGTCAGTTCATTAGTGCAGAAACAGATGCAACTGGTGTACGTATTAGTTCTGTAAGTAACTCTTACTGGAGCAAGCACCTATTAGGTTACACAAAAGCATACTAAGAAAAAGTAGTTTTATATACTTTTCGTATAGAGAAAAGGCTTTCCAAGGAAACTTGGGAAGCCTTTTTATAGTTGAATAAATTGGAAGTTTAATAGTTTTTATTTTAACTTTCCATTTAAAAATCGATCATATAAGTCATGGAAATAGTTAGGACGAAATAAGTTCGCTGCATGTCCCGCTAACGGTATTTCCTTATATAGAACGTTAGGTAAAATAGATTTTAAATCAAATAGACAAGATTTATAGAGATGATCATGCTCTCCCATTACCCATAGTATAGGGTGAGGAAGTGATTTTAATTTAGATTTTAAATCGAATTCTAACCGATGTCGTAATGACTGGGCAATTATAGATGAATGTAATTGTAATCCGAAACGGTAGTAAATATTTCTTGAAATGACTGCGAACGGATTTGCTTTTAATATACCGCTTGGAAAAATAGTATTTGCGTATTGAGAGAGCCATTTAGAGTATTCATCTCCTCGCTTCTCCCAAAAATTTTGAAATACATTATATAAACGAGAAGGGTTATTGTAATGTCCTCCAATATGACAAATACTTAATACTTTTTCTGGATGCATTTGTGCAAAAATTGTAGAGATGTAACAGCCGTAACTTAGCGCACAAATATGTGCTTTTTTAATACCTTCTTGTTCATATAAGTTTAATAATTGATCTACGAGGCGCTGTAATGAAAAGTCGATTGCTTCTCCTTTATCATCACCGTGACCTAATAAGTCATAAGTTATAATGTTGTAGGAGGCAGAAAATCGTTTTTGCTCTTTTTTGAAGGCGCGACGATTGCCAACTAATCCATGAATAAAAATAATTGTTTCCTTTTCAGAATGTATATTTGTTTGCAAAAAGGATACTCCTTTCACTAACTGGAGATTTATATCGTGTTGTAAATTATTTATCTATAATTTACATAGAATAATATTAAGTACCAGGTAATAATATCAGATGTTTATATCTGTTGTAAAGATGAGTTTTTATGTATATTTTGTAAAAATAGAAAAAGTGTGTTTACATTCAGTTTACATTTGTATCGTATTCTAATTTTAGAAAGAACAGTTTTGTTTAACATGAGGAGATGAACAGGAATGGAAGTTAGAAATGAAATAAAGAAAAAAGGGAGTTGGAGGCAGTTTTTACGCCTTATTCAAGATACAAATCCTCCGAAAGGAATTTTAGTTTTTGCGTTGTTAATGAGTTTGCTTTCTACGGGAGCGAGTTTATTTATTCCTATGCTGACAAAAGGATTAGTAGATAATTTTTCGCTTTCTTCAATTAGTGCAGGACAAATTGTTGGGTTAGTTGCTTTCTTTGTAATGCAAACTATTGCGGCAGGGTTGTCTATATATTTACTAAATTATATTGGGCAGAAGATTGTAGCGGGACTAAGAGAACGTTTGTGGAAAAAGGTACTTATCTTGCCGGTATCTTATTACGATCAAAATAGAACAGGTGATACTATTAGCCGTATGACGAATGATACAGGTGTTGTGAAAACGTTAATTTCTGAGCATTTGTCAAACTTATTAACAGGTGGTATTTCAATTGTTGGATCGTTAATTGTATTATTTGTTTTAGATTGGAAAATGACTGCGTTACTTTTAACGGTTATTCCGTTGTCTGTGTTAATTTTAGTTCCACTTGGACGAAAAATGTATAAGATTTCAAAAGCGCTTCAAGATGAAACTGCATCTTTTACAAGTGTGTTAACGCAAGTGTTATCAGAAATTCGTTTAGTGAAATCTTCAAATACAGAAAAGAGAGAATATGAAACGGGTAATACAGGTATACAAAAGTTATTACAATTTGGTTTGAAAGAAGGAAAAGTGCAAGCATTAATTTCGCCAGTTATGTCGTTTGTTTTAATGGCACTACTTGTTATTATCGTAGGGTATGGCGGGATGCGAGTTTCTAGCGGTGCATTAACAACCGGTGAACTTGTAGCGTTTATTTTGTATTTAGTTCAAATTGTAATGCCAATGAGTCAATTATCTATGTTCTTTACACAATTCCAAAAGGCAATTGGTGCAACGGAAAGAATTAGTACGATTTTAGAATATGAAGTAGAAGATCATGAAACTGGTGTGAAAGTGACAAATGCTAAGCAACCGATCGTTCTTGAAAATGTACATTTTGAGTATAACGAAGAAGAGCAAGTTTTGAAAAATATTGATTTCACAATTGAATCTGGAAAAGTGACAGCGATTGTAGGACCAAGTGGTAGTGGGAAAACAACGTTATTCTCATTACTGGAACGTTTTTATGAGCCAACTAGTGGTGCCATTAAATTAGGAAAAGAATCAATTACGAGTTATTCATTAGAGTCATGGCGACGTCAAATCGGTTACGTATCACAAGATAGTCCGTTAATTGATGGAACGATTCGTGATAATATTTGTTATGGTGTCGAGGGCGAAGTAACGGATGAAGAAATTGAAAAAGTAGCTGCAATGGCATATGTTGATGCATTTATTCATGACTTACCAAACGGTTATGCAACAGAAGTTGGAGAACGCGGTGTGAAACTTTCTGGAGGACAAAGACAGCGAATTGCCATTGCCCGAGCGTTACTTCGAAATCCGCAAATTCTTATGTTAGATGAGGCGACTTCAAGCTTAGATAGTAAATCTGAGTCTGTCGTTCAAAAAGCGTTAAATAACTTAATGAAAGGCAGAACAACGTTAGTGATTGCGCATAGACTTTCTACTGTTGTAGATGCAGATAAAATTGTCTTTATTGAGAAAGGGAATCTTACAGGTAGTGGTACGCATGATGAATTATTACAGACGCATGATATGTATCGTGAGTTTGCAACGCAGCAATTGAAAATTAAAGAGGGGGCATTATAAAATGAATCATCAGTGGGATTTTACTCAACTGATGATTCATTTTTAAACAATATATTAGATGCTAAGTAGAAAGGAAATGGTTCCTTTGATACCAAAAATTTTAATAGTAGATGACGATCCACACATTAGAGAACTCGTTTCGGTATTTTTAGAACGAGAAGGTTTTCAAACATATGAGGCAATTGATGGAGTAGATGCACTTCAGAAAATGGATGACGTAAAAGTCGATATGGTTATTCTTGATATCATGATGCCAAATATGGATGGATTTGATGTATGTTTTGAATTAAGAAAATACTATGATATCCCGGTTCTGATGCTAACTGCCAAAGGGGAAACATCACAAAAAGTAAAAGGATTTCACCTTGGGACAGATGATTATCTTGTAAAACCATTTGACCCTATAGAATTAGTAGTGAGAGTAAAGGCATTATTGAAACGTTACCAAATTACAGTTTCCCAATCGATTCAAGTTGGAAATGTATTATTAAATCGTAAAACATTCGAAGTTACATCTGGAGAACAAACGGTTACATTACCGTTAAAAGAATTTGAGCTGCTCTTTACTTTAGGGTCTAAATCGGGAAGAACTTGTTCGAGAGAGCAATTAATTGAAGAAATATGGGGATATGATTTTGAAGGGAATGAGCGTACACTAGACGTTCATATTAATCGGTTACGTGAGAAGTTTCAAGAAGAGCAGTCGAAATTTAGTATTAAAACAATAAGAGGATTAGGGTATCGCTTAGAGGTAAGTAAATGAGAAAAAGAAAACGAATGAGTAAGTTGAAGATGCTGAAAGTATTTGGAGCGGTATTAGCGCTCTTTTCTTTTCTTACTATCATTTGGTCTATCGCATTTTATGTAGCAACTAGTATATTGAATGCTTTTGACGTAAACGTATCGCCGTTTGTTGCCTTTCTAATTAGTGATATGGTCGGTTTTGTATTTATTATTCTTATTTGGACATTGATTGGAATATTAATGAGACCAAAACGAGAGGCGATGATTTGGACTATTATTGAACCGATACAAAAAATTGCAAAAGGAGACTTCTCCGTAAAAATACGAAATGAAGAAAAGTATGATGGAGAAATTGGCGTGCTCGTAAAAAGTATAAATGATATGACAGATGAACTGAATACGATGGAGAAAATGAGACAAGAATTTGTATCGAATGTTTCTCATGAAATACAGTCACCATTAACTTCTATAAAAGGATTTGCTAGAGCACTACAAGAAGATAATTTTTCTGAGGAAAAAAGAAAGCATTATCTTACCATTATTGAAACTGAAACAACGAGATTATCTAAACTAAGTCAAAACTTATTGAAGCTAACTCTTTTAGAATCAGAAGAGTATACACCAGAAAGAGTGAGTTATCGATTAGATCAACAGTTAAAGCAAATTGTGTTAAATAGTGAACCACTCTGGGCTGAAAAAGAAATTGAGTTAGAACTAGATTTAGAAAAAGTACATGTTATTGCTGACCAAGAAAGTATGAGTCAAGTGTGGATTAATTTAATTCATAATAGTATTAAATTTACTCCAAGCGGTGGTACGATTACTATTCAGTTAAAGGAACATGAGACAGTAGTGGAAGTGCGTATCCGTGATTCAGGAATTGGTATATCAGAAGAACAGAAACAACATATTTTTGAACGTTTTTATAAAGCGGATTCTTCACGAAATCGTGCCTATGGAGGAAGTGGCTTAGGTTTAGCTATTGTAAAGAAAGTACTCGACCTTCATCAAGGAGAGATAAAAGTGGAGAGTGAGGAGGGAAAAGGTACTGAATTTATTGTGCGTATGCCGAATCATGAAGAGAAATAGTGTTAGAAGGAGAACCTTCTAACACTATTTCTCTTTAAAAATGCATTTGCCGTTACTGCAATTATATTGATAAGCTTTTCCTTCGCTTTTCATACTCATACACTCCCCTATGCTGGATTTGTTTTTATTTTACATGAATAATGGTAAAAAAATGAAACTTATAAATAAAAACTTTCTATAGTTACCTACAAGTAACCTACGCACATGAAAGTGCATCATTGCCTTTTTACATAAACATAGATACAATTTTAATATAATACATAACTGAAATGATTAAGGAGTGTTATACTTGGCAGAATTATTACAAGGTAAAAATGCTTTAATTACAGGAGCCGGTAGAGGGATTGGTCGCGCTGTAGCGATTGCATTAGCGAAAGAAGGCGTAAATGTAGGACTTTTAGCTCGCTCAGAAGAAAACTTAAAAGCTGTAGCGAAAGAAGTAGAAGCAGAAGGCGTAAAAGCTGTTATTGCAACTGCAGATGTTTCTTCATACGAAGAAGTAACAACTGCGATTGAAACGTTAAAAAATGGTTTAGGATCTATTGATATTTTAATTAATAACGCTGGTATTTCTAAATTCGGTAAGTTTTTAGAACTAGACGTTGCTGATTGGGAAAAAATCATTCAAGTAAACTTAATGGGTGTATACTATGCAACTCGTGCAGCCTTACCGAGCATGATTGAACAACAATCTGGTGATATCATTAACATTTCATCTACAGCAGGACAAAAAGGTGCACCTGTAACAAGTGCATATAGTGCTTCTAAATTTGGTGTCCTTGGCTTAACAGAATCGTTAGCGATGGAAGTTCGCAAACATAACATTCGTGTAACAGCTTTAACTCCAAGTACAGTAGCAACTGATATGGCTGTAGATTTAGGATTAACTGATGGAAACCCTGATAAAGTAATGCAAGCGGAAGATATTGCAGAATTTATCGTAGCGCAGCTGAAATTAAATAAACGTACATTTATTAAATCTGCTGGACTTTGGTCTACTAATCCATAGGAATTAAATTTAACTTTAAAAGAAGGGATATCTATTCTGTAAGGGGGAGATGTCCCTTCTTTATTTTTTGTATTTGAGACGGAATTTTCTGTATGATTAAAAGTGAATGGTAGAAAGCATTGGTAAATTGAAAGGAATGGCAGTTGTAAAAGAGTGATGTAAGGAGGAAAAAGGGATGAAAAAGAAGTTTCAAAAATTATAACATGTATCGGGTATAACGAGATTAGCTCGTGGACCTCCAGTATACATAACACTATATTGTATATTAAAAAATTGGAGGCTATAAGTAGATGAGAACTGAAAAAGAAATGTTAGATTTAATTATAAATACAGCAATAGAGGATGAAAGAATTCGAGCTGTCATCATGAATGGATCGCGTGTAAATCCAAATGTGAAAAGAGATTGTTTTCAAGACTATGATATTATGTATGTTGTAAATGATATACAATCTTTTACGTCTAATCATAATTGGATTCATAGATTTGGAGAAATAATGATTGTACAAATGCCAGAAGAAATGTCGTTAGTTCCACCAGATGAAGATGGGAAGTTTCCATATTTAATGCAGTTCGTGGATGGGAATCGGATTGATTTAACGCTAGTTCCAGTTGAGTTAATAAAAAAGTTCGTTGGACAAGATAGTTTAAGTAAACTGCTTCTTGATAAAGATAATTGTCTGGAAGAATTCCCGCCAGCAAGCGATAAAGATTACTTAGTAAAAAAGCCTACAGAAAAAGAGTTTTTAGATTGCTGTAATGAATTTTGGTGGTGTAGTACGAATATCGCAAAAGGGTTATGGAGAGAGGAGCTTTCTTATGCAAAAGGAATGCTTGAAGGACCGGTGCGAGATATGTTCATCGTAATGCTAGAATGGTATATTGGTATGAAAACAGACTTTACAGTTAATACAGGGAAGTTTGGAAAGCATTTTGAGCAATATATTGAAGAAGATATGTGGGAGCAATTTAAAAGAACATTTTCTAATGCAGAATATGAAAACATATGGGATTCATTCTTTGTCATGGGTGATTTATTTAGGGAAGTGGCGAACGAAATTGCTAACACGTATGAATATCAATATCCGCAAGATGATGATGATAAAGTGACGAACTATTTAAAACATGTGAAAGCTTTGCCGAAAGATAGTACATCGATTTATTAATAATATAAAGCAGCAAGACTGTCCTAATTAAGGACAGTCTTATTTTTTGTTTATGAATAACAATTTCTCTAACAAAGTGCAGATGAATCACATATGAAACTTTAGGGAGGTTTTTATTATGTATTATTTTTATTCGCCACAAATGTTTGCCCCATAT
Source organism: Bacillus sp. ISO11 (assembly GCF_003458115.1). Lineage (NCBI taxonomy): Bacteria > Bacillati > Bacillota > Bacilli > Caryophanales > Bacillaceae > Bacillus > Bacillus sp. ISO11. The sequence continues at coordinate 54,329 of NZ_QXCO01000027.1, read as the reverse complement.
CATTGGGGACTAGAACGAGATGTTTCATACGCCTATATGCCATATGACTCATTTTATTATGGAGACTATATAAGTTCATTGCCATACGTATATACCCCTCAAAACTATGAAGTACAAATGAAAGCATATGAGCGTGGATCGTGGACACCATTTTCATGGGTCGAAAAATATGCGTACGCATTTTCCGGACCGTACAATAAAGCGGAAGTAGCTCTTACATTTGATGATGGACCAGATTTAGAATTTACGCCAAAAATTTTAGATAAGTTAAAACAACATAATGTAAAAGCGACTTTCTTCTTACTTGGTGAAAACGCAGAAAAATTTCCGAACGTAGTAAAGCGTATTGCGAATGAAGGGCATGTAATTGGTAATCATACGTATAGTCATCCGAACTTAGCGAAAGTAAATGAGGATGAGTACCGTAATCAAATTATAAAAACGGAAGAAATATTAAATCGTTTAGCTGGTTATGCACCGAAGTTTATACGTCCGCCATACGGTGAAATACTTGAAAATCAATTAAAATGGGCCACAGAGCAAAATTTTATGATTGTACAGTGGAGTGTTGATACGGTTGATTGGAAAGGTGTGAGTGCTGATACGATTACAAATAATGTGTTAGGGAATTCATTTCCTGGAAGTGTCATCCTCCAACATTCAACACCAGGTGGGCATTTACAAGGATCTGTAGATGCACTAGACAAAATCATTCCGCAGTTAAAAACGAAAGGGGCACGTTTTGTAACACTTCCAAGTATGTTCCAGACATCAAAAGAAAGAAAGTGAATGTGTTATGAATTGGGAAAATAAGGTTTATGTCGTATAATGAAAGTGTAAGTTAGGGGGGATATAATTGATTTATGCACTAGTAAACATAGGAATAAGCATATTGATTAGTATTATTTTTATATTTGCGGCAATTATTCTTCAAAAGAATCCACCGACCGATATTAATGCGGCATATGGTTATCGTACGAAACGATCTATGAAAAATAAGGAATTATGGGGTGCGGGTAACAGGTATAGTGCAGAAGTGATGAAGCAAAATGGATTCATCATGATGTTAATTGGAAGTGTTATTAGTATACTGTTTAGATACTCCCATACAACGTTAGCTATAATGATCTTTATGCTAGTACTAATCATTCGCTTATTCATACGAGTAGAGAAAAGATTGAAGGCACTTGAGCAATAATGAAAAATAGGACTCCACGCAATATAATGCTAGGAGTCCTATTTTATTTATAAACTATTATTTTCTAGTAAGTCTTTTCCTTGTTCAACAACAAATTCATAGTATGCAAGATCATATGGATAAATATCATCAAAAGTTATCGTTATCGGTTTATTGCTCAAAACAGAAGTAGCTGTAAAAGATGAAATTTCACCATTTAATAGTTGTAGAAAAGAAGTTGCATGTACTTTCATCACATCGTCTACTTCTTCACCTGGTGCGAATGGAAGTGGATTGATGACATTGTGAAAATACATATGACAAAATTCACGATCAGTAAGATTTGAAAGTTCATAATCTATTTTAAAGATTCCTTTGTATACTAAATCAGTAGTTTGAAAGGAAAGCCCCAATTCTTCTTCGATTTCACGAAGACCACCAATTTGTACATCTTCATCATGCATAATATGTCCAGCTGAAGTAATATCCCATATAAGTGGAGCTTCTTTTTTATTTTTAGAGCGTAATTGGAAATATAAGAATATATCTTTAGCATCTTTTTCTACAAACCAACAATGAAATGTTTCGTGCCAATCACCGTCACGATGCACTTCATCGCGTAATTTCTTCCCAAGTGTATTTCTTTCAGAATCAAATATTGTTAACCACTCTGTCATTTTAATTCCCCTTTCTGCAAATTTTATTATACAATATTCGTATTGAATTTTGGGAAAATAAAGAAAAAGGGGCGATTATAAGTGGAGATAGAGCGTATGGAAATAAAATCGATTATTTCAACAGAGGAAGAGTTACGGAAAATATTGGGGAAACCAAGTGAGCGAGCATTGAAAAAAGTTATTTCATCATTAGACCACCATTGTGTAGATTTCCTTTCTAAATCTCCTTTTCTAGTATTATCTACTGCAAATAAGTTGGGGGAGTGTGACGCCTCGCCGAGAGGAGACGCACCTGGATTTGTATACGTACTCAATAATAATAAAATTATCATTCCAGAAAGGCCAGGAAATCGTCGTATAGACTCCATTTTGAATATTATTTCAAATCCACGTGTAGGACTAATCTTTTTTATTCCAGGTCTTGGGGAGACACTTAGAATAAATGGCCGAGCGTATATTACAAACGATGAAGAAATTTTGAAAGAAATGCAGGCGAATGGACGTAATCCGTTGCTTGGAATTGTTGTTGAAATAGAAGAGTGTTACATTCATTGTGCAAAAGCGTTTATTCGTTCGAAGATATGGGATCCAGAATCTTGGTTACATAAAAAAGAGTTACCTTCAGCAGCAAAAATGTTGTTAGAGCATGCGAAAGTGAATGCTTCAGAAGAAGATGTTGCACGTTCTTTAGAAGAAAGTTATACAAAAAGATTGTATTAAAAATTTTATTGATATAATTTTGTAAGGTGAGTATGTACGGGTTTTAGAATGGGGATTTATCCCGCATTAACGGGCAGTAACACCCCTACCTCAAAATTCAGCGAAAGCAAAGAAGTTAGGTGGGGATCAACTGCCCGTAAAAGCCCGATTGGTGAAGGCTAATAATCAGTGGGGATGAACAAAATCCCCACTGATTAAAGTTTCACTTTATATATGAACCGTTGATTTATAAACTGGAGAAATGACAAAATAGGTAAATTGAGTGGCAGTTGCATAATGCTATTGTGAAATATAATAAAAAATTATTTTGAAAATAGTTAGTAAAAATAGGCTTGCTTTTTAAAAATTTGATAACTATAATAAGTTAACAAATAGACATGAACGAAAAAGTAATGATAAGGACACGAAATCATTTTTACGGTTTACAGAGAGGGAAGCCAAGGGTGTGAGCTTCCTAACACGAGAAATGATTTTACCACCTTTGAACTTCAATAGTGAACGAGTAATCTAGTAATTATTGGCGGTATCAGCCGTTATCTGAACTTGAGCAATCTAGAAGGAGATACGTCTAGATTGGAACAAGGGTGGAACCACGAAAACACATTCGTCCCTTTCCTAGGGATGAGTGTGTTTTTTATGGTATAAGAGATTGAAAATTTAAAATAATTAAAAAATAGTATTGATTTTGTTTTTTATGCGAGTATAATGAGTTAACAAATAAACATGAACGAAAAAGTAACGATAAGGACACGAAATCATTTTTACGGTTTACAGAGAGGGAAGCCAAGGGTGTGAGCTTCCTAACACGAGAAATGATTTTACCACCTTTGAACTTCAATAGTGAACGAGTAATCTAGTAATTATTGGCGGTATCAGCCGTTATCTGAACTTGAGCAATCTAGGAGGAAATACGTCTAGATTGGAACAAGGGTGGAACCACGAAAACACATTCGTCCCTTTCCTAGGGATGGGTGTGTTTTTTTACTTTGAAAGGAGGTGCGGTAATATGAAACGATTTATAAGTACGGAAATAACCACCACCTGCATGACAAAAAAGCAGAGTAAGGTGATGTATAGATGTAATAATTAAACTTTTAGGAGGAGATTAGAAGATGAATAACGTTATAAATGTTGGGGTATTAGGTTTAGGTACGGTCGGAAGTGGTGTTGTTCATATTTTGAAAGAACATTATAAAAAAATCGCACTTGATACAGGATACGAAGTGAAAGTGAAAACAGTCGTTGTACGTGATTTGGAAAAAGAACGCGATGTTTGTATTGACGGGATTGCAGTAACAAGTCATGCAGATGAAGTTCTAAATGATTCAAATATTGATATTGTAGTAGAGGTAATGGGCGGAATTGAAGAAGCAAAACAGCATATTGTTAAGGCTTTACGAAATAAAAAACATGTCGTAACAGCAAATAAAGATTTAATGGCTGTATATGGTGCAGAGCTTCTTCAACTGGCGAACGATAATGATTGTGATTTATGTTACGAAGCGAGTGTAGCGGGCGGTATTCCAGTGTTAAGAGGACTAACTGATGGGCTAGCATCAGATCAAATTGAAAAAATAATGGGAATTGTAAATGGTACAACAAATTATATGTTAACAAAAATGAGTCAAAATGGATGGTCTTATGAAGAGGCTTTACAGGAAGCACAAAAATTAGGCTTTGCAGAATCGGATCCGACAGCAGATGTAGATGGACTAGATGCGGCGAGAAAGGTAGCAATTCTTGCAAACTTAGGTTTTTCGATGAATGTTTCATTAGATGATGTGCAAGTAAGAGGGATTCGAAAGGTCGAAAAAGAAGATTTACAAATGGCTGAAAAGTTAGGATTTACTATGAAGTTAATTGGTAAGGCTGAAAAACAAGGACCAGCCATTCATTTAAGTGTAGAACCGACGCTTTTACCGAGCCAGCATCCATTATCAAATGTGAATAATGAATTTAATGCGGTGTATGTCCATGGCCAAGCGGTAGGAGAAGTGATGTTTTATGGACCCGGAGCTGGGAAGTTACCGACTGGTTCTGCTGTAGTAAGTGATATTATTTCAATCGTTAAAAATATGAATCAAGTTCCGAAAAATAAAAGTGCGTTAAAAGAACCAGTTCCTTATGAATTACAAGGTGATGAAGAAGTAGTTTCGAAATATTTCTTACGCATTTCATTACAAGATGAGCCTGGGATGTTACAAAAAATAACAGAATGTTTCGTTAATTATTCTGTAAGTTTAAAAGAGGTTATTCAATTACCTTTAAACCGTGAACTGGCAGAAGTCGTTGTTGTGACACATCGAACTTCCAAGTATCAATTTGAACGAGTTTTAGAAGCGATAGAAGCTGTCGCAAGTGAAATAAACAGTTACTACATTATTGAGGAGGAAAAACAATATGTATAAAGGACTATTAAAACAATATGCGTCTTATTTACCGGTGAATGAAAATACACCTGATGTCAGCTTAATGGAAGGAAACACACCACTTATTCCATTATTAAATATATCAAAACAATTAGGGATTCAGCTATATGGTAAGTACGAAGGAGCGAATCCGACAGGTTCTTTTAAAGATCGTGGTATGGTCATGGCAGTTGCTAAGGCGAAAGAAGAAGGTTCAGAAGCAATCATTTGTGCATCAACAGGTAATACATCAGCATCAGCTGCAGCATATGCGGCACGTCTTGGGATGAAATGCATTATCGTAATACCGGAAGGAAAGATTGCACATGGGAAATTAGCGCAAGCGGTCGCTTATGGAGCTGAAATTATTTCAATAGAAGGGAATTTCGATGATGCGCTTAAGGCTGTAAGAAATATTGCTGCAGAAGAGCCGATTACGTTAGTAAACTCAGTAAATCCTTATCGAATTGAAGGGCAAAAAACAGCAGCGTTTGAAATTTGTGACCAATTGCAAAATGCACCAGATGTTCTAGCTATCCCTGTTGGGAATGCAGGGAATATTACAGCGTATTGGAAAGGCTTCTGTGAATATGAGAAAGAAAAAGGTTATAAAAAGCCAAGAATTCATGGCTTTGAAGCGGAAGGAGCAGCTGCAATTGTAAAAGGGCATGTAATTGAAGAGCCTGAAACAATTGCAACAGCGATTCGCATCGGTAACCCAGCAAGTTGGGCGTATGCAGTAGAGGCTGCCGAGCAGTCTCGTGGTGAAATAGATATGGTATCAGATGAAGAAATTTTACATGCGTATAGGTTATTAGCAAAAACTGAAGGAGTTTTCGCTGAACCAGGATCAAATGCTTCATTAGCCGGCGTAATTAAACATGTTCAATCTGGGAAAATCAAAAAGGGAGAAACAGTTGTTGCGGTATTAACTGGAAATGGTTTGAAGGATCCTGATATCGCTATTTCTTCAAATCAACTAGACATCGCAAGTGTGTCAAATGATATAGAACAAATTAAAGATCATATTAAAGGGGTGATTATGTCGTGATACCATTTAGCGTTCGTGTCCCTGCTAGTACGGCGAATGTTGGTCCTGGATTTGATTCAGTTGGAATAGCTTTGTCATTGTATTTAGGTGTGGTGGTTAAAGAAAAAGCTGATAAATGGCAAGTAATCCATTCCTTTGAAGAATCAATTCCGACAGACGATAAAAATTTAATCGTTAGCACGGCATGTAAAGTATGTCCTTCTATATCACCCCATATAATAGAAGTTACTAGTAATATCCCATTAACGAGAGGGCTAGGAAGTAGTGCATCAGCGATTGTAGCTGGGATAGAGCTTGCGAATCAACTAGGCAATTTGAACTTAACTGCTGATCAAAAAGTTCAAATTGCTACAAATTTTGAAGGACATCCTGATAATGTTGCTGCTTCTATATTAGGTGGAACTGTAATTGGAGCACTTGATGGAAAGGATGTTTCCGTCGTAAGAATTGAGAGCAAGGAATTGGGTGTAATTTCTCTCATTCCGAATGCAGAATTAAATACAGATGAAAGTCGATCTGTATTACCAAAGATGTTTCCGTTTCATGAGGCAGTTAAAGCTAGTGCGATAAGTAACGTATTAGTAGCTGCATTATGTCAAAAGCGGTGGGAAGTTGTAGGTGAAATGATGGAGAGAGACCATTTTCACGAACCATATCGTTTAGAACTCGTACCATTATTACCATCTATTCGTAAATGCGCAAAAGAATTTGGTGCGTACGGCACAGCACTTAGTGGTGCGGGGCCATCTATTTTTATATTAACGCCATATGAGAAGCGTCAAGAAATCGCTGAGCAATTAGCGAGAGTATTTACAGATATGAAAGTATGTGAGCTTGAAATCGACCATAAAGGTATTATTGTAAATAAGGAAGAGCATATTGGATCGTAAAGAAAGCTGGCATGGCTAGCTTTCTTTACGTTGCAAACCTATTTTAAATTAGGTTTTTTCGGAAAAATATAAAACAAATGTTGATTTTGAATAATGTAAGTAAAGAGTGCATTCATTTTGGAGGTGATTAAATGAATAAAGAGTCACCAGAAGAAAAAAGAGAGCGTATGAGACAAAGTGAATTAAAAAGTAATCCTACGGGTTCTTTACGTGACGGACTCAATAGAGCGGAAACGGGTAGTCCAGTTGATATAGCAGGCGGTATGAATTGGAAAGGTACAGGAATAATCATTTTAGTACTACTTTTAGGATACATTGTATACACTTATTTTTTCAGTTGAAGAATGCTTGTTAAAATTTTGATTTGTTTAGTTTCATAATTGTTGAGAAAAAATGTAGTTACTGTATTACATATCTTCTAAGCGAATTATAGTTGTTCATATCAACTTTTAATACTCCAAACAGAGCTAGCAAAATGCTAGCTCTATTCTTTTTTGCCACATTCCTGTAACAAAGCATCTGTATATTCATTGGTGGAGGTGCAGAGGATGAAAAAAACGATAGCGATATGTCTTCTTACAACTATGTCGTTTTCGACTTTAGTCGGTTGTGACGTAAAAGGTAGTAATGCTGTACAAGAGTCTAAAATAAAGAAAGCGACGTATAAAGATTTTACTTATGATGTAAATCCAGAAACATTCACATTAACTGTAGAACATGAGGGGGCAAAGGAACAGGCATCACAACCCCTACCGAAAATGAAGGTATCGAATGTAAAAAAAGAAAAGGATCGTACATCGTGGGAATATCCAGATCAAAAAGTAAAAATAAAATTAGAAAAGAAAAAAGACCACTTAAACATTGAAATGGAATCGACTGGTGCAGAAAGCTTTACATGGCCGAAAGTAGAAGCTGAAAATTATACACTTCCGTTATGGGAGGGTAAGCAAATTCCGAGCAATGATGAGAATTGGAAGAAGTTTTTAAAGGATGATGCATATTCATTTGCTGAATCATTTTCTATGAAGTTTTTCGCATTAAATGGTTCGAAATATTCAATTGTATATATTGCAACGAATATGTTTAATAATGAATTGAAATTTCATTCGGATCCGAAAATAGGATTTGATTTTACACATGAATTTCCGAGCATAAATAAAAATAAAACATATGGATTTCAATTATATGTGACAAATAATGATGCGGTAAGCATTGCTAAACTGTATAAGGATGATATTGTTCGAAAAGGTGAATTTAAAACATTACAAGAAAAGGCTAGAAAAAATAAAGAAATCGAAAAGTTATATGGAGCGGCGCATTTTTATTTTTGGAATCAAAATGGTTTATTAGAAAATAATATAAATTGGCCAAAACTAAGGGAGCAAATAAATAGCCCGCTGTTTAGTCATATAAAAGAACTTATTCAAAAGAATAGTTCCGAGCCTGGGGAACTGAATGTATTGGATCAAGTAAGTAAACAAGATTTCATTGATAAGTATCAAAAAAATGTTATTTTACGTTATATAAACGAAGTATTATCGATGAAGGAATTTTATAAAGAGGATATTTTTCAAAACGTTAATCAGGAAGCTAGTGTGCTATTAAAGAAAGGTGTAGGTCACTTAACGAATACAGAATTGTATAGCTTAAATAAGCATTTATTAAAGTCGCTACTTGGTGATGCGGTTGAAGAGGTAAGTAAATGGGGTAATGCAGATGGAACGGATATATTAAAGGAAATGAAAGAGGCAGGAATAGAAAAAGCGTGGATTGGTCTGCCGAACTGGGAACAAGGATTTATGCAACCTAATTTCGTAACAAAAGCTAAGGAAATGGGGTATTTAGTTGGTCCGTATGATTCGTATCATTCCATTCACGAAAAAAGTGATAAAAATTGGAACACAGCATCCTTTAATGACCCGTCATTATACGAAGAGGCTACTGTAACGAAGAAAAACGGAGAAAAGGTGCAAGGCTTTTTAGGAAGAGGTCGCAAGTTAAACCCGACTTTATCGCTGCCTAGTGTAAAGGAACGCATGAATGATATATTACAAAATGGTCCTAAATATAATTCATGGTTTATTGATTGTGATGCGACAGGTGAAATTTACGATGACTATTCAGCGAAACATATAACGACGCAAGAGCAAGATTTAAAAGCACGTTTAAAACGAATGGACTACATTGCGCAAGAAAAGGGTATGGTCGTTGGTTCTGAAGGCGGAAATGATTTTGCTAGTAGTACGATTGCATTTGCACATGGAATTGAAACACCTGTTATTAAATGGGACGATGAAGATATGCGGAAAAATAAAACAAGTCCGTATTATGTCGGTGGATATTGGTCACCAAATCAAAATGTGCCTGAAAAATATGCAAAACAAGTACCATTGAAAGAAGAATATAAACAAGTATATTTAAACCCAGTATATTCGGTACCATTATATAAATTAGTATACAATGATTCCGTTATTACAACACATCATTGGGAATGGGGAAGTTTAAAGGCAAAAGATGAAGTTGGAAATCGAATGCTGTCTGAATTATTGTATAATGTTCCTCCGTTGTACCATTTAGATGAAGTAGAGTGGAATAAGCATAAAAAAGAAATTACAGAGCATCTAAAAGTTTGGAATGAAGTTCATGAAAAAGCAGTAAAAGAAGAGATGACGAATTTTGCGTATTTGTCAGAAGATAAGCTAGTACAATCTGTTTCTTATGGAAAAGATATTAAAATCATTGTGAACTTCTCAAATGAAGACATGGAAGTAGAAAAAACAAAAATAAAAGCAAAGTCGGCTTACATTGATAATCAGGGGAAGAAAAGCGTGTATACGCCGTTTGAGAAATAATAACGTCAAATATACTGTATTCATAGAGATTTTATAATTAGCTGGATTCTTTATTCATATCGTTTGTTAAGAAAAAGACATCCTAATTTAAAATGAAAGAGTTAATAAATTTGTAAATTCATATGTTGCGAAGTGCTAAATTTTTGAAATTGGTAAATAGTGACTTGCCAAAAATAAGTACGAGAGTATAATGTGAAATGGAATACGTATTGGGTTTAAGTAGTAACCTTACAAAATTGTAAGGTTAGTGAAAGGAAATTCAATATGAAGATAAATAGACTTACATTATACTTGGTAAAGAGAAAGAGAGGCGAATGGGTATGAGCTCTGAATTAGAACAAAATACGAGAAGTAATAAAAAGCGTTCTAAAAGAAAGTCAATAAAATGGTTCATATTAATTCCATTTTTCCTACTTATTTTTGGAGGAGTAGGATATGGTTCGTTTATATATAATAAAGCAAAAGCTGTTGTAAATGATGCGTATGCAAAAATTGATAAGTCATCAAAGCGTGATAAAGAAGTCGAACCTTTAAAGGATAATATTTCAATATTAATCATGGGTGTAGATGGAAGTGAAATGAGAAAAAGCCAATATGGCGAAGCAGTTCGAACAGATGCACTTTTATTAGCAACAATTAATAAAGATGATAAGTCTGTTAAGCTAGTAAGTATTCCACGTGATTCACGTGTTTACATTCCAACTAGAAAAAAATTAGATAAAATTACTCATGCTCACGTATTTGGTGGCGTAGAAAGCACACGCGATACGGTGGAAAGATTTTTGAATGTACCTGTTGATTATTATGTGAAGTTTAACTTTGAATCATTCGTACAAATTGTCGATTCAATTGGTGGTATTGATATTGATGTACCAGTTACTTTCACTGAACAAGATAGTAAAGACCAAGCTGGTATGATCCATTTAGAAAAAGGTTACCAACATTTAAATGGAGAACAAGCTCTTGCACTTGCAAGAACGCGTAAAATTGATAGTGACGCAATGCGTGGACAGAGACAGCAACTTGTAATAGAAGCAATTGCTAAAAAAGCGATGTCTGTTCAATCAATTAGCAAAATGGGCTCTTTACTAGATGCGGTTGATAAAAACATGAAAACGAACTTAACATTTGACGATATGCTTGCTATTACAAAAAATATGGCAGGATCTAATTTGGAAATGGAAAAAATGCAAATAGAAGGTACAGATAAACGTATCGGTGGTATTTATTATTACATTCCAAATGAAAAAAATGTAAAAGATATTTCCAAAAAATTAAATGATCATTTAGGTGTAACGCCAAAATCAGTCCGAAACGAATAATAAAAAAAGATTGGCTTTTGCCAATCTTTTTTTTTGGAATGTATTTGTAACTTTTCTGTAACGATTTTTTAGTTTAGAAAAATTATACTCATATGTATGAGTATAATGGATAGGTAAAAAAGTAAAAGGACATATTCAAAATTTGTGGTAAGGAAAGATATCATATGCAGAAATGGTTAAGCATGATGGGAATTATCTTTATATTGACTGGATGTAAAATGTCTGAAGCTCCAACAAGTCTAATGGAAGCTCCTACAAATGAAAAATGGATTAATGAATTAAAGGAAGAAATTGATAAAGATTTACCTGTTAATTATCGCTTACTTACTCCAATGTCTAACAAAGATAAACAGATGATTTGGTCAATGAATTTTAAACAAGATAATAAGAAGGAAGCCATCTTATTTTATAAATTGCCGAATGAAGATCATAGCGTATATTTAGCCGTATATGAAGAAATCGGAAATGGCTGGAGAATAAAGTCCACACATAAATTTGATGGAGGAGATGTAGATATCGTTGAAGTCGGTGATTTTACAGGGAACGGGAAGAGAGAGTTGTTAATCGGAATCTCTGTAAATCGTGAATCGTTAGAACATGTTATGTATGTTTTTTCGGAAGAAAATGAAGAGATGAAGGAAATATATAATCGAAGTTATACGAAGTTATTCATAGAGGATCTAAATGAAAATGGACTGAAAGATATAAGCCTTGTTACATTTGAAAAAGATGAGAAGCTGACAGTTGAGTTCATGGAACAATTTAAGACTTTATCTGAAGTGTCATACGATCCATTTATAAATAGTATTCAAAGAATACAAATGGGGCGTATATCTAAATCACTAAAGGCGGTAGTAATTGATGCAGGAGTTGGCGCTCATTCAGGTATAACTTATGTAGCAAAATTTGATCAGGATCATTATGAAGTATTACCTATAGATGGGAAAGAAGATTTATTTAATGAATATGTTGTAGAAAGTAAAGATGTTAATGAAGACGGCATTATTGAATTTGTTCGTACTGTACGTCCAAAAGGTTGGGAGGATAAATCACATGGCGATAGTCCGCTTTTTGAACGTTACATACAGTGGAGTGAATCTGGAATTAAACCAATTGAAGAACGATATATAGATATAGAAAAAGGGTATTATGTGAAAATTCCTAAAGAGTTAATAGGGAAAATTACAATACCAGATCAGCAAAAAGAATCAAATTCTCAAAAGTTTTTGGATACAAGAACAAATAAAATATGGCTTGAAGTTCATATTTTTAAGCGGAAAGAATGGTTCAATATAAAAGGCTACAGCGCAGCAATTAAAACGGCTTCTCACGTATATGCAGTACCGAAGCAATCGGAATTTGAAAAAGTGAAAGCATATATAAAACCGCTAGCGGATTATCAACAAGAGTAGGAGGTGGGAATTATGTCAAAAATTTTAGTTTTAGAAGATGAATTAACGATCCGTAGCTTTATTGTTTTAAATTTAAAACGTGCTGGATTTTATGTAATAGAAGCTACTACTGGAGAAGAAGCGTTACAGATTTTGAGTGAACAAACTGTTGATATAGCACTGCTGGATGTTATGTTACCGGGAATTGATGGTTTAGAAGTTTGTAAGGCTATCAGGAAAGAAAATGAAAAAATAGGTATTATTATGTTAACCGCACGTGTACAAGATGAAGATAAGGTGCAAGGACTAGGAATAGGGGCAGATGATTATATTGCAAAACCGTTTAGTCCAGTAGTATTAACTGCACGTATACAGTCTTTATTAAGAAGAATAGAAGTACATGAAGAAAAAACGAATATTGTTACGTCAGGTCCATTTTCGTTAAATATTATAGAAGAAAGATTGTATAAAGATGGACAATTAGTCGATTTAACACCTACAGAGTATATGATATTACAGTATTTAATGAATCAGGCTTCAAAGCCAGTTTCGCGTGATGAAATTTTAAATATGATTTGGGGAACCAATTACGTAGGCGAGACGAAAGTAGTAGATGTAAATATGAGACGGTTACGTCAAAAGATAGAATGTAATCCATCAGAACCTGAATTTATTCTTACGGTGTGGGGAAAAGGATATGTGTGGAAGGAAAGTATGAGATGAAACGGAAAGTGACTTTATATTTTATGACGGTCATTACACTTATGCTTGTATTATTTGAAGTTGTATTTTCAGTCTCAATTTATCGATACTATTATAATGGTATTGTGCAATATATAGAGTCTCATGCGAAAACGAGTACACGTTTTTTTTCAGAATACAATTCACTATACTTTATTCGATTACAAGAATATAGTGGTGACATAATTAGTAGCTTTCAATTAGAAGGAACAGAATTACAGTTAATTGATCGTCACGGCTCGGTTATACAATCTTCAAGTGGTGAAAAGGTAGAAGGTAAAGTGAATATTCCACAATCATTATTAGAAGGTGAAATGTATAATCAAGTTACTACGAAAGGTAATAAAAAACAACTAGAGGTGCTAAGCCCACTTATACATCAAGGACAAACTATTGGTGTTTTAAAATATACGACTGTTTTAACAAATGTAAATAAAAAGATTATTGAAATTATTACGTTTACTATTTCTGTAGGTATTGTTATTTCGGGAGTCGTCTTCTTAATTAGTAGACGTTTGGCAAATTCATTTGTTGAGCCAATTGAATCCATTATTCAAGCCTCTTCACAAATTGCAGAAGGCACATTAAAGCAAAAAATTAAAGAAGATTATCCTGGAGAATTAGGTGAATTGGCACATAGTTTAAATTATATGGCCTATAAAATAGATAAGGCTGAGCAGATGAAAAATGAATTCATTGCTTCTATTTCGCACGAAATACGAACGCCTTTAACAGGAATTAAAGGTTGGAGTGAGACGTTAAAAACAGTAGATTATTTAACAGAAGAAGAAATAAAGCAAGGTATGGGCATTATTTCAGGTGAGACAGATAGATTGATTCATTTAGTAGAAGAATTGCTAGATTTTTCAAGATTACAATCAAATCATTTTAATTTATATAAACAAAAGGTGCAGTTGTACGATATACTAGAGGAGACGATTTGGCAATTAACTCCTAAATCGGAAGAGAAGGAAATTCAATTTATTACTACTATAGACCGAATTGAATTGATGGGAGATCGAAATAGGTTAAAGCAAGTTTTCTTGAATATTGTTCAAAATGCAATTAAGTATTCACATAAAAAAAGTACAATACACATTGAAGCGACTAAAATAGAAGGACAAGCAGTGATTAAGGTAAGAGACGAAGGGATTGGAATTGCTAAAGAACATTTACCATATATTGAGCAATCATTTTACCAAATTAATAATCATGCTGCAGGTGCAGGTATTGGTTTAGCTATCGTTAAAAAAATGGTAGAGCTTCATGGTGGTGTGCTTAGTGTTACAAGCAAAGAAGGAATAGGAACAACAATTTTGATAAAACTCCCATTATAATACAAATAAAATCTATTTATATGGTGAAATAAAAATAAATAGATGTATAATTATATTGGGCGATTTATATATAAGATTAATAGGGAGAGGAATTCGATAGAATGGAAAAAGCTTTAAAAATTAAACAAATAGTAGTCGTTTTAATAGCGATTGCCGCAGTAGCTATTGGGTATTACATGTTCCAATCAATTACTTCACCAGCAAAAGCTGTTGCGAAACAAGAAAATGTAGTGCAGCTTGCAAGTGAACAGCCGAAAGTTGAAATGAATAAAACGGCACCAAGTCGTTTTAATGGAAAAGAAAGAAAAGTTGCTTATCTTACATTTGACGATGGGCCAGGGAAATATACGGCTGAATTATTAAATACGCTAAAACAACATGATGCGAAGGCGACGTTCTTTTTAATTGGAGCGAATGTAAAAGAATTTCCTGATTTAGTGAAACGTGAAAATGCTGAGGGTCATTATGTAGGCATGCATAGTATGACACATAATTTCGCAAAGTTATATAAAAATGGCGAGTATGTAAATGAGATGAAAGAAGATCAAGGTTTAATCGCTAATATTATTGGGAAATCACCTAAATTAACACGTCCTCCATATGGTTCGATGCCTGGATTAAATGAAGGTCTTCGAAATAAAGTGGTAGAAGGCGGATTTAAAGTATGGGATTGGACAATTGATTCATTAGATTGGAGATACAATAAAATGCCAGTTGATGCAGCTGCAGCACAAATTGCTCAAAATGTATTAACAAACGCAACAAAACCACAAGAAGTAATTTTAATGCATGATATTCACCCGCAATCAGTTGCTGCTGTGCCAGCAATTTTAAAGGGGCTAAAAGAAAAAGGTTATGAGTTCGAAGCTTATCATGAAGAAAGTCACTTCCCAGTGAACTTCTGGCATGATAACCGTATGTAATGGAGGAATGAACGTTGAAGTATGGAAAAGTAGCAGTAGTTGGAGCATTATCAGTAGGACTTTTAACAGGTTGTTTCGGTGAAAAGCCAGAAGAAAATCTATATACAGCTTTTGAAACAGCAGCAACACAAGAAAAATCTTTAGTGGATGAAGCAAAAAAATTAGAGCAGTTAGAGAAACAAGGCCAAGAATTATATTCTCAAATTTTGCAAGAAGGCAAAGATCATAATGAAGCAGTTGTGAAGAAACTAGAGCAAGCTACTGCAAATGTAGATGATCGTGAAAAAGTATTGAAAAATGAAAAAGAAATGCTAGAAAAAGCTCAGAAAGAAACAAAATCTGTACAAGGAAATATAGAGAAGCTTGAAGATAAAAAGTTACAAAAACAAGCAAAAGCAGTAGAAGAGTCGTATAAGAATCGTTATGATGCATTCCAAAAGATGAATGAAAATTACACGAAAGTGTTAGCGACTGAAAAAGAACTGTATGAAAAATTAAAAGTAAAAGAAACGAAATTAAAAGAAATCGGTGAAAAAGTTAAAACTGTTAATGAATTAAATGTGGAAGCACAAAAGTCGAAAGAGCAGTTTAACAAATTTACAAAAGAGTATAATGACAGTAAATTAGCATTCTACAAAGATGCAGAAATTAAGATTAAAGATCAGAAATAAAGAAGAATCTGAAGTGTAATAAAAAGCCGGAGAAACATCGTTATAAATGTTTTTTCGGTTTTTTACGTTAAATGAATAGAAAAGACTGGAATTGATATCATAAAAGAGTTATAGTGAGTTATTCTAAGGGAAACATTGTAAAGTAAGGAGAATGGGAATATGTCATATGAATTTTTACTCAAATTAGGTTTAGCACTCTTTTTAGGATTATTCATCGGGATAGATAGGCAGCTAAAGAATAAACCACTTGGTGTGAAAACAAGTATGGTTATTTCTGTAGCAAGTTGTTTAATTACGATGGTTTCAATTGAATCTGTGCATGTATATTCTGTTCCAGGACATACAAATATGGATCCGATGCGACTGGCCGCTCAAATTGTTAGTGGAATTGGTTTTCTTGGCGCAGGTGTCATTTTACGAAGAAGTAATGACGTTATTTCTGGATTAACAACAGCTTCTATGGTGTGGGCTGCTTCAGCTTTAGGAATCGCAATTGGTGCAGGATTTTATTTACAAGCGACAGTTGCTATGGTTTTAATTATTTTAGCGATTAATGTACTTCCGCAACTTGTGAAAATTGCAGGACCGTATTCATTAAGACAAAAGGATTTATCTATAAAAATTACTGTTAAAGAGCATCATGAGTTAGATGGTATATTTAAGCAAATTAAAAATTTAGGCATGCATGTGAAACGCGTGAAAATTAAAGATATAGATAGTGGAGCATTTCAGCAACTGGAGATGGTTATTTTAGCTCCAGAAGATTTATATACAACAGAGTTATATAGTTCCCTGAAAGAGATTGATCGAGTAGTTTCAGTTGAAGTGGAAAGTAGATAATTGTGATAAAAAAGAGTGAAGTGAATTCACTCTTTTTTATTTGGATTTTTAAGGAATGAAATTGATATAATGATGAGTAATAAGGGGGGGAGAAATGATGGGAATACATATTAGAAGAGCAATAAAGGATGATATACAAGGTATAGCAAAGGTGCATGTTGATAGTTGGAAGACAGCGTATAAAGGGATATTTGCTGAAGAAATTCTAGATAATATAGCATATGAGAAACGAGAAAAACAATGGGAAGATATTTTTCAAAAAGAAGGTAATCATCAATTTAGATTTGTAGCAGAGAATTTAAATGGAGAAATAGTTGGATTCATCGATGGGGGAGTAGAAAGAACTGGTACATATAATTGTGATGGAGAATTATATGCAATCTACCTTTTACAACAGTATCAAGGAATGAAAATAGGACAAAAGTTATTTCAAGCTTTATTATCGGATTGTATAAACAATGATATGCAATCACTTTTAGTTTGGGTTGTTACGAATAATCCTTCTAAAAAGTTTTATGAAAAATTTAACCCTGAAAAAATTGATACGAAATTTTTAGAGAGAGTAAGGGTAGAAGAAACAGCGTATTGTTGGAGAGATTTGAATTTGTTATACAAAAAGTTATATAGATTTGCTTAAATAATATTATTATGTAAACTTTATGTTTGAAAGAGGTATACCAATTAAGGTATACCTCTTTTGTTTAACCATTTTGGATAGATTACTAATGAAAAATAATAAGTATGTAGTTTGAAACTGAGTATTTTTTTCTTGTATTTTTAACTAGATTAAAGAAAAGAGAGAAAACAAGAAAAATTAAATCAGATAAAAAAATTCTGAAATATACTCTTGAATTGAATATCATTATCAATTAGAATCATAATTGATAACGACATTCAATTATCGTTTATTATATAAAATTTCGATAGCTTTAATATAAAGAGGAGGACCAACATGCAGCTTGCGAAACAAATCGCAGAACATGCAACATTACAAAGCTTTTTAAACTGTTATTTAAGAGAAACAGGGAGTGGAGAATGGATTACAGAGGATGAAAGAATGAAAAGTATCTTCAGTAATACGTTGAATAGAGATACAGTCCCCACATATTTATGTTGTCGGCTATCGGCACAGAACGTTACTTTGTATGGAGAAGTTATATATAAATCACCAACAGATCGCCATTTGTTTGGAGAACAATTTTATTATCAAATTGGAGATAGTAATTCTGTTATTACAGCAGATTACGTTACAGTTATTACGTTTTTAATAAAAGAGATGTCGATCAACTACGGAGAAGGAACGAATCCTGCGGAACTTATGCTTCGAGTTATCCGTAGTTGTCAAAATATTGAGGAATTTACAAAAGAGAGAATAGAAGATACATCCGCATTATACGGTTTCCATACAACTTTTATAGAAGCGGAGCAGTCTTTATTATTTGGGCATTTAACTCATCCTACACCAAAGAGTAGACAGGGGATATTGGATTGGAAAAGTGCAATGTATTCTCCAGAATTAAAAGGGGAATGTCAGCTTCATTATTTTCGGGCACATAAAAGTATAGTAAATGAAAAATCATTATTATCAGATTCTACAACAACGATTATAAAAGAAGAATTAAGTAATGATGAGATGGTTAGTAAGGAATTTATAGCGAAGTACTGTAAGGAAGATCAATATGCATTAATTCCAATTCATCCGCTTCAGGCAGAATGGCTCTTGCATCAAGCTTACGTACAAGATTGGATAATTCAAGAATTGCTTGAGTATATTGGTCCTGTAGGTAAGTATTATATGGCAACATCATCACTAAGGACGCTATATCATCCCAATTCGAAGTATATGCTTAAGTTTTCATTTCCGGTGAAAGTAACGAATTCAATGCGTATTAATAAACTGAAAGAACTTGAGAGTGGTCTTGAAGGGAAGGAAATGTTAAATACGGCTATTGGTGAAGTACGAGAAAGATTTCCAGGATTTGATTTTATTTGTGATCCAGCCTTTATTACATTAAATTATGGAACACAAGAATCTGGATTTGAAGTGATTATTCGTGAGAATCCTTTTTATAGCGAACATGCAAACGACGCAACATTAATTGCTGGGCTAGTTCAAGACGCTATACCTGGGGAGCGTACGCGGTTATCGAATATTATTCATCGCCTAGCAGATTTAGAAAGTAAAAGCTGTGAAGAAGTAAGCTTAGAGTGGTTTAGACGATATATGAATATTTCTTTAAAGCCAATGGTATGGATGTATTTACAGTATGGTGTTGCATTAGAAGCTCATCAGCAAAATAGCGTTGTTCAGCTAAAAGATGGTTATCCGGTCAAATATTATTTCCGTGATAATCAAGGATTTTATTTCTGTAATTCAATGAAAGAGATGCTTAATAATGAATTAGCTGGTATTGGAGAACGTACTGGAAATTTATATGACGACTATATTGTGGATGAGAGATTTCGTTACTACTTAATTTTCAATCATATGTTTGGCCTCATTAATGGTTTTGGCACAGCAGGATTAATTAAGGAGGAAATTCTTCTCTCGGAATTAAGGTCTGTACTTGAATCATTTCTTCCATATAACCGGGAACCTTCTACATTTTTAAGAGAATTATTGGACGAAGATAAGTTAGCGTGTAAAGCAAATTTACTAACGAGATTTTTCGATGTCGATGAGTTAAGTAATCCATTGGAGCAAGCTATTTATGTGCAAGTACATAATCCACTCGTTAGAGAAGTGGCTGTTCGTTCATAAATAACGTTAAAATTTCACGTAATACAAATAATGGTATTTTGTCATAAAGTGGAGGGTTTTATGAGAGTGGACATGTATCATACGAAAGTATTGAAGGCGCTCGAATCAGAAGATTACATTTCAGTACGAAGAAGAGTGCTACGTCAATTAGTAGAATCGTTAATTTATGAGGGGATTATTACACCGGTTCGCATAGAAAAAGAAGAACAACTTCTTTTTCTAATACAAGGACTTGATGAAGAAGGCAAAAGTGTCACGTACAAATGCTATGGCAGGGAACGGATGACATTTGGACGTATTTCGTTAGACTCATTAATAGTAAGAGTTCAAGATGAACAGCAAGAAATACAATCTGTCTCGCAATTTCTAGAAGAAGTTTTTCGGGTTACTAGTGTAGAACAAGCTAAATTAGATTCTTTTATACACGAATTAGAACAAACAATATTTAAAGACACGATTGCACAATATGAAAGAAATAATAAGAGAGAATATACTCAAAAATCTTACGATGAGTTTGAAAGCCATTTAATAGACGGCCATCCATATCATCCTAGTTATAAAGCACGTGTTGGATTTCAATATCGTGACAATTTTCAATATGGTTATGAATTTATGCAGCCAATAAAACTCATATGGATTGCAGCGCATAAGAATTATGCGACTGTAGGTTATGAGAATGAAGTGATGTATAACAACCTTTTAAAAGAGGAGATTGGCGATCGTAAATTAGAAGAATTTATGGAACGAATTCGTAATAAGGGATGTAATCCAAAACAGTACGTGTTTATACCTGTTCACCCATGGCAGTGGGTGAATTTCATCATTTCAAATTATGCGGATCATATACAGGGGAAATTTATTATTTATTTAGGAACATCAGAGGACGATTATTGCGCGCAACAGTCAATGAGAACATTAAGAAATATTACGAGTCCAAAGAAACCGTACGTTAAATTATCGATGAATTTACTCAACACTTCAACACTTCGTACGCTGAAACCATACTCTGTTGTGAGTGCACCAGCAATATCAAATTGGTTAAATGATGTTGTAAGTAATGACGCCTATTTAATGGATGAAGCACGTTTAATCTTGTTAAATGAGTTTTCCAGTGTAACGTATGACACGAATAAAAAAGCTATATATGGTTCATTAGGATGTATTTGGCGCGAAAGCATTCATAAGTATTTAGATGCACAAGAAGATGCAATTCCTTTTAATGGTTTATACGCTAAAGAGAAAGATGGTACACCAATTATTGATGCGTGGTTGAATAAATATGGAATGAAGGATTGGCTACAATTACTTATTCAAAAAGCGATAATACCAGTTATACATCTTGTTGTAGAGCATGGCATCGCACTGGAATCACATGGACAAAATATGATTCTAGTTCATAAAGAAGGGGTGCCTGTTCGTATTGCGTTAAAGGATTTTCATGAAGGGCTTGAGTTTTATCGTCCATATTTGAAAACGGTTGACAAATGTCCCGACTTTACTAAAATGCATAAAACATATGCGAATGGAAAAATGAATGATTTCTTTGAAATGGATCGCATTGAATGTTTGCAAGAGATGGTGTTAGATGCACTATTCCTGTTTAATTTAGGAGAATTAGCATTCGTACTTGCGGATGAATATGGATTGAAAGAAGAACATTTTTGGATGATGGTTGTTGAAGAAATTGAAAATCATTTAAGAATATATCCACATTTGAAAGGTAGATTTGAAAATATTCAATTATATGCACCTACATTCTATGCTGAACAATTAACGAAACGTCGATTATATATGGATGTGGAATCGCTTGTTCATGAAGTTCCAAATCCATTGTATAGAGTAAGACAACTTATGAAACAAAAATCAGCTGTTACAGGGGGAAATTATGCTAATCGTTAATAAACAAGAGTATAGCAAAAGTGATTTTGAATTGAGATTACAAGTTTATGAGGAAATGGAACAATTTAAAGAAGCAGAAGGAAATAGATTTGCACTTTGTCTGAAAGATCCATTCGATATTATTACGATTGTGTTTTTCTTAAAAGAAAAGAAATCATCAGTATTACTTATACATGAAGATACACCAAAAGAAACAGCTATTGAAATGGCAAAGCGTGCAAATTGTGTAGGAATTTTATATGGAGAATATGGCGATTGTACAAAATTAGAAGTAGGGAACTTTTTACTAGAAGAGCCTTCTTTACTGCAATATAGTTCTGGAACTACAGGGGAACCGAAACTAATTCGTAGAGCATGGACGGAAGTTGATACGGAAATTACCGCTTATAATGAAGCTTTAAACTGTGAAGTAGATGAAGTGCCAATCGTTATGGCTCCTGTTTCACATTCATACGGACTAATATGTGGTACTTTATCAGCAATTACGAGGGGGAGCCAGCCTGTAATCATTACGAATAAAAATCCTAAATTCGCATTAAATATAGTTCGCAATACAGAAAAACATATTATATATGCAGTACCACTTATGTTACACATTATGGGGAGTTTTCCATTAGGAACGTTCCAGTTTCATAAAATTATGACATCAGGATCGCCTTTGCCAGAAGCACTATTTTATAAACTAAAAGAAATGACAACATATATGATGCAGCAATATGGTTGTTCTGAAGCAGGTTGTATTAGTATATGTCATGATATGAAGAGCCATTTAGATTTAGGAAACCCTCTACCTCATGCGAGTATAAGCATAGGTTCAGATGAAAATGCACCGGAAGAAATCGTCGTGAAAATGAATGATAAGGAAATCTTCACGAAAGATTTAGGGTATAAATCTGAGCGTGGCATTCATTTTATGGGGCGTATGGACGATGTAATTAATGTTTCGGGATTAAAAGTCTTTCCTATAGAGGTAGAAGAAACGATGCTTCGATTGGAAGGTGTTCAAGAGGCAATTGTATATCGAGGGAAACATCCTGTCATGGGCGAAATAGTTAAAGCGAAAGTGATCTCTCATGTTAATCCAGTACAAATAAGAGAATGGTGTATTCAGCACTTACCTTCTTATAAAGTTCCCCATGAAATTGAAAGTGTAAATGAAATTCCTAAAAATAAAACTGGAAAAGTAAGTAGAAAGTTACTAGAGATGGGAGAGGTTACAACATGAGACGGGAAGCGTTAAAGAATGCCGTGTTAAAAATTATGATAGAAAAAATGGAACTGAAAAATGTAAAGCATTTAGAAGAAACGATGCGCTTAAATCAAGATTTATATATAGATTCGGTAATGATGTTACAGCTTATTGTATACATAGAAATGGATATAAAGCTATGCGTTCCAGAGGATGAGGTAGATCCAAAGGCATTTCTTACTGTAGGATCTTTGCTTGATTTTATGGAGGAGTTACAAGAAGTAAATGTGAATAACTAACCTTTAGGAAAGTGGATGAGAGTATGACTTCAATAAAAGTGCACTGTTTAGTGAGTTGTTTTTGTGAAATTATAAAAAGGCGTAGCGACATTGATTTTCGTCCATTTTATTTTGGACTATGGGATGGAGATTTTGATATAACAGAAGGCGGAATTATTTCATATCACTCTGAAAACATTAACCATGATCATTATTTACTTTGGTTTGAAAAATTGTACGGTATTAAAGTAAACGAATGGTATGATCATGCAAAAGATAAAGATAGCAATGTAGAAACGTTTTTAGAATTAGTAGAAAACAAGCCGGAAAATCGTTATGTCATTGTAATGGTTGATATGTCTCTATTACCAGAGAGGGAAAATAAATTTCATCAAAAACCGTTTCCACATTATTTAATGATATCAAAAACAGAGAAAGAAGAAGAGTGGTTCATGCTAGATCCTGATTTTCGTTGGGAAGGAAATATGGAAAGAGAAAAAGTACTTCACTCTATTCAAGATAACCCATTTGGTGGAGGTTATTTCATTGATATAGAAGGAATTGGGGAGCCAACGCAAGAAACAGTAGCTAGTTATTTCACAGAAACATTCAAAAAGAACGACAATGAACTGACTATGGAACTGAAAAATTTAATTGTAAAAATGGCAAATGAGGAAGAAGGATATGCGCTTTCTGGACTTGTAGCAGCAGTAAAACAAATACCAGTACTTGCAATTCGTAAATATAGTTATGAGCATGCCTTTGCATACTTCCGTGAAACGTTGCAATATTCGGAGCAAGAATTTGATTATTGGTGTGATCGGGTAGAGGATATTGTACAAGGATTTACAAATGTACAGTATCGTGCAATTAAAATGGCAATGACGAATAATAAAGGTATGCTAGTATCGATTATTGAAAAACTGGATGAAATGAATGCAATTGAACTGCAAATTAAGAAGGAATTAGAGAGACAGTTTCTATCATGGAAAGGTATGAAAACAAATCAGTCTGTCGCAACTTTTTAATAAGCTAACTGAATTTAAGATAGGGGAGTTTAATGCTATGAAATATTCGCTATGTACCATTTCATTTCGTCATCAATTAATTTCATTTACTGATATTGTTCAATTTGCATATGAAAACGGTTTTGAAGGAATTGAATTGTGGGGGACTCATGCACAAAATTTGTATATACAAGAACGCGAAACGACAGAACGAGAATTGACTTTTCTAAAGGATAAAAACTTAGAAATTACGATGATAAGTGATTACTTAGATATATCATTATCAGCAGATTTTGAAAAAACGATAGGGAAAAGTGAACAACTTGTAGTACTAGCTAATTGGTTTAATACGAATAAAATTCGCACGTTTGCTGGGCAAAAAGGGAGCAAGGACTTCTCGGAACAAGAGAGAAAAGAGTATGTGAAGCGAATACGTAAGATTTGTGATGTGTTTGCTCAGCACAATATGTATGTGCTGTTAGAAACACATCCCAATACACTAACAGACACATTGCCTTCTACTATAGAACTATTAGAAGAAGTAAATCATCCGAATTTAAAAATAAATCTTGATTTTCTTCATATATGGGAGTCTGGCGCAGATCCAATAGACAGTTTCCATCGATTAAAGCCGTGGACACTACATTACCATTTTAAGAATATATCTTCAGCGGATTATTTGCATGTGTTTGAACCTAATAATGTATATGCTGCAGCAGGAAGTCGTATTGGTATGGTTCCGTTATTTGAAGGTATTGTAAATTATGATGAGATTATTCAGGAAGTGAGAGGTACGGATCTTTTTGCTTCCTTAGAATGGTTTGGACATAATGCAAAAGAGATATTAAAAGAAGAAATGAAAGTATTAATAAATAGAAAATTAGAAGTAGTAACTTCGTAATGTGAAATGATGTGAGAGTCTCGTTTTAGAGGCTCTTTTTTTATGGTAAAAAATAACCAAAAATTTCCATGTATTTTAATTTGAATTTAACACAATTTATATATAAATAAGGAGGTGATTGGTAATGGCTAGAAATCGTAATTCTAATCAATTAGCATCACATGGAGCACAAGCAGCTTTAGATCAAATGAAATATGAAATTGCACAAGAGTTTGGTGTACAACTTGGCGCTGATACTTCTTC
Organism: Bacillus sp. ISO11; assembly: GCF_003458115.1. NCBI lineage: Bacteria > Bacillati > Bacillota > Bacilli > Caryophanales > Bacillaceae > Bacillus > Bacillus sp. ISO11. The sequence goes on along the minus strand of NZ_QXCO01000027.1, from coordinate 29,051 downwards.
ACGTGCAAACGGTTCTGTAGGCGGTGAAATTACAAAACGCCTTGTAGCGATGGCAGAACAACAACTTGGTGGCGGATATACTCGCTAATTGTAGAAGGTTATAGGAGAAAGGAAGGATTCTTCCTTTCTTTTTTTTTCAATTAATTGGTATGGATATATTGTGAACTGGATTCAAAGAATAGGAATAATACTATAATTTCCCCAATTTCTTTTGTTGTGAATGGGAAGTAGTAAAGATGTAATAGCCCTGGTGGAATGAAAAGTTACGTTCCAGCGGGGCTATTATATGGTAAGAAATATATGATGAAAGGTTTCGAAGCCAACATGTTAAAAAAAGAAAACTGTTGTTTAATTGCGCTTGCATCAGTTCCACTTGTTATGACATTAGGGAATTCAATGCTCATCCCAATTCTGCCGACTATTGAAAAGAAATTACATATTTCATCGTTTCAAGTATCCATGATTATTACAATTTACTCTATCGTAGCCATTCTACTTATACCGATTGCTGGTTATTTATCAGATAGATGGGGACGAAAGATGGTAATGGTTCCGAGTTTGCTGATTGCAGCTATAGGAGGAGCGATAACTGGTTGGGTATCTTGGAAGGTTGATAATCCCTACAATTGGATATTGATTGGTAGAGCGATTCAAGGTATTGGTGCTGCTGGTGCAATGCCAGTTGTTATACCGTGTGTTGGTGATTTATACAAAGACGAAAAACAAGTTAGTACAGGTTTAGGAATCATAGAAACATCCAATACATTTGGGAAAGTGCTGAGCCCTATTTTAGGGTCTGCTCTTGCTGCCGTTGTATGGTTCTTACCATTTTGGGCGATTCCAATTTTATGCGTAGTATCAATTGTTTTATTACTTGTTCTAGTAAAGGCAAAGAAACAAGAAGGAGAAGTACCACCACTTAAAGAGTTTATAAAATCTATTCTGTCTACGTTTCGAGAAAAAGGAAGATGGTTAATTGCCATTTTTGCATTAGGTGCAATTATTATGCTTATTTTATTCGGAATTCTCTTTTATTTGTCGACTATACTGGAATCAAAGTATGACATTCATGGTATATGGAAAGGGTGTGTGCTTGCTATCCCGTTACTTGTACTGTCACTTAGTTCATATATGGCCGGTAAAAAAATTGGAGATAATCAAAATGTTATGAAGAAGTGTATCTATATTGGTTTTTTAATGGCAGCTGCATCAGTCATCATTCCTTTATTTATAAAAGGGATTTATTTACTACTTCTTTGTCTCGTTATTATGGGGATAGGGATTGGTATGGCACTCCCATGTTTAGATGCCCTCATTACACAAGGAATTGAAAAGGAGCAAAGGGGAACAGTTACGTCATTTTACAGTTCAATGCGATTTATCGGTGTAGCAGCTGGACCACCTTTATATTCTTTTTTCATGAAAGGGGCGGACCATGAAGTGTTTTATTTGACTAGTATTTTCGCTGCCATTGGTGCTGTCATAGCAATCATTTGGATTAAACCAGCAAAGGATGCAAAGGCGGTAAAACAGAAACCGGAACCTACTTCATAATTTGTAAGAGAATTGCATGATGTTTTGAGTAACATGCAATTCTCTTTCGTTCATTAAGAATAAATAACTTGTTTTAACATATAAAGTGCGACACCCCATATGATGAGACCAGAAAATTTATTTAATAATAAAATTGTCTTTCCGGTTGAGTCTAGTCTTTTTAGAAATTTCCCCGCTAAAGCTAAGCTTATAAACCAAATCCAAGAAACGATAATAGTTGCAAGTGTGAAAGCCCATTTTTCACTTCCTATGTATTGAATAGAATTTGTTCCAATTACACCGATTGTGTCTAAAATAGCATGTGGATTTAATAACGAAACTGATGCTGCGAAAAGGATTTGCTTTTTTAAGGGCATACTTTTTTCTTGTGTTACATCGTTGGAAGGGCTACTTCTCCAAATAACAAAGCCCATGTATAGGAGAAAGAAAAATCCAATTATATATAATGAGTTAGTTAGCCAAGAAAAAGTAAGGAGTACAAGGGAGACACCTTGCACTGCAATCAATATGAGTAACGTATCACATATAGAGGCAGTTAATACTACAGGGGCTGCCCTCCAAATGTTTGGTTGGCTCGCACCTTGGTTAAAGACAAAAACATTTTGTACACCTAATGGAATGATAAGTCCAAATGCAAGAATGATACCATGAATAATTGCTTCACTCATCATATTACCTCCTATTTTAATTCATTATGATAGTGTATATTGTATAGAAGAAATGAAAATTTGTATCCATCCATATGGTTGGGGAGGTTACCAACCAAAAAGAATATAAGGTGATATGATGGAAAGATTCGTTTGGAAACCGGATATGTCTCTAGCGACGCCGCTGTATAAACAAATAGAAACGTATATAAAAGAAAGGATCGTTAATGGAGAATGGACCGTTGGAACGAAATTACCTTCACAAAGAGATTTGGCCCATACATTTGGTGTGAATCGAAGCACAATTGTAATGGCTTTCGATGAACTAGTTGCGAAGGGATATATTGAAGGGAATGGCAGGAAAGGAACAATTGTTGTAAATAATAATGAGAATGTTTCAACTTACGCACCCCCGCCTAATTGGCAGTCTTATGTAGAAACAGGACTTCATTATCCGAATCTCCCAGCTATTCAAGAGATTAATCAAGCTGAATTTTACCCACATGTAATTCGGTTAGGAACAGGTGAGCTCGCGCCGAGTCTCTTACCTGAGAAAAAGATGAAAGAAATTATGAATAACCTTTTAAAGTCAAATGTGACGCTTGGGTATGAAGAGCCGAAAGGAAATCTTTATTTAAGGGAAAAGATTTCCGAATACTTAAAGGAGCATGGCGTATATGTATCTCCTGACTCTATATTAATTGTTTCAGGAGCAATTCAAGCGCTGCAACTTATTTCTATGGGGCTTCTTTCGAAAGGGGCATCAATCTTATTAGAGAAACCATCCTATTTATATTCGCTTAATGTTTTTCAATCAGCAGGAGTACGTTTAATTGGAATCCCAATGGATGAAAGCGGGTTACATACATCATATATTAAGAAATATAAGAAGCAATTTAATGCCTCTATTTTATATACAATCCCGTCTTTTCATAATCCAACGAACTTTAGTATGAATGCGAAGAAACGAATAGAAGTGATGGAAATATGTAATGAAATTGGATTACCTATTATAGAGGACGCAGTGTATCAAGACTTATGGTTTGATGCACCTAGTTCGAAACCTTTAAAAGCCTATGATAAAAATGGAATCGTACTACATATTGGAAGCATGTCCAAAGTAATTAGTCCAGGTTTAAGAATTGGATGGATTGTTGGACCCGAGCCAGTAATTCAAAGATTGTCAGACATAAAGATGCAAACAGATTATGGTTCAAGCACTATATCCCAGCAAATTGCAGCAGAGTGGTTTACAAATGGTCTATATGATGAGCATTTGCGATTTGTAAGAAGTGAATTGAAAAAACGAAGAGATTTTATGTTACTAATGTTAGATAAATATCTTCGTGAAATAGCAACTTGGCATGAACCAACAGGCGGGTTTTATATATGGGTACATATAAAAGTACCCATTTCATATCGCAGTTTATTTGATAAAGCTCTGCAAGAAAAGGTTTTATTAAACCCAGGTACTTTATATGATAGAAGTGCAAATCAATTTTTGCGCCTATCGTATTCATACGCAACGTTAGAAGAAATTGAAATAGGTATAAAAAAACTTGCACAACTAATGAAAAAGTAAGAGGAGAAAGTAATGAAACAATATGTAATTTGCCAAATGATCAATGGAGAAAAATATTTAGCTGCTTATGCGGAGACGAAGCAAGAGGCGATTGAAAAAGCAGAACTGTTAGGATTAAGAACGGGAAATCGTTACATAGTTATAACTGCAGAAGAAGCCGAAGGCTTAACGTATCCTTAAACAATGTATGAGATTATATAGGAAGTAAATAAGTCTAGTAATATAAGAATTTACTAGGCTTATTTACTATTAAGTTGTTAAACGTTCTCGTATTTATACGCAAAGTAATAATATTATGAGTCAAGTTGACGAAAAAATCGATTTGTCTTTCGGTCTTGATTTCCTTTTCTATACTCATCAATATATTGCCTAAAGTTCCAAGCTTGTAAAAATTTATTAGCAGAGTTATAACCAGAATTGTAAAGCCAGTCTTTTTCTTCCTTCGTCAGTTCAAAATTAGTACTTGTAATCGTTCCTGTTGGAATTGTAATCGTTCTTGCTTTTGACTCCTTATCTAAATGACGTAAATCATGAGCTTGCATCATTGTTTTAAATAGTCCTTTGAACATAGAAATAGGCTCGTTATAGTGAGCGGGATCAGCTTGAATCTCATCTTTTACAAAATGAAATCCGAAAGTCGGCCAGCGAGGAGCGGTAGGTGAATCGAAGATCCAAATTGGATAATTACTTAGAATTCCTCCGTCAACCATATAACAAGGCTGCTTCCATTTTGGAGTTCTCCATTTTACGGGTTCAAAGAAGAAGGGGATTGTACTACTCATTCTTACCGCTTTAGCGATAGAGAAGCGATAATTTAAAAATCCGTAGTTTGGTAAGTCGTCAGGAAAGACAACCATTTTACCATTACTAATATCAGAAGCGATGATTTTGAGTTTGTTTAGATCCGGTAAATCAGTAAATAAATGAACACCTTTTTTTCGAAGTAATTCTTCAATCCATTCTTCTATAAATACATTAGAGTATATACCTAGAGTAGTCCATGCACTTAGTCCTTTTCCGATAAAGGGGATTTTGTCAATAAAGGTTTTCTTCGTAAATTTGTTATAATTGATATCAGTTATAATGGTTTTTAGCTCTGAACAAGAATATCCTGCAGCTAAAAGTGCCGCGATAATTGCACCAGCTGATGTTCCAGCTACACGTTCCCATTCATAACCTTTTTCGGCTAACGCGCAAATTGCCCCAACATGCGCAATACCGCGCACACCGCCTCCTTCAAAAACACCATCAATCTTCATTAAACATACTTCCTTTCAAATAAAAGATTTGGAAATGGAAAAAAAGCACGTATTGTACGTGCTTTTTTACAATGGTTTTTAAGTTTACTAGCAGCCTACAAAGCCGCCCCAACAGCTAGCTCCGATGATGATTAGAAGGATGAATAAAACGATTAATAAAGCGAAACCTCCGTAACCACAACCACCACAGCTACCGCCGTAACCGTAACCGCCGCAACTATATCCGTAACCCATGTGGAATTCCTCCTTATATTAAAAATAAAAATGAACGAGGGGAAAATGTACTGGAAGAACTAAAGAACTATCGTGTTTGTAGGAACAATGTATAGTATGCTTTTTTAAACTTGTTCGCGTACGAAGGATAAGCCCGTTTTTGAAGGCTTGTTGATTTTGTAAAGAATGAAGTATAATCTTTGTACTATGATATAAATAAGTATGTAAATGTAAGGAGAATTTATGAATAAAAAAATTGAAGTATTAATTGATAAATATGAACTAACACACTTGAAAGAGGAACTTATTAATACTGTATTTCCTTGTATAAAAGTTGTGCCAAAGCAGCAGGAAACTGTTGCGATAGGTAGTTCGAAAATGGGAGGAGTTCCTGATTTACCAGCTTTATTTGAATATCCAAAGTATAAAGGAAATCCACTACAATTTATCGCGCAATTTAACTTAAGTGATTTACAAAACGTTGGTATGGATCACAATCTTCCTAAGACGGGGATGCTGTATTTCTTTTGCATTGAAAATTATTTTGAAGAAAATGTGAAGCTAACAGAGGCTGGGCGTGTACTTTATTATGATGTTCCTGTAGAGCAATTACGAAGAGGAAATGAAGTACAAGCGAAATATAACCAGTGTGCAATTACTTTTGAACTGACATACAAATTACCAGAACTTTTCATTGAAGATGAGGCTGATTCAGATTGTTTCTTGCAATTACTTGAAGAGCTAATTCCGGATAACTACGATAACCATCAAATGTTTGGTGAGCCATTCTCTGTACAAGAAGAAGTGTTATATGAGACGGGAGAATATATGGGAGTAGACCCGCAGCAAATGACTCTTTTATTCCAAATTGATTCAGATCATAAAAATTGTAATATGGTTTGGGGAGAACTAGGGATGCTATATTTCTGTATTAGTAATGAAGATTTGAAAAATCAACGTTTTGAAAATACATGCTGCGTATTACAAACATGCTAATGAAAAAAGGTTGTTCTTTTAAAAAGAACAACCTTTTTATGTGAATTAGTTAATATGCATAATCTCATATGACCTATACGAAAAAGTATTGTATACTCTGAAACTATACGATACTTTTTCGTATAGTTATAGAATATAAGGAGTGACAAGATGGGAAAGACAAGTAAGTATGTGACAGCTGCCGCACTTTGTTCAACTATAGTAATGGGAGGCTTACAAGCGTCATCTGTATCTTATGCAGCTACAAATCCGACTACAGTGACAGCACAATCAGATGTAAAGTTATTAGATGATTTCAGAAAAGAATTAAAAAAACAGATTGATAATCGAGAAGAAAATATTACAATCACATATAAAACAAAAGATAGAAATGCTAGAAATATTATGGATCAATTGTATGGTGAGTTTAATAAAATTGTAGATGCTGATGAGTATGTAAAATATAATGTAGCGTCTACTAGACATTCCATTAAAGGAATGCCAGGGGACTATACGTTTACACTGCAAGTAAAATACCGTGAATCAAAAGAACAAACTCAATATGTAAAAGCTCAGGCGAAATCAATTGTTGGATCAATTGTAAAACCAGGGATGGATGAGCATGAGAAAGTAAAAGCTATTCACGATTACGTTGTTAAGCATGTGTCTTATGATACGTCTTATCAAGCGTATACAGCATATGAAGCATTAGCGAATCGTTCTGCCGTTTGCCAAGGATATACATTATTAACGTATGAGTTGTTAAAAGAGGCAGGTATTCAAAATCATATTGTAACAGGCACAGGAAACGGACAAGCTCACGCGTGGAATTTAGTGAACATTGAAAACAAATGGTATCACCTAGATACTACATTTGATGATCCAGTACCAGATAAAGCAGGGCGTGCAACTTACTCATATTTTAATATGTCTGACGAACAGTTAAGTAAAGATCATGAATGGGATCGTAGCAAATATCCAGCGGCAACTACAAGTTATTTTGGTGAATTAACAAATAAAATAAAAGCTGGTAGCTCAAAAACTGTCGTATATGAGCAGATGTTAAAAGAAACAAATTTACAATACTTATCTGCAGAATACGGAGCAGAAAATTATAATGAATTTAAGCAAAAGTTGCAGCAAAAGTTTGCAGCCAAACCAGAAAAAGTAGAAGTACGATATAAGCAGTCCATGGATGGGACGATGCAAGATATAAAGAAAGTATTAAATGAAATAAATTGGCCAAAAGGTGCAAAGCGTGTGTCTTATCAAGTAGCGCCTTATAGTGCATTGGCGGGTTATTCATTAGCGACAATTACATTTACGTATTAAGCAATGGGAAAAAGCATCTGTAAAAGGTGCTTTTTTTATTAATTGATTGCTTTTAAATATTAAGAATTGTGTGATAAAATAAAAGGATAAGGATGTGAATGTGGAATGAACTTGTTCGAAAGCAATATTTTTACATTGATATATGCTTGTTTAGTAATCGGACTTATCGTTTTGTTTTTCATATCATTTATTTTGTTTATTAGAAGAGTATTACAAAGCAGTGCTGCAAAGAAACACCACGTGATTAATATGAACCAGAAGCTAGATCGAATCATTGAATTGCTTGAAAAAGATAAGAAATAGCGATAGAAGAAGTATGAAAAGGGGGAAAGAGAATGGCGAATTATATAAAAGAATTACGTGAAAAAGTAGGACATGATTATGTTTTCTTAAACTTTGCCGGTGGTTGTGTATTTAATAAAGAAGGAGAAGTATTACTGCAAAAAAGAGGAGACTTTAACGCTTGGGGATTTCCAGGTGGCGCAATGGAGATAGGGGAATCAGCTGCGGAAACTGCAATCCGAGAAATAAAAGAAGAAACCGGGTATGATGTAGAAATAAATGAGCTTATTGGAGTGTATACAAAATATTTTCAATCATATCCAAATGGAGACAAGGCCCAGTCAATTGTGATGTTCTTTTCATTCTCAATAGTTGGAGGTGACAAAAAAGTAGATGGTGATGAAACGTTGGATTTGAAGTTTTTCCCGTTAGATGACATGCCACCGTTATTTTGTAAACAACATGAAGATTGCCTGCAAGATTTATTGGAGAAAAGAGTAGGGGTATATCGTTAACATATAAAAAAGAAGCTAAATGAAGATTAGCTTCTTTTTTATGTTTCATTTATTTCCACCAATCATCAAACATTGACGCTGGTACTTGTCTTTTATGCTCACTCACTGTGTAACGTTTTTCAATTTTCTCTGCAACGTCAGCTGGAACTGCTTTACCTTCTAAATAATCATCTAATTGATCATAAGTAATACCTAACTCTGTTTCATCAGCTTGACCTGGTTTTTCATCTAATAAATCAGCTGTTGGCATTTTTAAGTACAGTCGCTCGTCTGCACCTAACTCTTGTAATAATGCACGTCCTTGACGCTTCGTTAATCCCGTTAATGGTAATAAATCTGCACCACCATCTCCGAATTTTGTAAAGAACCCTGTTACAGCTTCTGCAGCGTGATCTGTTCCGATAACAAGTAGCCCTTTTTGTCCACCAATTGCATATTGAGTAACCATACGGATACGTGCTTTCACGTTACCTTTATTGAAATCTGTTAATGATTCACCCAATAAGTTTTCATATTGATTTGAAAAAGCATCAACAGTTGAAGCAATATCAAATGCAACAGATTGATCTGCTTGAATGAATTGTAATGCTAATTGTGCATCATCTTCATCTTTTTGTACTTTATAAGGAAGACGCACGGCGATAAACGTTGCATTACCACCTTCGTTACGAATTTCTTCAACTGCAAGTTGTGCTAAGCGTCCTGCTAATGTAGAGTCTTGTCCGCCGCTAATACCAAGTACAAATCCTTTTGCACCTGTTTTTTTTACATAATCCTTTAAGAAATCAACTCGTTTACGAATTTCAATTTTTGGATCAATTACAGGCTGAACATGTAATGCTTTCATAATCTGTTCTTGTAATGTCATTATGTTTCCTCCTATTCATATTAAAGCGGTAATTAAGTTTATATGTATAATGGTACATACTTCTATCCTTTATTATTTCGCAAAATTAACGAATATACAATAGGATGTGTGTATGAATATGAATGTAGTCATTATAAATAAAGTACTACGTATAAGCAATTTTTTTAAACCTTTCAAAAATGTAAGGTTTTTGTCATTTGAATCGATGGAAGGTATTTCCGCACTTTACTAATATAAAAACATAGATAGTAGAAGGGCGGAGAAGTAATATGAACATTAGAGAACTAGCATATCGGAATGTAACCCGAAATAGACGGACATACTCAGCCTATTTTTTGAGTAGTGCATTTGCAATTATGGCCTTTTTTGTGTATTCATTTTTTGCGTTTCATCCGGCATTAAGTGCAGGAGAATTAGGTCAGTACGTATTCGTAAGTATGTCTTTTGCACAGTCTATTATTTACTTATTTACATTCTTCTTTATTTTATATTCGATGGGAATGTTTTTAAAAACGAGAAAGCGTGAACTAGGGATTTTAATGATGTTAGGTATGACGAAATATCAATTAAAGCGTCTAATCTTTTTTGAAAATATTATGATTGGAATAGGGGCAATTATTTTTGGTATTCTTTCAGGTATGTTATTTTCAGGGGTATTACTATTTGTCGCTCCGATGATATTGAAACTAGATATCTCCTTATCCTATTACATACCGATGAAAGCAATTGTTGTAACGAGTATTATGTTTTTTATTTTATTTATGATCATATCATTGTTTAGTGCAGGAATGATTCGTAAAAATAAGATTATGAAGTTGTTTAGAGGATCGGCAGAGGCGAAACCGGAACCGAAAGCATCAATCATTTCTTCCATATTAGCAGTAGTATTGCTTAGTGCTGGCTATGCAGGAGCTCTTCTATCACATGGAGCAATGGTATTTATTATGATGATTCCTGTTACAACGGTAGTTATTATTGGGACGTATTTGTTGTACAAGCAGCTGAGTGTCTTTATTATTCGATTATGTAAAAAAAGTAAACGTTTCTATTGGACACAGACTAATATTATTACGTTATCAGATTTAGCGTATCGCATGAGAGATAACGCAAGAATGTTCTTTATTGTAACCATTATTTCTACTGTAGCATTTTCCGCAATAGGGACATTAGTTGGCTTCGCATCCATGACGAAAGGGATAATGGAGAGACCGATTTCGTTTCATTACCATTCTAAGCAAGGGAATAGTAACGAATCACAGCATATACAAATGATTGACAAAGGATTAAAGAAACATAGTATAGCAGCTTCAAAAGCTAATATTTCGATAAAGAAAACGGAGGAACAGTCGTTAAGAAGCGCTATTTTTATAAAAGAATCAGACTATAAGAAATATGCAAAGTTAACAGGAGAACCATTTAATACTGTAGCAAATAAAGAAGTTGTATTTTTGTCAGCTAATATACCAGGGCCAACAATGAAAGAAAGAAAAGAAATTACTTTACCTAATATGAATGAAAATTTAAAAGTGAAAAAAGTTACTTCATCTTCATTGGGGAAAATATTAAGAGGAAATGTTTATGTAATCTCTAATAATCAATATGATTCATTACAAGATGGGTTTATAGAGACAAAAGATTATATGTATAAAACTGAAAGAACGAAAGATGAGATTGAAATTGGTAAAGAGCTTACGCATCAAATTAAACCGTATCAAGAATATTCAACGTTTAGTGCGGAAGAGTACGAGCAAAACCAAAGTTTACAAATTGCAGGACCGATTTTATTTGTAGGTTTCTTTATTGGTATAGTATTTTTCGTTTGCGCAGGAAGTTTCCTTTACTTCCGTTTATTCTCCGATTTGGAGGATGATGTTCGTTTGTTCGAAATGATTCGTAAAGTTGGATTGACAAGTAGGGAATTATCGAAGGTAGTTACAATTCGATTGGCGCTTTTATTCTTCGTTCCAATTGGTGTTGCAACATTACATGGAGCAGTAGCCTTAACGGCGTTAGGGCAAATGTTTGAGTACTCATTGTTTAAAGAAAATACAGTTGTATTAAGTATTTTCATAGGTATTCAAGTTGTATACTTCTTACTTATAAGATCCCGTTATGTAAAACAATTGAAAGAGAGATTACGTATGGATTAAATGTTTTTTTTTAACTCGAGTACAAAATTTTCTAAAAAGAGGCAAGTATTGTCAAAAAGTGATAAAATGGAAAAAGCGAGGTGAAAAAATTAATAGAGAGTAAGGGGGGAGAAATATGAAAGCAACAGGAGTTATTCGAAAAGTAGACGAATTAGGACGAATTGTTATCCCTAAAGAATTACGCGATGTATTGGGAATACAAATCAAATCACCGCTTGAAATTTTTGTAGAAGCAGATAAAATCATTTTACAAAAATATCAACCTTACAATGCTTGCCAAATCACAGGTGATGTTTCAGGGCAGAATATTACATTAGCAAATGGAAATATTACAGTTGGTATAGAGGGAGCGGAATATTTAGTAAAAGAAATAGAAAAGTTTTTAAACAAGAGTGAGATTTAGTCTTAATTTATATTATTTTTCAAATTACATATCATTCTTTTAAAAGACTGTAAGAGGACCATTAATTGGTCCTCTTATTTTGGTTATTAGTTGAACGACTCGGGTTGTTACTTCCTACAAATCATAGGGAAAATAAAAAAGTAGTAGAGAGTTAGTAAATGATGTTGAGAAATATTTGAAAAGAAGGAAAACAAAAAGAATAAAACGAATGTTACATTTACACGTATTCAAAAGTGGTCTGAAATGAAAATAATACATTTTCAGGAGGGATTACGATGAGTAGTACAGTGAATAAACAAAAAGGTATACAATTGATTCCGTTTACCGTAAATAAGGTGGTAGAACAAGTAAATGAAATTCCACCAGGTGTACAATTGATTCACGCTCCGCAAGTATGGGAAAAGAGTGTGAAGGGGCAAGATGTAGTCGTTGCCGTATTAGATACAGGGTGTGATACTAATCATATAGATTTAAAAGATCGTATTATCGGCGGAAGAAATTTCACAAAAGATTATGAAGCTGATCCAAATGTGTATCTTGATAATAACGGACATGGTACTCATGTTGCGGGAACGATTGCCGCGACTGAAAATGGTGTCGGTGTATTAGGAGTTGCACCACTTGCTAAAATGTTAGTATTAAAAGTTTTAGCGGGAGATGGTTCTGGAAGTTATGAGCAAATTATTGAGGCAATTAATTATGCTGTAAATTGGAGAGGGCCGAATCAAGAGAAAGTGAGAATTATTTCAATGTCACTTGGTGGTCCGCAAGATGTGCCAGAATTACATGAAGCAATTCAAAATGCGGTAAAGCAGGATGTTCTCGTTGTATGTGCTGCTGGAAATAATGGAGATTGCGATGATGAAACAGAGGAACTAGACTTTCCGGGTGCGTACTCCGAGGTAATTGAAGTTGGTGCCGTTAATTTAGAGCGGAAGATTGCATGTTTTAGTAATTCAAATCAAGAAATTGATCTAGTAGCGCCAGGTGATGAAATATTATCTACGTATCCAGAAGGAAAATATGCTGTGTTAAGTGGAACTTCCATGGCGACGCCGCATGTTGCTGGAGCGCTCGCCTTGCTCATTAAACAGTGTGAGAAAGAATACGGTCGAAAGTTATCGGAGCCGGAAATATATGCACAACTCATTAAAAGAACTGTACCTTTAGGGTACGAACGTACATCTGAAGGGAATGGATTAATAGATTTATTAAAAGAATAGCCATATTAAAAAACATCTCATATTCATATGAGATGTTTTTTAATATGGCTCTGTCGTATGTAATACTTCCCTATTTAAAGAGTCTTATTGTTGTTGAATACTTTTTCTTTGTTTTATTTTTTGTGACAGGAATTTTGTTTGTATTAATGATGAGGCACTTACAAAACATGTCTAGTGTAGCAAGAGGAATAGGAGCCGCGCTTGCAAATGCTTCTATGTACATTGGTCAAATGATTGGTGCGGCAATAGCTGGAATGTTATTTGCAATATCTCACAATTTTATACTTATAGGTAGTTTTACTGCGTTACTATATATAGGAGCTTTATTTTTGTTTAGAAAAAGTGAAAAACTTACCGAAAATAGTGAAACAGGAATTGCATCATAAAGCTTGTATAAATATTTCGCAAATCAGAATTAATAAGAGTGTGAATACATGAATGTGCTTTTAATTAAAGTGGTTACTAAAAGTATAGAAATAGTAGAAGAAATGTATTGTAACAAAGTTATGAGGAATCAAAAAATAAAAATCCCTATAAAGATAGGGATTTATATATCGGCATATAGTTCCTTGGAAAAGGATATACTTAGTTTAGCATATCGGACTACTTATATTTGTGAAATAGATGTGAAAGTAATGTGAAAAATGCCGAAGGAAAAAATTATTTAAATAGAGGGCAATTTAGATGGGGATATGGATTTTACATAAATGTTGTGTTATATTTCTACTTATCTGTTAATAATTACATATTTTAATTTTATTGGGGATAAAAGGGAGAGGTTTAAATGCAATGGTATTTGAAAGCTCTAAAGAATTATGGGAATTTTAGTGGTAGAGCTACGCGAAAAGAGTACTGGATTTTTAGTTTATCCAATATCGTAATTTTTTGGCTACTGTTATTTTTATCATCATTTTCAGAGGTGTTAGTTGCTATTATTGCGTTGCTATTTATGTTAGTAATGATTATACCAAGTTTTTCGGTTGGTGCACGACGATTACATGATATTGGGAAAACGGGATGGTGGCAACTATTAAATTTTGTACCGTTTGGTAGCATTGTTTTACTTGTATTTTTTATCATTGAAAGTGAAGAAAATGACAATCAATACGGACCAAATCCGCATTCAGATTTAAAAGAAGCGATTTAATAAACTTATTTAGTTTGTAGCATTACTAGTTCAATTATTTTATCTATTATTAAAATGGTTTGCGTGGACTAATATTATTAGGTTGATCTTTAGGTCTAGATGACTTTTGAAACTGTAAAAATGGAAAGATAAAGGCAGAGAGAATATAGCATGGAAAGAAAAAAATTCTAAATAAAAAGCACTGTTTTAGCTAATGTAGCTAAAACAGTGCTTTTCTCTTTGATTGAACAGTTGCAGCATTTTCATCATGTATACCTGCATCTTTTATAATTCGTTGTTTTGCTTTATTTAATAGATGGTTTACTGCTTCGCCAAAATAGTTAGCTTCGCTTTTTGTGCGGGCTTCTCGTAAACATTTATAGTTTTCTAGCAGTTCCTCTTTTTCGGAGTTTGTTAAGAAATCTTCTATTTTCTTTTTTGTCATACGAAACACCCTTTCTCCTGACAAACGACGCAATAGAAAATATTTATTTCTCATTATAACAATAATTTTAAAAGAAAGTATACACTAACGTCGCAATAATTTGTCAATTTCTTGAATCTTCTCATCAGCTTTCCCAATTTGCGTATTTTTAGCCTGTTCGCCACCAAGAGCTTGATGTAGTAAAAAAGTTTGACCGGAAATAGCAGTTACAATGGATACTTTTATAATTTCTTTTATTGCGGTGACATCGAATAAAACGAGCCCAAGAAGTGCGGCTAGGCTACCAGTAAAAATATCAGTTAAAAATCCAAAATGAAAAAATGTTTTCAAACGGCGTGGAAGCAATAACTTACCTTGGTTATTGATTAGATGGGAAACGAAGCCGGTAATGCCACCAACGAGAACAGCGGTTAGCCATTGATACATTTCCATCGAATCCACTCCTTTTAGTGAATAAGATTCGATTATTTTATATTGATTCCTTTTAATATTTCATATAAGCATATTGAGAAAGTTTGTTTGGGTATATTTTGTATTCAAATTAATTATAACAGAAAATTTAGATAGATTTCAGTCTATTATATGAATCATTTTTACAATAATATGAATGCAGAAAGGGGTGCGTGATATGAATATAGATTATCGAATAAGAAGTGTAGATGGTTATACAAAAAAAATAGGGGAATTAGTAAGCCTGCTTGAGCATACGAGAGCTGTAACATTAGGCGAAGTAAAAATTTATCAGTTGAGCAATTAGATTTAATTATGCAAAGCAGCGGAAATTCAATTGGCGCCTTATTAAAGCATATAGCAGCTATTGAAAAAGTTCATCAGCTTATTTCATTTCAAGATCGTGACTTTACAAAAGAAGAATTAGAAATATGGGAAGATGCACTGTATTTAGGGGAAGCGGGTAGAGCAATCCGTGGTCATGAAATACAATATTATGTACAACTTCTACAAAGTGTTCGAGAAGAATCTCTGAAGTATTTAAGTGAACAAGGTGATGAGTGGCTCATGTCAGAAAGAAAGTGGCCTAACGGTGTAGCATATAACCAGCGCTATCTATGGTTTCATGTGCTAGAAGATGAAATTAGTCATCGAGGACAAATTAGAATGCTCAAAAAAGTTATTTGAAAATTACGTAAAATAATGTAGCTTTTTATAGGAGAATTCCATATAATGAGAATAATTAAAATAAGAACGGGGTGATGTATTATGGCGAAAATAACTTATATGAATAATCAACCAAATACAAAGGTGGATGGAAAGGGCGATATTATATAAGGTAATTCGCAATCCTTCCACTTAGTACAAACTAGGGAGGATATTTATTTGAATCAAAATATTTTAGAATCTTTCGGCTGGGATTCATTTTTTGAAGAACAAGTTACAGAGAAAAATTATGAAGTAGGTCGTATTTTACTTGAGCATAAGCATATATATCGCATTATTTGTAATGATGGTGAATATATGGCAGAACTGTCTGGGAAGTTTCGGCATGAAGCGGTTACGAAAGGCGATTATCCAGCAGTTGGTGATTGGGTGTATATAAAGAAATTAGAAGAGGAAAAGAAAGCGATTATTCATCGTATTTTCCAGCGAAGAAGCTCTTTCTCAAGACAAGAGGCTGGAACAAGAACAGAAGAACAGATTATAGCAGCAAATGTAGATTATTTATTTTTAGTGAATGCACTTAATCATGATTTTAATGTTAGAAGGATGGAACGTTATTTATTATTAGCGTATGAAAGCGGCGCTATGCCAGTTATTGTTTTAACAAAGAGTAGTATATGTAATGATGTGGAAGAGAAAATTGTAGAAACGGAAGCTATAGCAATTGGTGTTCCTATTTTCGTTGTTGATAGTTTAGAGCATACAGGTATAGATTCGTTGAAACAATTCGTTTCTTCAGGGAAAACAATTGCTTTAGTTGGATCATCAGGGGTAGGAAAGTCAACTTTGTTAAATGCTTTAATAGGAATTGATGTAGCAAAAACGGGAGATATACGTGAAGAGGATAGTAGGGGGAGGCATACGACAACGCATCGAGAATTATTCCAATTGCCTAGTGGCGCTCTCGTGATTGATACGCCTGGCATGAGGGAATTGCAACTTTGGGAAGGCAGCGAAGCGATTCAAACAGCATTCTCTGATATTGAAGAACTTGCGACAACATGTCGTTTCCGTGATTGTAAGCATGAGAATGAACCAGGATGCGCGGTGTATAGTGCAATTGAAAACGGACTTATTACGATAGATCGTTTGAAAAGCTATAAAAAATTACAAAGAGAACTGGCGTATTTTATGAGGAAACAAGATGCAATCCTTGCCAGAGCAGAGCGTGATAAATGGAAGAAAATTTCTAAACAACATAAAAAAATGTAAAAACCAAAGGGGCCCCTTTGGTTTTTTCTATTTGTAAATTTTATAATAATGTTATTCATATATATAGACAAAGAGAAATTAATTGTTTAAACTTTACAAAGTATTCACCATAATAGCTTATGAAAATAATAATTAGGGAATGGGAAATATTCATAATTAACTCAATTTAACTTTTAAATTTGAAAATTAGGAGGTTCATAATGGGTAAACTATTAAATTTGTTTCGTGATATGAAAGTAGCAAAAAAGCTATTAATTTCATTCTTTGTAATTTTAATTGCAGCCGTTTCTATAATCGGGGGCATGTCTTATCAAACTGCTAAAAAGAATTTTGAATCACAAATTACGAGTAGTGCTAACGATAATATAAAAATATTAGATAATTTAATCAATCAAATGATTGAAGCAAAATTTAACGATGTGAATAACTTTGCACGAGTAATTCAAGGGAATATGTATCAAGGGGATAATCAGGATGAGCTAAGAAAGACATTATCTCAGTATATCAATTTGAATATAGATGTTGAACAAGTGTATGTTGCCGGTAATGATAAGAAATTTGTACAGGAACCAAATATACAAATGGCAGCAGATTATGATCCAACAACACGACCTTGGTATAAAGATGCAGTGGCAAAACAAGGTGGTATTGTTGTTAGCGAGCCATATAAGGCAAAAGGAAATGGACATATTGTCGTAACGATTGCAAAACAAACAGAAGATAAAAATGGGGTTGTTGCGCTAGATTTAAGTTTAGACAATTTATTAAAAACAACAAAGTTAATCAATATTGGTAAAAAAGGATATGCCTTCATTTTAGATGGAAAGCAAAAAATCATTGCTCATCCACAAGAAAAATCAGGGGATAAAGCAGCTGATTCTTGGGCAAAGAAAATTTATGAAGATAATCATGGTGCTTTTACATATTCTTATGGTGGTAGTGAAAAGAATATGGTATTTGCTACAAACGTAAAAACAGGTTGGAAAATTGGTGGGACGATGTACGCAACTGAAGTAATTGAAGCTGCTCAACCTGTATTTTATAATATGTTAATTGTTATGCTTATTTCGTTAGTAGTAGGTGGAGTACTTATTTATTTTGTGACACTTTCAATTACGAAGCCTTTAAAGAGATTAGTTATCACTTCTAAAGAAATAAGTGAAGGGGATTTAACGCAAACAATTGAAATTCATTCTAATGATGAAATTGGTCAACTTGCGAAAGGTTTTAACGAGATGACAAATTCATTACGGACGTTAATTGGAAGGATTAACACTTCGGCAGGACATGTTGCAGCAGCATCAGAAGAACTAACTGCAAGTGTAAGACAAGCGAGTGAAGCAACTGAGCAAATTACAACAGCAATGGATGAAATATCAAGTGGGGCAACGACGCAAACAACAAGTGTAGAAAATGGTGCTATGTTACTGTTTGATGTAACGGAAGGAATTCAGCATGTAGCAAATAGTTCATCATCTATTAATATCGCTTCTGCTCATACTCGTGAAAAAGCAGAAGATGGTGGGAAACTAGTAGGAAGAACAGTAAATCAGATGCAGTCTATTGCAGAATCGGTTTCACAATCAGATGCTGTTATACAGTTACTAAATAATAAATCAAAACAAATTGGTGATATATTAGAAGTAATTCAAAACATTGCAGATCAAACAAATCTTCTAGCTTTAAATGCGGCAATTGAAGCGGCAAGAGCTGGTGAACATGGAAGAGGTTTTGCAATTGTTGCAGATGAAGTACGTAAATTGGCAGAGCAGTCTAGCATATCTTCCAGTGAAATTAGTAAATTAATAGGCGAAATACAAGACGATATGGGTAAGACAGTCAAATCAATGAATCATGTAAATGAAGAAGTTCAATCTGGACTTGTTATTGCAAATGAAACGAAGCAAAATTTTGCTGAAATTTTACAATCTACAAATGAAATAGCTAATCAAATTAAGACGATGGTTGAAACGGCTAATGGAATGTCAAAAGGGGCAAATGAAGTATCTATTTCAGTAGGACAAATTGCAATGACAGCACAAAATAATGCGACAAGCACACAAAATGTTGCGGCTTCAGCTGAAGAACAGCTAGCTTCGATGGAGGAAATTGGATCAGCGGCGGGTACGCTATCTCAAATGGCTGAAGAATTGCAAGTATTAATTGAGAGATTTAAAGTTTAATAGAGAACAAACTCCCCCTAGTAGCATTATGACACTAGAGGGTAGTCTGTTTTATTATGTAAAATCAAATGGAGATGTAAACTTCCTTTATGACGTTTAAAATGGTATTTTGCATAATATTTGTCGAAAAATAGAGGTGTTTGTTAGCTTTGTGTATAATTATTAACCTATAGAATACAAATAAAAGGAGAGTATTATGGGAGTGTATTGGGGGACAAAAAGACATTCTTGGCTTAGTTACGTCTCATTTTGGCTAAGTATTTCATTTTTTATTGTTTTTCTAATTGAAGTGTTTATATTAAAAACACTTTCGAATAGCTCGGTGCAAATTGTTAAATATTTTTATTTTATACTTGTACCAGTAAATATTTTTCTTAGTTTAAAGTTACTATTTAAGAAGAATGAAAAGAAAGCGCTACCTATTTTTAGTTTCATTGTCTCATTATTATTTGCAATTTTAATAATCGTATTAGTTTTAGCAGCTATAGGGAAGTTCTTTTAAGGGGAGTGGTATAAGTCACTCTCCTTTTTTATTTGTGGTAGTCTTACTATATGTAAAAGTGTGAATGCTGTGAGCTAATAAAAGCGGAGAGTAGACAATATTTGCATGGATTAAAGTCTGTCGTTATTTGAACTTGTAAGAGTGTATGGAGTAATGAGGTAATATACATAATAATGGAGATAGAATTAGTTATTTTATAAGTGTGTATGAAGCAAATGAATACGGTAAGAACGGTGATATATGGTACAATAGCTATGGATAGTGATAGAGATAAAGGGTATATAAAATACTCATCGTTTTTTAGTAAGAGAGGGGTTATCTTATGCTATACGAGGATTTGGAGACATTATTTCAAACAGCTCCGAAAGAAGATAGAGGCGGATGGAAATATATAATCCAAGAACAAAATGATACATTTAAAATTGGTGATGAAATACTGAAAAATCAAATGAGTGTCGAATTGTATTTTAATGAATACGATGAGGTGAAAATCACTTTATATAAAGATGGAATTCCCATTACGACTATGCAAAAAATTACGATTTCAAAAGTTGAATTAGACGAAGATGAAGAAGGTATTCAATTTGTTTTAGAACGCATGCCTAGTCGAATGATTCGGTTGCAGTTAAAGCCGTATTTAGCATTAGAAATGGGACCGTACTGGGAAGTATGTGATGATTGTGAATGAACATAAAAAAGCATCCAATAACATGGATGCTTTTTTATGTTTTTTGAAGTTGTTTAAACGCAATGATTGGAAGTATAACAATACTTACCCATCCGATGATAGGATATAGAATGTGAAGTAAGTCACTGTAACCGATGTAACTAAAGCAATAACTAATTAGTAAAATGAAGAAAATAATATTGTGATTTTTCCACCCAGTAATAGATTGCATCTGTTTTGTCATTCCGAACACATTACCAACTAAAGTTGTGAAAACTTCACCGAAAATAATGAGAACGAAGAAGAAGTGAAAAGTTGCATTAAATCTTCTTATGACTTCAGCCATTGGGATGTTATATTGATAAAATTGATCGACTGATAAGATTGCTAAATGGCTGCATAATAAAATTAAAGAAAGTCCAGCACCACCTAAAATCCCACCCCAAAAAATGGCTTTTCGATCCTTTACTTCACTGGCTAATGGGACGAGAACACTTTGGGCGAGAGAAAGGTTTAAGGCGACATATGTAATAGGGCTAGTAATCCATTTCATATTCCAGCTCTCTGCAGGAATAGTGTTATTAATAGGAGGTGTACCGTGAAAAAAGGTTGTAATAGCAAGTCCTATAATAAAAATCATCATAATAGGTACGACAAGTGTATTTACTTCAAAAACACCTTGTAACCCGCGGCTACTTATAATGAGACAAGCGATAACTGTAATGAGAATACCGAGTTGTCTTGGTAAGCGAAGTTGCTCTTCAAATACTGCACCAGCGCCTGATAACATAACGCTCGTTACGCCGAATAAAACGAGTAATAATAATGTGTTTACAACATTCCCAAATACATCCCCAAATAAATATTTGTTAAATTCTTGAGCTGAAAATGCCCCGATTTGTGATGAAAGTAACATCATCTTTGTACCAAGCCAAATAAAAAAAAATCCACTTACACATATGCCAATTGTCCCGTATAATCCATTCACTGTGAAAAATTCAACAATTTCTCGTCCAGTAGCAAATCCAGCTCCAACGACAGTTCCGATATAAGTAGCAGCTACTTTCTTTGCTACTTGCCATTGTTGATTGTCCATGTTATCCCTCTTTCTACTATGATGAGCTTGATGTACTATTATGCATATGTATGAGCTTGGACAATTAGACGTATGAAGTGTTTGAAAAAATACATGAATTAAATGATATTAGGGAAGCATTAAAGGTGTTAAAACTTTGTTACATATAAGCCAATTGTTCGAAAGGAAAGGGAATGTATGGTAAAATGTAATTAAGTTATTAAAAGATAAACATTACAAAATGATAAGAGGAGTGATTGTATGAGTACGAAAACAAATGTTGTTGAAGTATTAAACAAGCAGGTAGCAAACTGGAATGTGTTATATGTTAAACTACATAATTATCACTGGTATGTGACAGGGCCACACTTCTTTACATTACATGAGAAATTTGAAGAGTTTTATAATGAGGCTGGAACGTATATTGATGAGTTAGCAGAACGTATTTTAGCTTTAGAAGGTAAACCATTAGCGACAATGAAAGAATATCTCGCAACATCTAGTGTCAGCGAAGGGACAAGCAAAGAATCTGCAGAAGAAATGGTGCAAACATTAGTGAATGATTATTCTGCACTTATTCAAGAATTAAAAGAAGGTATGGAAGTTGCGGGTGAAGCTGGCGATGAAACATCAGCTGACATGCTGTTAGCAATTCATACAACATTAGAACAGCATGTATGGATGCTAAGTGCATTCTTAAAATAACGATAAATATATAGAAACCCATTGAAAAATTATTTCAATGGGTTTTTTTATGATTTTTCAGTTTTCTTTTATGCTATAATATAGTAAAAAGGAGGCGATGCGATGTTTCGCTTTTTCAGAACTGGAAAAGAAGAGCGGGAAATTACGAAAGATGAATTAGAACAAGCGATGGCTCAGTTTTTAGAAACAAATGCTAATATCGTTTATACAGTATTAGTAAATGACGATTATACAGTAAATTATGATTTGTTAAAACCATATTTACCTGCATTTCCAACAAATATTTTTCTCATAACGAAGGAAACGCTTGAGGTATTTGAACATACAGCAGAAAATTTAAACCTAGTGAAAGAAATTGATGTCGTACAAAAAGCAGTAGATCAATACGTAACAGAAAAAGAAATGTTCCCAATTGTTGAAGGTAGCGAAGATCGCCTCATATGCGGAATGAAACTAGGACCTTACTTAAATCGTAGCTTAAAAAGAGACTTATATATTTCAGAAAAACATTATTTAGTTTCAAGTAAACCAGATAGAAAAAAACAAAAGAGCGGGTAGATGTAATGAAAACAACAATACATATATTGTTGTCTTTTTTTGTTTATTAAAATATTGATTTTTCAGTCTATTCTTATTTATACTAAATGTATTGGACAGGGAAGAGTAACTATTAAGCATAATTCTGAGAATAAGGTATTGTTAGCGTGGGTTATACAAAGTGGTATAAAGATTCGCAAACAAATATTATAAAAGGTTTCGGGGGAATTGGTACATGAAAAATAGTATGACTTACATTCAATTATTAAATGAAACGTTACGTTGTTATGCAAATAAAGGAAGTTTTGAAGCGTACAATTATATAATGGAAAACGCTACAGGTGTAATAGGGAATGAGGCGCAAATATATAATTTTAAGTATGCACTCGCAAGTGCATCGGGACTTGAAAAAGAAGCATTACATTTAATGAGAGAGGCCATTATAGAAAAGGGATTCTGGTATGGAAATGAGTATTTAATTTCCGACGAAGATTTAAAATCACTACATAAATTTGAAGAATTTCATACAATGGTGCAATTATGTAAAGAAAGAGAAGAATTAGCACATAAAAAGGAAAGACCAGATGTGAAATATATATACAGCAAGAAAGAAGGAAATCTACTACTTACATTGCATGGTAACCAAGAAAATATGCAAATAGTAGAACCATATTGGAAATCTGTTTTGATACAAGATTATACGTTAGCTTTACCACAGTCTTCACAAATTGAGTTTTCAGATGGATTTGTTTGGGAGGATATAGAGAGAGGGAAAGAGGAATTAAAAGAGCATTACAATAAGTTTATAGAAAATCATACAGTAGAAAGTGTAATCATTGGTGGTTTTTCTGCAGGGGCGAGAGTAGCTTTATATACGATTTTACAAAAAGATATAAATGTAGATGGTTTTATTTTTATGGCACCATGGCTTCCTGAGATTGAAGAGTGGGATGAGTTGCTAAGAGTGCTGAAGGATAAACATATAAAAGGATATATAGTATGCGGGGATCAAGATGAAGATTGTTTCGAATCCACGCAGCAATTTGTACAACTATTAAGAGAGAAAAATATAGAACATAAGTATAAAGTTGTGCCTGACTTAGATCATGATTATCCTATTAACTTTGAAGAGCTATTAAAAGAAGCTATTGAATATATAGGAAATGAAAACAATAAGTAGTAAGAAAAAGAGATGCATCACATGTGATGCATCTCTTTTTAGAATTATAAATTAAAAGCATTTGCTAGTAAGCGATAAGAATTTAATTTATGTTCAAATTGATGAGTAATCGTGACAATTATAAATTCGTCAGTATTGTATGCTTTGCTTAAGTTTATTATTTTTTCTTTTACAGAAGACGGATCACCAACAATCATACGTTGACGATTTTCTTTTATACGGAATAAATCATAAGCGCTGTATGAATAATTTTGAGCAGTTTCAATAGAAGGAGTACCAGTAGTTCGTTTTCCTTGCTCTAATAATAAGATTGATAAATCTAAACTAGAAGCAATTTTTTCCGCTTCTTCATTTGTTTCTCCGCATATAACAAAGATGGCAACGATTGAATTAGGCTTATCTCCTAAAAATGAAGGCTCATATTGTTCTTGGTAAGCCCTCATAACTTCAGGGCCTCCGAAGCCGTTAATAAATTGTGCAAATGCGAAAGAAGCTCCGTTGTTTGCAGCAATTTTAGCACTCTCTCCGCTAGAACCGAGCATCCACATTTCAGGAGACGTTGGGATAACTGGAGTGGCTTTTAAGTTTGCATAGTGATGGTTTTCTGGTACTTGATCATGTAAGTACATTGCAACGTCTGCAATTTGTTCTGGGTATTGATCAAGTGAGACCATTTTCCCTTCTTGAAGTGCGCGAGTTGCTATTGGCATACCACCAGGCGCTCTACCAACACCGAGATCGATGCGGTTCGGATACAATGCTTCTAGAACACGGAAATTCTCAGCAACTTTATATGGGCTATAATGCGGTAACATAACACCACCTGAACCGACTCTAATACGGTCCGTTTTTGCGGCAATATGAGAAATAAGTATTTCTGGACTTGAACCAGCTAAGCTTACGGAATTATGATGTTCGGATACCCAAAAACGTGTGAATCCGAGTTTTTCAACTTCTTGTGCAAGCGTAACTGTATGTGAAAAAGCTTGGGCTGCTGTGCTACCATCTGAAATAGGTGATTGGTCTAATACACTTAACTTGATCATAGAATATACCTCTCAATCTTAATGTACATCCTATTATATATTTACTTATGAAAAATGCGTAGTGAAATGCTCAAAATGAAAAGCGGATAATCTTATTTCCGCTTTTAACGAGAAAATCCGCGTTCATAATGATTCATTTCGACTAGATTTAAAATATATTCATAGTTGTCAATTTCACGCTTTAGTTGTTCACGTTCTTTTTCAGATAGTGTCATATTGCTAAGTTTTTTACATAAGTTTTGTTTCTTTAATTCTAAATGTTTTTTTGTAGCATCGTAGTCATAAGTATGTTTCATTTTTAACCACTCCTTCTTTGTAGTTGCTATATTATACGAAGTATAAAGAAAAGTGAGATCTGTCTCTTATGTACTTTTAGTGAATATTCAAATTGCAATGGTGTTATGTTTATGGGGATTTATGAATAAAATGCACTAAACCACTAACGTCCATTTGATGAAGTAAGGGGTGGAATTGTGCAGAAAGATATAATGTATAATACTGAAATGGATGAAGCGTTAAAAGTTATAGATAAAGGATTGAAGAAGCCGATAAGTCCAAAACAAATTATTGTAGTGGGAGCTGGTATGGCTGGGTTAGTTTCAGCTTCTTTATTAAAGGCTGCAGGACATGATGTGAAAATTTTTGAAGCAAATAACCGGGTAGGTGGTCGTATAGAAACAGTTAGAATGGAAGATACCGGATTATATTTAGATGTTGGAGCAATGAGGATTCCTTATTCACATACATTAACGATGGCATATATAAGAAAATTTAGGCTACAGGTGAGACCTTTTATTAATAGGAATGAGACGGATATTATATACGTAAATGGACGGAAAACGACGTTAAAACAATATGAAAAAGATCCAAGTATTCTAAGATATCCTGTGGAAATGAATGAAGTTGGAAAAACGTCAGAGGAATTATTATTGTTAGCGGTACAGCCCATTATAAATTTTATAAAAAAGAACCCAGAAAAAAATTGGGATATTGTTGTAAAGGATTTTGGGAGATACTCTACTGGACAATTTTTAAAGTATCATCCTTATCAGTATAATACTTACTTTTCACCAGTAACAATTGAGATGATTGGTGTTTTAT
The DNA here is from genome assembly GCF_003458115.1 of Bacillus sp. ISO11. NCBI lineage: Bacteria > Bacillati > Bacillota > Bacilli > Caryophanales > Bacillaceae > Bacillus > Bacillus sp. ISO11. The sequence goes on along the minus strand of NZ_QXCO01000027.1, from coordinate 3,093 downwards.
TAGATTTAGAAGGTTTTTTGGAACGGTCGTTTGTAGAGACTTTACGCTTTCTATACATTATGCAAGAGGAGAGCGGATTTTGTGAAATTGTGGGCGGGAATGATAGATTGCCAAAGTCATTTTTACCGCAATTAGAAGAGAATATTATATATAATCAAAAATTAATGAAGTTACATCAACACGATAATGGTGTGACAGCTTTCTATCGGAACGAGGAAACTTTTGAATATAGTAGTATTACAGGAGATTTAGTTATTGTTACCATTCCGTTTTCGACAATGCGTTTTGTAGAAGTAGATCCGTTTGATTCTATATCTCATGAAAAATGGAAAGCAATTCGTGAATTACATTATATGCCTGCGACGAAAATAGGAATTCAATTTAAAAGCCGATTTTGGGAAGAACAAGGACAATTAGGTGGCAGAATTATAACAGATTTGCCAATTCGTTATGCCTATTATCCAAGTTATGGAATTGGGGAGAAAGGACCGGCTATGATGTTAGGTAGCTATACATGGTCTTATGACGCGTTGTTATGGGATGGTTTATCAAAAGGGGATCGTATTTATTACGCATTACACAACTTAGCAACAATATTAGGTGGTCAAGTGTATGATGAGTTCATATCTGGAATTTCAAAAAGCTGGACATTGGATCCGTATGCGCTTGGAGGATTTGCACTTTTTCAAGCAGGTCAAGAATCTGAGCTGCAACCAGCGATTGTCAAACCAGAGGGGAGAATATTCTTCGCTGGAGATCATACAACGCTATATCACGGATGGATTCAAGGTGCGATTGAATCTGGAATTCGTGTAGCGGTGGAAGTGAATGAGTAAAAGGTTTTCAATTCAGAAAATTCTTTACTATATAACTTCAGATGGATATTATTATATATAAAAGAAATATAGGGAGTGTTTACAGTGAATCCGTTATTATTCGATTTTCCTTCTGAATTTTATACTGATAGACTTTTTATTCGAATGCCGAAACCAGGAGATGGTAAAGTTGTATATGATGCAATTCAGGCTTCAATACAAGAACTAAAACCTTGGATGGTGTTTGCACAAAAAGAGCAAACAGAGCAAGAAGTAGAAGAAAGTATTAGAAAATCACATATTCAATTTTTGCAACGTGAGGATTTAAGATTACTAGTATTTTCGAAAGAAACAGGTGAATTTATTGCATCAGCTGGATTACATCGTATTAATTGGGATATACCTCAATTTGAAATCGGATATTGGATTGATACAAGGTTTAGCGGAAAAGGCTATATGGTAGAGGCTGCGAAAGGTATAACGGATTACGCTTTTTCTGAATTAAAAGCAAATCGTGTAGAAATTCGTTGTGATTCTTTAAATAAGAAGAGTAGAGCGATACCTGAGAAATTAGGTTTTAAGTTAGAAGGTACGTTAGAAAGTGCGAGTGTTGCGGTAGATGGAAACGGATTAAGAGATATGTGTGTATTTGCCATGACTAGAAATACATATGAAAAAGAAGAGCTGTAAAAAAACAGCTCTTCTTTTTATGCATTATGGTACAGGATGTCCATTAGAGCTTTCGAAAATTGTAAACCATTGTTGACGGTCTAAGTTAACTTTTGTAGCAAGAGCGGCAGTTTTTACGCGATCTAATTTACCGGAGCCAACGATTGGCATCATATTAGCTGGATGAGCAAGTAACCAAGCATACATAACCGTATCGATACTAGAAACACCTAGCTCAGTAGCAACTTTTTGCACAGTTTCACGTACGCGTACAGCACGTTCTGATTGACCAGTAAAAATTTCCCCACCAGCAAGAGGTGACCAAATCATTGGATTGATTCGTTTTTCTTGGCATAAATCAATTGTCCCTTTTTCAAAATGCTCAAGCTGCAATGCAGAAACTTCAATCTGGTTCGTAATAAGCGGGAAATCTAAGTACGAACTTAACATATTAAATTGTGAAGGTAAGAAGTTAGATACACCGAAGTGACGAACTTTCCCTTCTTGTTTTAATTGTGAAAATGCTTTTGCCACTTCATTTGGATCCATAAAAGGATCGGGACGATGAATAAGTAATACGTCAATATAATCTGTATGTAAATTTTTAAGTGATGCTTCTACACTTTGCATAATATGCTCTGTACTAGTATTGTAGTGAGCAACATATCGTTCTGGAAATTTCGGTGATGGGGGAGCGATTCCACACTTTGTAATAATTTGCATGTTTTCTCGTAAGGAAGGCTTTAATTGTAAAGCTTCGCCAAATAACCCTTCACACGTATATGCGCCGTAAATATCAGCGTGATCAAAAGTAGTAATTCCCATATCCATACAATCTTCAATGAAAGAAAGTAATTCTTGTTTTGTCATATTCCATTCTGCTAAACGCCAAAATCCTTGAATAATACGAGAAAATTCTAGCGTTTCAGCCATTTGAACTCGCTCCATTATAAGTACCCCCTTGATGAATAATAATGTTTTGAAAAGGCTTTCTTACTACATATTATTATATAGTTAATTAGGTGTACAGACAATAAATATGTTTTGCTATAAAAACGATTTTTTCTATCATGCCTTTCGAGAGGACTCCCATCTCTAAACGTAAATGAAGGTGGTGAGGTGAATCGAAAGAAATATTTTATTTTTGAGAAAAAACGGAAACGTATGTTCTTTTTTGCTATAATATCCTTAACAAGGAGGTGAATAAAATGGCAAAAGAAAATCCATCAAACTATAAAACTCTTCAAATCTGGATAAAAAAAGGGCATCGTATGTATTCTTATTTTCAAGAATGTTGTCATAACGCTAAGAATATGTACAACACCACAAACTTTTATATACGCCAGGTGTACACTGGATTAACACAAGAAAAAGAGTTGCAGCCTTTGCAAAAAGAAGTTCTGGATAATATTCATAAAAATATTGGGAAGATGAATGACACACAACGTCTTGCCTATCAGAAGAAATTGGAAAAAGAGAAAGTAAAGCCTAAAGAAGAACAGAAAGAGATTACATGTAATTTGTTTTCAGAACCTAATTTTGAAAAACCTTATGTAGATTACAACTTTCTAGATGCACTATTTAAGGCTATGATTCAAAATGATTATCG
>NZ_QXCO01000026.1:0-84152 GCF_003458115.1 Bacillus sp. ISO11 | reverse complement strand
GCTTAAAAGGAATTGAAGCGAATGAAGATCGCTTAAAAGAGTATGTTGAGAAAAGTGTAGGAATTATTACAGCCGTGAACCCTCATATCGGTTATGAAGCAGCAGCTCGCGTTGCGAAAGAAGCAATTGCAACAGGCCAATCCGTTCGAGAACTTTGTGTGAAAAATGGTGTATTGTCACAAGAAGACTTAGAGTTAATTCTAGATCCATTCGAAATGACACACCCAGGGATTGCAGGAGCAACTCTTTTAAAGAAAAATTAAAAGAAGAGGGGGGACAATCCCCTCTTTTTTGTTTACAATATAGAAATGCTATATATGAATAGAGGTAGGGATGTTATGAGCAAGTTTACAGTAGCTTCTAATGGTGCATTAGAAACAACATTAAGAGGAGCAGAAGTATTATCAACACCACTTTTAAATAAAGGGGTAGCTTTCACACAAAATGAAAGAGAAGAGTTAGGTTTAAAAGGGTTATTACCGCCAGCGGTTTTAACGTTAGAAGAACAGGCACGCCGAGCATACGAACAATTTAGTTCTCAGCCGGATGATTTATTAAAGAATGTATACTTAACTGCGTTACATGATCGAAATGAAGTATTATTTTATCGTATATTAACAGATCATTTACGTGAAATGTTACCGATTGTATATACACCAACTGTCGGTGTAGCAATTCAAAGATATAGTCATGAATATCGTAAACCACGTGGTGTTTATTTATCAATTAACGATCCATCAGGTATCGAAGAAGCATTCACGAATATCGGTGCAACAGCTGAGAACATTGATTTAGTCGTTGTAACAGATGGAGAAGGCATATTAGGAATTGGTGACTGGGGCGTTGGTGGTATTAACATCGCAATCGGAAAATTAGCTGTTTACACTGCTGCAGTTGGAATCGATCCTAGTCGTGTATTACCGGTAATTTTAGATGTAGGTACAAACCGTGAGGAGCTATTAAACAATCCATTTTATATTGGAAATCGTCACCCTCGTATAACAGGTAAAGCTTACGATGAATTTATTGATACGTTTGTACAAGCGGTAAACAAACAATTCCCGAAAGCACTTTTACATTGGGAAGACTTTAGCTCTCGTAACGCACGAAAAATTTTAGATAAATATCGTCATGATGTTTGTACGTTTAATGATGATATTCAAGGTACAGGTGCAGTTTCACTTGCGGCAGTATTATCGGCAGTGAAAGCTTCTGGTGTACCGCTAAGTGAACACCGCGTTGTTGTATTTGGTGCTGGTACGGCTGGAATCGGTATCGCAGATCAAGTTAGAGATGCGATGGTCCGCGTAGGCGTATCTGAAGAAGAATCATATAAGCGTTTCTGGTGTATTGATCGTAACGGGTTAGTTACAGATAATATGGAAGATCTTCTTGATTTCCAAATTCCGTATGCAAGAAAAGAAGTAGAAGTAAGTGGGTGGAAGCAAAATGATGTGATCGGACTTGCTGAAGTTGTGAAACATGTAAAACCGACAATTTTAATTGGTACATCTACTGTTGCAGGTGCATTTAAAGAAGAGATTATTAAAGAAATGGCTTCTCACGTAGAAAGACCAATTATTTTACCAATGTCGAATCCGACGCCACTTGCTGAAGCAAAACCAGCAGATTTAATCGAGTGGACAGAAGGAAGAGCGTTAGTTGCAACAGGAAGTCCATTTGAACCAGTTACATATAACGGTGTAACGTATGTGATTGGACAATCAAATAATGCACTTATTTTCCCAGGTCTTGGTCTTGGAACAATTGTAGTACGAGCAAGCGTCATGACGGATGGAATGTTCGCAGCAGCAGCTGAAGCAGTTGCAAGTATGGTAGATACAAGTCAGCCAGGAGCACCTATTTTACCAGAGGTCGAAGAATTACGTAATATCTCAGAAATGGTTGCAATTGAAGTAGCTAAAGTTGCAGTTGCAGAAGGTGTTGCAAGAGTGAACTTAAGTGATAACGATATCAAGATGGCAGTGAAAGAAGCAATGTGGAAGCCAGAGTATCGCCAAATAAAAGCGGTAGAAAAGGTTAGAATATAGAAAAAAAGCCCGTTTATAACAATAAGCGGGCTTTCGCTTTTACTACTGAAAAAAAGTATAGGAAGTGTCACCTTTGAATTGGAATCAATTATGGAAGAAAGATATGTCCCTTTTAATTATATTAATGGTCGTTGTTCCGATTGCTGGGGAGCTGAACTTTCATCCCTTTAATGATACGTTTCGAGTTAGCTTCGGTACACCGCTATTCTTCTTTTTATTATTATTTTTAAGAAGAGTACCAGCAGGAGTTGCAGGTATTCTTGTTGGTATATCTGTAGTCTTATTCCGAGTATGTCTTGACTGGATCATGCAAGGTTCATTTCATATGACAGAATCATTTTATTTGCGTTATCCTGTGTTCTTCTATTATTTTATTTATGGCAGTTTTTTTTCGCTTTGCAGGGTAAATAAGTTCCATCAGAAACCAATCATTATTGGATGCCTTGGAATTTCAATTGAAATTGTTGCAAGTATGTCAGAACTTGCGTTTTATCACATGTTAGTACTAGGTACAATAATAACGATTTCTGAAGTAAATAAACTCATCATTATTGCTATTTTTCGTAGTTTCTTTGCACTTGGTTTTTTAAATATGATGAATTTATATGAAACGAAATTAAAAGAATCGCAAGTTCGAAAAGAAAATGAAAATATGTTAATGCATCTTTCTAATTTATATGTGGAATCTGTTCATTTGAAAAAGACGTTACAAAATGCGGAGTTAATTACACAAGAAGCATATCAACTATATCGAAATTTACAAGTAAGCGCTGATTCAAGTAGTAAAACAGCATTGAAAATAGCGGGGGAAGTGCATGAAATAAAAAAGGATAATCAAAGGATATTTGCAGGATTATCTAAACTGTTATTAGATAAAAATGTGGCTGAATATGTAGAAGGACATGAGTTAGCAGAAATGATTGTTAGAATAAACGAGAAGTATGCTGAAATGCTAGAAAAGGATATACGTTTTTCTAAACATATAGAAGGTGAGCATGCTGCATATCACGTGTATACAGTTCTATCAATTTTTAATAACCTCGCTGCAAATGCAGTTGAAGCAATTGAAGATAAAGGTGTCGTTATTATTAAGCTATATAAAAGAGATCAACATATATTTTTTGAAGTAATTGACGATGGACCTGGTATTGCACAAAAGTATAAGAAATTAGTATTTAAGCCAGGGTTTACTTCCAAGTATGATCAAACGGGAACGCCGTCAACTGGTATTGGGCTTTCTTACATAAATGAAATGGTAACAGAGCTAGGCGGAGAAGTGAGATTAGAAGGCCGAGAAAATAAAAGAGGATGTAAGTTTATCGTTTGTTTACCGGAGGGTAGTTTAAAGCGGGAAGGGGAATAGATTTGTTTTATTATATCGTAGACGATGATGAAGTTTTCCGTTCGATGCTTTCGCAAATTATTGAAGATGGAGATCTTGGAGAAGTAATTGGTGAGGCGGATGACGGAGCTTTTATTGAGGCGGATCAACTAAATTTTAAAAAAGTAGATATTTTATTTATTGATTTGTTGATGCCGATGAGGGACGGAATTGAAACAGTTCGTCACATTGCGTCAACTTTCACGGGGAAAATCATTATGATTTCTCAAGTGGAATCGAAGCAGCTTATAGGTGAGGCATATACACTTGGTGTAGAATATTATATTACAAAACCATTAAATAAAATCGAAGTTGTATCGGTTGTACGCAAAGTGATGGAGCGTATTAGATTGGAGCGTTCTATACACGATATTCAAAAATCATTGAATAACGTGTTTCAGTGGGAAAAACCGCAATTGCGTACTGAACCAGTGCAAGAAGGAAAAAAGATAGGGGATTTAGGGCGCTTTTTACTATCAGAACTCGGTATTGCGGGAGAGAATGGAAGTAAAGATTTACTTAGTATGCTGGAATATTTATATGGTCAAGAAAAGGCACAGACATTTGAGTTTGGCTTTCCTGCGTTAAAAGAAATTTTCCATCATATTACGATAAGAAAATTAGGGGATTTAGCTTTAGAGGCGGATATTGATAAAGAGAAAAAAGCGTCTGAACAAAGAGTACGTCGAGCTATTTATCAGTCGTTAAATCATTTGGCTTCTTTAGGATTAACAGACTTTTCAAATCCAAAATTTGAAAGCTATGCTCCAAAATTTTTCGATTTTACCGTAGTTAGAAAACGGATGACAGAAATGACGAAAGATGAACTCGCATCTTCTGGTCATACGCGAATTAATACGAAGAAGTTTATTCAAGTATTGTATTTTGAGGCGAAGAGGTTGATGGAGATAGAGTGAAGAAGATGCTTATAAATAAGCATCTTCTTTTGTTAAATCAACATTTTATATTTTCTCGTGGAGCATGTAAAATGTTAAGTAAGAGAAAATGGTTTTATATTAAGGAAGTGTCAAAGCGATGAGTTTCACATTGAATAAATCGATTATTAAAGAAGTGTGCGGAGAGACCTCATATAAAAGAGGTGAAGCCTATTATAAATCAAATAAAGTGATAATAGATCAGTACGATGAAAATAAAGAAATTTGTGAGGCGACAGTAAAAGGGAACGAGGATTTCCATGTTACAGTAGCAAAAGCCAAAAAGGGTGATGTTGTTGCAAAATGTAGTTGTCCTTCATTAGCGTCTTTTCAAACGTACTGTCAACATGTTGCAGCAGTATTAATACAAATAAACTATAATCAACAAACAGGTGGAATGAGCTCCACTAGTAGCAGAAATGATCAATTGACAAGTGGTATGTTTCAGCTGTTTGCAGACAAACCACTGAGGCCAAAAAGTAAACAACACCGTTTTGATACACGTGAAATATTAGATATTGAGTTTATATGTACACCAGTAGCTACGAGAAGTGGTGGGGCTCTTCTTGGAATTCAATTGAAACTTGCCAAAGTGTATTTCATAAATCATATTAGAGAATTTCTTTCTAAGGTGGAGAAAAGGGAATCTTTTCATTGTTCAAATGAATTTACATATACACCAGATGTACATAGTTTTAAACAAGAAACGGATGCAATTATTCAGCAGCTCATTAAAATGTATCATAATGAAAAAATGTATGAAGATACGCTAGAAGTACATGCGAAACAAGATGAAAGTATGATATTTATACCGCCAGCTTCGTGGAAGGATATGCTCTCTTCACTTTCTAAAGTTGAATATGTACAGCTGAAACAAAATGAACAACTGTTTCAGGGATTACAAGTTTCAAAAGGTTTGTTGCCGTTACACTTTGAATTTACGAAGGGAAATAATGGCGGATTTACACTTCATATAGATGGTCTAAATCGTGTACAAGTTATGGATATGTATAACAATGCACTTTACGATGGGAAATTATATCACTTACACATTGAAGATTGTATGCGACTTATTGAATTACAAAAGATGATGAGTCGCTCAAATAGTAATCAGTTTTATATTCCAGAAAGTAAGATGGAACATTTCGTCGCGAAAGTTGTACCAGGATTAATGAAGCTCGGAACTGTACACATTGATGAAGTAATATCGGATCGTGTTGAAACACCTTCGCTAAAAGCGAAATTGTATTTAGACCGCGTGAAAAGTCGCTTATTAGCAGGTCTTGAATTTCACTATGGGAACGTCATGATTAATCCGCTAGAAGAGGATGGACAGCCGTCTGTTTTTAATCGTGATGAGAAAAAGGAAAAAGAGATTTTAGACATTATGAGTGAAAGTGCCTTTGCAAAAACAGAAGGCGGTTACTTTATGCATAATGAAGAAGCTGAGTATAACTTTTTATATCACGTCGTGCCAACATTAAAAGGTTTAGTTGATATTTATGCGACGACAGCAATCAAATTGCGAATTAGTAAAGGGGATGCAGTTCCTCTTATTACAGTGAGAAGAAAAGAAAGAATTGATTGGTTGTCATTTCGTTTTGATATAAAAGGAATACCAGAAGCAGAAATTAAAGGTGTATTAGCGGCCCTTGAAGAGAAACGTAAATATTATCGATTGGCGAACGGTTCGTTTTTATCGCTAGAGAGTAAAGAGTTTAATGAAATTAATCAGTTTATAAAAGAATCAGGTATTCGGAAAGAATTTTTACATGGAGAAGAGGTAAATGTTCCACTTATTCGGAGTGTAAAATGGATGAACGGACTTCATGAAGGCAATGTTTTAAGTTTAGATGAGTCTGTTCAAGAGTTAGTAGAAAACATTCAAAACCCGAAAAAATTAAAATTTGCTGTGCCAAATACTTTAAATGCAGAAATGAGAAAGTATCAAGTATATGGGTTCGAATGGATGAAAACACTTGCTCATTACCGTTTTGGCGGTATTTTAGCAGATGATATGGGACTTGGAAAAACGTTGCAAAGCATTGCTTTTATAGATTCTGTTTTGCCTGAGATTCGAGAAAAGAAACTACCTATATTAGTCGTTTCACCATCATCTCTTGTTTATAATTGGTTTAGTGAATTGAAAAAATTCGCCCCGCATATTAGAGCAGTTATTGCAGATGGAAACCAAGCAGAGCGCCGGAAAATTTTGAAAGATATAATGGAATTTGATGTCGTAATTACGTCATATCCATTACTGAGAAGAGATATAAGATTATATGCAAGACCATTTCATACACTATTCCTTGATGAAGCGCAGGCGTTTAAAAACCCTACAACGCAAACGGCAAGAGCTGTGAAAACAATTCAAGCTGAATACCGTTTTGGGCTAACGGGTACACCTGTAGAAAATTCATTAGAAGAGCTATGGTCTATCTTCCATGTCGTCTTCCCAGAATTATTACCAGGAAGAAAAGAGTTCGGTGATTTAAGGCGTGAAGATATAGCGAAGCGAGTGAAACCATTCGTATTAAGACGATTAAAAGGGGACGTATTAAATGAGTTGCCAGAGAAAATAGAGCACTTACAATCATCGGAGTTATTACCCGATCAAAAGAGTCTCTATGCTGCTTATTTAGCGAAGCTAAGGGAAGAAACGTTAAAGCATTTAGACAAAGATACGTTACGTAAAAATAAAATTAGAATTTTAGCTGGTTTAACGAGATTGCGACAAATTTGTTGTCATCCTGCTTTATTTGTTGATGATTACAAAGGAAGTTCAGCTAAATTTGAACAACTGTTAGAGATTTTAGAGGAATGTAGAAGTACAGGGAAGAGAATATTAATTTTTTCTCAATTTACGAAGATGCTTTCCATTATTGGTCGTGAGTTAAATCGACAAGCAATTCCATACTTTTATTTAGACGGGAGTACACCAGCGCAGGAACGTGTAGAGCTGTGCGATCGGTTTAACGAAGGAGAAGGAGATCTATTTCTCATTTCTTTAAAAGCTGGTGGTACCGGACTTAATTTAACTGGTGCAGATACAGTAATATTATACGATTTATGGTGGAATCCAGCTGTTGAACAACAAGCGGCCGATAGAGCGTATCGAATGGGACAAAAAAATACAGTGCAAGTTATAAAGCTAGTAGCTCAGGGAACAATTGAGGAGAAAATGCATGAACTGCAAGAAAGTAAGAAAAATTTAATTGCTGAAGTGATTGAGCCGGGAGAAGAAAAATTAGCATCCATCACGGATGAAGAAATACGAGATATTTTAATGATTTAATATGAAAAAGCTATGCTTTCACATGTGAAAGCATAGCTTTTTGTTGTAATAATTATATTTTGTTTTGTGCAAAGTAAAGAAATCAAATGTTATTTAAATTACTTCTTTGTACCTTTACTTTTGTATGGCTTTGCAGCTGCCTTTTTCTTTGCACTTGATTGCCAACGGTTCCATCCTTTACTTCCTGTACCTTGTCCTACACCTTTTTTCGGTTTTGCCTTCGTTTTACTCATATGATCACTCCGTTATTTAAAAATCTTATTTGATAATAGTCAATGATTTAGAAAATACTCTTTATAAATGACTATGATTGCTTTAAGTAAAAATAAACTGCTTGAATGCTATAGTATATCATGAAATTGCAAGTAAACTGAAAGGAATTATAAAGAAAATGAAAATAATAAGAAATACTGCGGATTCTATATTCCGAACGATCACATTAATTATTGTGTATACGTTAGTTTCGGTCAGTGAAACATTTTTTGGATTGACGAGGCAGAAAAAGTAAAGATGTTAAATTAACAACAATCAATAAAGCCGTAAAATAAAGAATTGAAAAATATTTTAAAACTTTTTGTTGACTTTCTTTATTTTTTGTATAGAATAATCATTAATAAAATGTTTCAGAGATGTGACAACAAAACGACTATGAAAGGACGAGTAGTAGTAGGACGTAGTTTAAGCGAGTCAGGGGTGGTGTGAGCCTGATACGAAGCCTATTATGAAGAACCTCCTGGAGTTGCTAACCGAAATCCTTTATAGGAAAGTAGACTTAGCCGGGAACTTCGCCGTTACAAGAAGAACAGTATCGAGATATTTCATCTCCGTATTGTATAAGTGAGCAACCTCTGTTGCTAATTTGGGTGGTACCGCGGAACCAAAGCCTTTCGTCCCAGTTTTTTGGGAAAGAAGGGCTTTTTTTGTTGGCTTCTTTTCACAACATCCAAACATTTTAGGAGGAAACCACCATGTATCAATCATTAATGACAGTAAGAGAGACTCAAATTGCAATTAAGGAAGTTAAAACATTTTTCGAGGACCAATTAGCAAAACGCCTTGAACTATTCCGCGTATCTGCACCATTATTCGTAACGAAAAAATCAGGATTAAACGATCACCTAAACGGTGTAGAACGTCCAATTGAATTTGATATGTTACATTCAGGAGAAGAATTAGAAATTGTTCATTCACTAGCGAAATGGAAACGATTTGCATTACATGAATATGGATATGAAGCTGGTGAAGGTTTATATACAAACATGAACGCGATTCGTCGTGATGAAGAACTTGATGCAACGCATTCCATTTACGTTGACCAATGGGATTGGGAAAAAATCGTTCAAAAAGAATGGCGTACTGTCGATTACTTACAAAAAACAGTACAAACAATTTATGGAATATTCAAAGATTTAGAAGATCACTTATTTGAAAAATATCCGTTCCTTGGAAAGTATTTACCGGAAGAAATTGTTTTCGTTACTTCTCAAGAATTAGAAGATAAATATCCAGAATTAACACCGAAAGATCGTGAACATGCAATTGCGAAAGAACATGGTGCAGTCTTCATTATCGGAATTGGTGATGCACTTCGTTCAGGTGAAAAGCACGACGGACGCGCAGCTGATTATGACGATTGGAAATTAAACGGTGACATTTTATTCTGGCACCCAGTACTACAATCTTCATTTGAATTATCATCAATGGGAATTCGTGTTGATAGTAAATCACTTGATGAGCAGTTAACGAAAACTGGTGAAGACTTCAAACGTGAGTATGATTTCCATAAAGGTATACTAGAAGACGTACTACCATTAACAATCGGCGGTGGTATTGGACAATCAAGAATGTGCATGTACTTCTTACGTAAAGCTCATATCGGTGAAGTTCAATCTTCTGTATGGCCTGACGATTTACGTGCAGCTTGTAAAAAAGAAAACATTCATCTGTTTTAATAGAAGTGAGGGAATAGCTTAAATATAGAGCTATTCCCTCTTTTTTATAAAACATTACTTATTTATTACCGAGTTCTTCCGCTAAACCGATTAAAATTCCTTCGACTCCACGAATGTAGCAGAGACGATACGAGTTCTCATACTGAACTACTTCACCAACGAGCTCTGCACCATGCTTAGTGAGTCTCGATACCATTTCGTCAATGTCTTCAACGGTGAACATGACGCGTAGATAACCGAGGGCGTTTACAGGAGCAGTTCGGTGATCTGATATAGTAGGTGGGGTGAGAAATCGCGAAAGTTCAATTCGGCTGTGGCCATCTGGAGTGACCATCATAGCGATCTCTACGCACTGAGAACCGAGTCCAGTTACGCGACCAGCCCATTCACCTTCGACATTGGCTCGACCTTCGAGATTCAAGCCAATCTCCTCAAAGAAAGAGATTGCGTTATCAAGGGATTCTACAACGATGCTGACATTGTCCATTCGTAGTAATTTGTTTTTTGCCATAGTCTTATCTCCTTATGTATAAAAGTCTATTATTTAATTATCCTCATAATTATACTACTAAGTAGTTACAAATTCCTTTCAGTCAAAAACACCTTGTCACAGTATAGGAAAATGTGACAAGGTGTTTTTTAATATGTCATATAGCATCGTGTTAACGAACAGCTTTTTATTTAATAGGAAGGTAATACATTAATATGATTTTTTTAGCATTACTAAATATATCAGATTAGCTCATTTGCACTAAAGGCTCAATTTTCGCCATAAATGATTGATGCAGCGCCTCAACGCCTGTTACTAAATGAAGGCGGTCAATAACGACAGACACTTTAATTTCTGATGTACTTACCATTTTAATATGAATATCTTCTTCTTTTAAAGTAGTGAACATATTTGCAGCGACACCTGGGTTAGATACCATGCCAGATCCTACGATTGATACTTTTGCTAAGTGATTTTCATGTTCTACAGATTCATAGTGAAGAGTTTCTTGATTTTGTTCCAAAACTTCTAAAGTTTCTCTTAAATCATTCGAATGAATGGAGAAGGAGAGGTGTACAGTTCCTTCATTTGTAATACTTTGAATGATGATATCTACATTAATGTGTGCTGCTGCTAATGTAGAGAAAACTGTTGAAAGCGAGCCTTGTTCTAATCCTTTAATTGTGACACGTGTAATGTTATCCTCAAATGCAATACCTTTAACGATTGATTGTTGTTCCATGTTACATTCTCCTTTTACAATTGTTCCGTTTTCTTGTTCCATACTTGAGCGAACTTCTAAAATTACATTATGATTTTTAGCAAACTCAACAGCGCGCGGGTGTAATACGCCAGCACCGAGATTAGCAAGCTCTAACATTTCGTCATAAGAAATTTCGTCTAATTTGTAAGCATCTTTTACAACTCGTGGGTCCGTCGTATATACACCTGTCACATCCGTATAAATATCACATTTTTTTGCTTTAAGTGCAGCAGCTAATGCGACAGCAGTCGTATCAGAGCCACCACGGCCAAGCGTTGTAATTTCATTTTCTACACTTATACCTTGGAAACCAGCTACGATAACAATCGTACCTTCAGCAAGATAAGATTGAATACGATCTGTATGAATGTCAGTAATCCGTGCACTACTATGTACAGATTCTGTCGTAATACCTGCTTGCCACCCTGTTAATGAAATTGCATGATAGCCTTTTGCTTGCAGTGCCATTGTTAATAATGAAATAGTTACTTGTTCTCCTGTAGATAGAAGCATATCCATTTCACGTTTATTTGGATTTTCTGTGATAGCGTTAGCGAGTGCGACAAGTTCATCTGTGCTTTTTCCCATTGCTGAAACGACAGAGACAATGCTATGACCTCGTTCATATTCTTCAATAATTAAATTTGCTACATGTTGAATGCGTTCGACGCTTCCGACAGAAGTGCCACCAAATTTTTGAACAATTGTTTCCATTACAAATTCCTTCTTTCGTCTATTTTTAAGAATAGATTAGGAAATATATAAATCCCCAATACTCCTGTAGTTACCAGAAAGACAAACAAAAAACACCATCTCAAATAAGTGAGGATGGTGCTGTTACAGGAAAAGGGAAACAGAAAACGGAGCTAATAAAAAAACCGCCAAAAAAGGAATATCATAAAAAAATGATATCTCTTTTTTGTAGATAGCTCTTCATACGTACACGTCTGTACATATGACAGTTCTGTTTCTATTCGAAAACAGCCCCAATTGATAAATGCAGAGAAATTTATCAATTTCGGCAATACTTCCTTTCATCTAAGTTCATAGACATCTCTGTGTCTCCATTAGAATACTCATAAGTATCGCAACCTCTATCTCACGTTTTAGGCGAGAGTGTTTGATTTATGAAGTTGTTGGTAACATTTGTTTTATAATAATTTAAATTTTTCGTGGAATCAAGTGTTATATATATATTTTAAAAATTCTTTCTTTTTTTGAGGAAGTTTGTGAAAAATGTAGCAAAATAAATTCATTGCATGTACATTAAACTTATAGTGCATAGGAGGTGGGGAGAATGAAAAGGAAACAGCCTATTTATGTTGCGACAAAAATGAACACGACGATGGAAAAATCATGGGAATATACGCAAGAACCAGATATACATACAGAGTGGGATGCTCGCTTTACTGAAATTTCGTATTTAGAGAAAAAAGAAGGAGAACCACAGAAGTTTTTGTATAAAACAAAGATTGGATTTGGGCTTGAAATAGTTGGAGAAGGGGAATCAATAGGTGAAATAAGAAAAGATATTTTAATGCAGTTATGCAGTTTGATGAAAACGAAAATGAAATTGTAGATTATTTTGGTGAACCACATTTACTCGTTTCTACACTGCATTTTCATATCGATGAGTTAGGGGCAATGCATATTTCTTCAAAGAAACAATGGTTTTATATGTTTGGAAGAAAAATGCCGTTACCAAAATTTTTGTATGGTGAGGCAAAAATTGTTGAAAGTTATGATGAAACACTTCAGTGTTTTCGAATTCATGTACAAGTACGAAACCCGTTAATTGGTTCGCTTTTTTCATATAAGGGAACATTTGTGGAAAGGGAATAAACGATATGAAAAATATAATATTTGGGCTTGCTTGTTATGTTGTTTTTCTAATATGTGAGTGGTCGAATATAAATCCTGTTGAAGCAATTATATTATTATCTGTTTTATTATTTATACCAATGTCATTTTGTATTATTGATAAAAGAAAAAGAGATGGATCGCAATTATTATTTTATAAATCCGTATCATTTTTATATCCAATCGCAGCAATTTGTGCAATGCTAGCTTTCGTCACAAATCACTATTTATTTGCGCTAGTTTGGTTTGTATATACAGGAATTGTTGCGTTATTTGGTGTAAGTAGATTGCTAGAAAGAGGATGGAAGCCGTTAGAAGAGATCGCCATAGATAGTGCGTTTATTTATTTGTTTTTAGGTGGTTTTTGGTTTTCTGCTTCAGTAGCAAAACTTTCAATTATGCATTTTAGCTCTGACATTGTTTTACTCACAGCTGCACATTTTCATTATTCGGCGTTTCTATTGCCATTATCAGCTGGTTTAATAGGGAGAAAAAGAGAAAAGAGAAGTAAAGTGTATGATGCTATTATGTTTATCATCATGATTTCACCTATGACAGTTGCAATAGGAATTACATACTCAAGAATATTTGAATTTTTTGCAGTGTTCCTATATTTATGTGCAATTTATGGGTATGGATTTTACGTTTGGAGAGCAAAATTTAATGCTATCAGTGCAAAGATTCTTCTAATCGTTTCGTCTAGTACACTCATGGTTACAATTATGTTCTCACTTATATATTCATATGGAAATTTGAAGCATGTAATGACGATTACAATTGCTCAAATGGTTTGGATTCATGGTGTTGTCAACGGAATTGGAGTAGCTTTACCGGCATTTATCGGCTGGGTGATTGAAAAGAGTGTTCCGAATTATAAATACTATGGGAAACCAATGAGTAAGTTAAGAGGAAATGTGGCAATTGGTGAGGCTTATTTATATAGCAGCAATTTAGTAGACAGTAAGGAATACAACGGTTTAGTTGATAAAGTAAATGACTTTCATAGTGAGGCATTTGATGTGACGAAGGTTCCTTTAAGTATTATTCATTTTTATGAAAATACAGTAGAGTATGAATTGCAATCGAATATTAAATGGGCTCGTTGGTTCCGTCCGTTCGCACTTTGCTATGAGAAAATGAGTAAGCGTGTAGAACAAATACATTTAGGAATGGGCGGCAATTGGGAAACGATGCATGGCTCTATCATTAGTGTCATAGATGAGAAAGATGGAAGAGAGAATGTAAGGGCTTGGCTAAGAAAAAATGAAGCAGGTAAATCTATTTTTGTAGCTCTTTATTCAAAGCATACAAATAAGAATGAGACATATATGAATATCGCCTTACCTTTACCTTATTCGAATATGACTGGTATTTTGAAACTATATAATGATAGTCATGATTTAATTATTACTAGTAAGTTAAGAGAAAATGGTCAGGGAGATGAGGGGATTTATTTACATACTCGGTTCTTGACAATCCGTTTACCGTTAGCAGAGACTTTTATTATAAAAGAGCGCACGGATCACATACTAGAAGCTAATCATAGAATGTGGATATTTGGAGTTAAGTTTTTAGAAATTGATTATAAGATTAAGAAAGTACAGGAGAAGTAAGAAAAGCTTGGAGAGATTCCAAGCTTTTTTACGTATGTGTAATTGTTATAGCAACTTGTTTATCTAGCTCATTATCCCAAACACGTTGAATTTCAAAGGTGCCTTTTTCAAAAAATAATGGGAATCTTTCTTTAAACCAATCTTGCATAGGAAGCTTTAGTGCTGTATCGATTGGTATCCATAATAATTTGCCCTCAGGTGGGTTTAAAAGAAGTTCACCTTCAAATGAGTCTGTCCAGTAGTTAAATACCATGTACCGAACATTCCCTTTCGGATTTACATATTCATCTAATCCCTTAAAATTTAAATCCGAAACAAGTAATCCGGTTTCTTCTTTTACTTCCCTTATAGCGGCTTGAACGATACTTTCGGGAAAATCTACTTTGCCGCCAGGAGCTATGTAGCCAGGGAAACCTCGATGATTGGGTCGTTTTACGAGTAAAACTTCATTGTTGCGCTGGATCATACACATTGTATAGATTTGGTGTTCGATGTTATGTGAATTTGGAGGCATAATGATGCATTCTCCTTTATATTTTTTTGATAATTTTACCATAACATAATGGTTTCTTATATAATTGGAAATATAATATTATGAATTTTCAGTCGTATATTATGTATTCTATAGTCATTTGAAAAGAGGAGAGAGACATGCAAGGGGAAATACAAAAGGAGAAAAGTTTAAGTTATATTGGAAAATTATTATTACCAGTTAAAGTATCAACGCACTTTAAGTTTTTATGGATTGGACAATTACTCTCGGCCTTAGGTAGTTCGATAACTATGGTCATACTTCCAGTTGTTGTGTATTCATTAACTGGCTCAACAGTTGTAATGGGGATGACGATGGCAATGTACATGCTACCTAATATTCTTGCTTTACCGTTTGCAGGTTTAGTTGTAGACCGAATTGATCGGGTTAAATTAATGTTATTTACGGATATAATCCGCTGTATATTAATGCTATTACTTGCATCGCTTATATTTATGGATTTATTAACAATTACGATTTTATATATTCTCGTTGCCATATACGGACTTATGGAAGGGATATTCCAACCAGCATATTCTGCTGTAAGGGCGAAAGTATTCGTTCCTGAAATTCGTAATGCAGCTAACGCACTCACTCAAATGAGTAATCAAGGTATACGATTGATTGGGCCAGCACTTGGTGGGTTAATCGTATCGGTTGCATCTGCAGGGATAGGTTTCGGACTAGATGCAGCAACGTACTTATTATCATTTTTATGTTTATTATTTTTAAAAGAAATTAAGTTTAAAAAAGTAAAACCCATTGAAAAGAGTAAGCTTACTTACAAACAAGAGTTTATGGAAGGTGTTTTAGTTTTAAAAAGTCATCCGTGGCTGTGGATTACAATTTTAGTTTTTTCTTTTATAAATATTTGTTATGCCGGCATTATCGTCGTATTAATTCCATGGTTATTTAATGTTCATCATCATTTTGAAGCTTACGTGTATGGGCTTGGCATGGCCTTTTCTGGTGGTGGGGCTATAATTGCCGCAGTAATATTTGGTGGGAAAGAGCGGTGGCATAAGAGAGGATTACTGGCTTATGGAGGTGTTTTAATGAGTGGCATTGCTTTATTAATTATGCCATTCATTTCTTGGGCACCCGCTTTAATATTCTTAATGGCAATTGAAGGATTTGGCATGATGATATTTGGACTCATTTGGGAAACGAGTTTACAGGAGCTTGTACCAGAAGAAGCATTCGGAAGAGTGGCAAGCCTTGATATGTTGGGTTCTTTTGCTTTATTGCCATTAGGGTATGTAGTTGTAGGCTGGTTAGCTACTGTCATAGGTGGCGAAATAACTATTATAACACTAGCTAGTTTAGTAATTTTAACAATTGGAATAGCATTGTCTGTACCGAGTATTCGTCGATTTAATTGATTATATGGGAAAAGAGGGCTAGACCTATATAGAAAATAACTTAGCATATAATCAACTAGTATTAATAAAACACCTTTGTAATGAAAAACTGTCCGTACATATTTGGCACAACAAAATTAGAAATCACAAAAGAAGTGACGGAAGCGATACAAGCAGGTTTCAAAAAAGAAGACTAAGCCCTAAAGAAATTAGGACTTAGTCTTCATTAAATACAAATGTTTGTTTCATTTTTTTACCTTCATTTACCGGATGGCCATTGTAAGAGAAATTCTTTTCTTCCCAAGTGATTACAACTTTAAAATTATGACTATTAAAGTCTAATGGGAATACCATGTAGTCAAAGCTTGTATGACTTTTAGAAATATTTTCATTAGGTGTAGTAGGTTTAAAGGTAGCTTTAGAGGTAGGGTTGTTATCAAGTATTTCCACAGATACGTTTGATACATCATGACCGATGTTTTTTACGAGTAAACTATACGTATCAAATACACCTTGCTTTGGCTGGATTGCTTGCTTGTTTGAGTTATGAGATTTATCAATTTCGACATACCATTGTTTAGACTTTGACGCAATCGGTAGTGACTGAAATGTGTAAGCACTAGCTTGTATTGGTAGTGCTAAGCATAAAAGTGTAAAGAGAGTTAATATTTTTCGTTTCATTTTTTTAGAGCTCCCATTCTTTAATGGATTTACTTGTTATTATCTTCTTTTTACGAGTAAATATACCATATAATGTAAAGTGGCTATAAGAGTAGTGAATCAATATCTTATTCAATACTCTTATAGCCGGCATAATTACGTATGTAGTAAAAAAGAATAAATTTGTTTTTCTATACTTAGATTGCTGCCCTTTTTAAAAGGACTATTTTTACGTTTTAATAAAAAGAATATACTAAGAGTTCAGTATAAATTATTTATTTTAATGTAGTTAAATGTGCTTATATATGTGAAATTAGAGAAGGAAGCTGTGTAGAGATGTTTCTACACAGTTTTTTTAGGATATGAAAAAATTACCAAAAATATGTTAAAATAACATTGTCATACAACAAGGGGGATTTGTTTTATGGAAAATGGACATCTTGCTAAAGTAGACTTAACGAAAAAAATTGAATCAAAATCTAAGTACAATAAGAAATTAGAAAAATATCAAAGGCGCTTATTAGCATTACAGCAAATTTTGAAAGAAGAAAAAATCGCGGTTATGCTTGTTATGGAAGGATGGGATGCGGCTGGTAAAGGTGGGGCAATTAAGCGGGTGACGGAACATCTTGACCCGCGTGGGTTCCAAGTAAATCCAATTGGAGCGCCTGCACCTCATGAGAAACGTTACCATTATTTGCAACGTTTCTGGCGCAAAATTCCACAGTACGGGCAAATCACCATTTTTGATCGCTCATGGTACGGTCGTGTGTTAGTTGAGCGTGTTGAAGGATTTGCTACAAAGGAAGAGTGGATGAGAGCATATGATGAGATTAATGATTTTGAAAAACTACTAACAGATGACCATTACATAATAGGGAAGTTCTTCTACCATATAAGTAAAGAGGAACAGTTAAAGAGATTCAAAGATAGAGAGAAAAATCCTTTGAAAAGATGGAAAATTACAGACGAAGATTGGCGTAATCGTGAAAAATGGGATGAGTATGTTGAAGCAATGGAAGACATGTTTGAAAAAACAAGTAAGCCAAATGCAAAGTGGCATATTATTGAAAGTAACGATAAATTGTATGCTCGTGTGAAAACGTTAAAAATTATTATTTCATTCATTGAGGATTATTTCTTAGAACATGGTATAGAATTGCCTTCTTATTATTATGAAATGAAAGAGGATATTGAAGTTTTGCAAGGTGTAGGTGTTAAAGAGTAAATAAGAAAATGGCCCTGTGAATTGGTGAAACCAAATTATGGGGCTTTTTTATTTAGAAACATTTTACAATTAACAGAATAAGGTATATAATCAATAATCATATTAACAATGTTAATATGATTATTGATTATATACTATGTGGGGGTTTTACTTTGAAGGGAAGAGATGTTGTTTTAGGTTTATTAATGGAAAAGGAATTGTCTGGTTACGATATTAAAATTGTGTTTGAAGACGTATTTACTCATTTTTTTGATGGAAGTTTTGGAATGATTTATCCAACGTTACGACAATTGGAGAATGAAGGGAAAATAAAAAAAGAGGTTGTCATGCAAGAGGGGAAGCCAAATAAGAAAATGTACTTTATTACGGATGAAGGACGTGAAGAGTTTTATCAATACATGCAGACGCCTATAGAGAAGGATGTTTTACGTTCGGATTTTTTAATGAGAATGTATTTTGGCAACTATAGTGATGATGTAACAATAAAAAAATGGATTAAAGATGAAATTGAAAGAAAAGAAGCGTACATTGCAGATCTTCGATTGAAATATGAAAAGTGGAGAGTAGGTATTACTTTCGTCGAAGAAATTTCACTAGATGTAGGTATTGCATCGTATAGTGCACAAGTGGAGACTTTGAAGAAAAAATTAGAAGAGTTAGAGGCGAAAGAAAACAATAAAACAGAAGAATGAAAAACGCATTCACAATAAATAAAGGGGTATATAAAGATGGAGCAATCAAAGGGTATTAAGATTGTCTTTTTAATGTGTCTAGGTATCTTTCTTTGTATGATTGATACGACAATTATGAATATAGCTTTACCGGCAATACAATCGAGTGTAAATACTTCATTAGAAAAGATGTCTTGGGTATTAAATGTTTATACAATGACGATTGCAGTACTTGCCATTCCGTTAGGGCGGATAGCTGATATCTTTGGAAAAGCAAAGATGTATATTCTTGGTCTGGTGATTTTTGGGGGTGGATCGGTACTTTGCGCTTTTGCTAATACAGGTGATTTTCTTATTTTTTCTCGTTTTATACAAAGTATTGGGGCAGCAATTTTATTTCCAACAAGTATGGTAATTGGTGTATCAGCTATGCCGTTAGCTAAAAGGCATGTTGCACTTGCAATTTTAGGAGTAACACAAGGATTGTCAGCTGCTATGGGGCCAGTAATAGGTGGAATTATTACGCAAAATTTAGGATGGAGATGGGTGTTCTTCGTTAATGTTCCGGTTTGTATAATAGGAATTGTGTTATGTTGCATCATGCTACAAATAAAAAATGAAGAACGTATTATCTCAAAAATAGATTGGATAGGACTACTATTAAGTAGCACAGCAATTTTTTCATTTACTCTCATATTAGTAAAAGGTAATACATGGGGATGGCAAAGTAATATTGCTTTGTCTTGTTATGCAATTAGCACTATTTCTCTTATTCTATTTATTTTAGTAGAACGAAAGATTCATAACCCAATGGTGAATTTAAAGTTATTTCAAGATCGAATGTTTGTCGGAGCGTCGATCGTTGTTATATTGAGTAATTTATTTTTAATTGGAGTTACTGTATTGCTTCCAACGTTCTTGACGAAACTACAAGGTCGAACGGAAATTGAAGCGGCTTTTTTAGTGACACCTATTTCAGCGATGATATTTTTTGTCTCACCAGTTGCAGCAACTTTAATTAAAAAACTCGGAAAAGTAACTATTATTTTGTCAGGATTTCTTGTTATGGGGCTTTCCTACTATTGGTTGCAAATGATTGATGTTCATTCAACAAATATAGAAATTATTATTCCATGTATGATATTAGGTGTCGGATATGGCTTAGTTGTGGGGCCAATTACAGTTTTAAGTGCGTCTTCGTTTGAAGGAGAATTATTAACTGCTTCTCAAAGTGTTGTATCAATGTTACGACAAGTTGGAATTGTATTGGCGGTCGCAATATTTGTCTCTAACTTAACTCACAATTTAACTGTAAATAAAGAAAAAGTATATCGTTATGCAGAAGAAAAGGTGCGGAATATTCATGTGAATAGTACTGAGCAAACTGAAATTTTACAAATGACTAAAGAAAAAATAGAGAATCAAAGTTTAGAGTCGAATATAAATAAGAAACAAAATGCAATGACAATGGGATTAAGTAAAGAGAAAAAGGAAGAATTGATTCGCGACAAGACGGATGAAATATTAAGAAAAGTTCCAGTAGAATATAGGGATGTAAAAAGAGAAGAAGTTATGAGGCAAGTGACAAAAGAAGTTGAAAAACAAGAGGAAAGTATAAAGAAAGAGGTACTCACATTTTCGAATGATGTGAATCATTATGCCAAGAATCAGATGGCTATGAGTTTTACAGATTTATATAAAGCAAGTGTGCCAATTATTTTAATTTGTGCTTTCGTAAGTTTGTTGTTTTGGGAAGGAAAAGCTTTAAGTAAAAAGAGAAGGGGAAGATTAGTAGAAGATGCGTAAAGAAAAACAGGCTGCTATTAGCCTGTTTTTTCATTGTTTTCTCCTTGCATATTGTGAATAGTAGTATTTTTAATATAGCATGGGATAAGTCGAGTATGATTAGAAAGTTTTTTAGAATGAAAGGTATGAATGGAAAATGCCATTGAATATGTAACATTATACATAGTACATTAACAAGAGGGATTAATTTTAAAAGGAGGATGGAGAATTGCTAGATAAGGCAGGGGCTTTAATAGATAATCATGTGTACACAGAAGAAGAGCAACAAAAATTATACAAACGAACGTTAATAATCGTCAGCATTTCACAAATGTTTGGCGGTGCAGGACTAGCTGCTGGTATTACAGTGGGAGCACTTCTTGCGCAGCAAATGCTTGGAACAGATGCATTTGCAGGATTACCAACTGCTATGTTTACATTGGGATCAGCATTAGCAGCTTTCATAGTAGGGAAGCTTTCGCAACGATATGGACGCCGGATAGGTCTTGCAACAGGGTTTATAGTAGGTGGATTTGGAGCAATTGGTGTTGTAATGGCAGCTTTAACGAATAGCATTATTCTTTTACTTATTTCTTTACTCATATATGGTGCCGGTACAGCCACGAATCTACAAGCTCGTTATGCAGGTACAGATTTAGCAGATAAGAAGCAGAGAGCAACGGCTGTTAGTGTTACGATGGTAATGACGACTTTCGGTGCAGTTGCAGGACCAAATTTAGTAGGAGTAATGGGTAGTTTTGCGCATTCAATTGGAGTTCCTAAACTTGCAGGTCCGTTCATACTATCGGCAGCAGCATTTATACTGGCGGGTCTAGTTCTTTTTGTTATGCTTCGTCCAGATCCGTTAATTATTGCTAACATAATAGAAAGATATAAACAGGAACATACATATAAAGGGCAACCAATAACAGACGAAGTGAAAGAAAATAAACAAGGTATTACAGTTGGAGCAATCGTAATGATACTTACGCAAATCGTGATGGTTGCGATTATGACGATGACGCCAGTTCATATGGGACACCACGGTCACGGTTTAAGTGCAGTAGGACTTGTGATAGGTTTTCATGTAGGTGCAATGTATCTTCCATCTCTCGTTACAGGAATGTTAATTGATAAAATTGGCCGAACTACAATGAGCATAGCTGGTGGAGTGATTTTACTTGCAGCGGGTGTCATAGCTGCGATAGCGCCAAGTGATTCTTTATTATTATTAATCGTTGCTCTGTCTTTACTTGGGCTAGGATGGAACCTCGGATTGATTAGTGGTACAGCACAAATCGTTGATTCCACAACACCGTCTACACGTGCTAAAACACAAGGGAAAATAGATGTTTTTATTGCGCTAGCTGGAGCTTCTGGTGGAGCGATGTCAGGTATGGTAGTAGCGAATTCAAGTTATGCGGCATTGTCATTGGCTGGAGGCGTGTTAGCGTTATTACTTATTCCTGTTGTGATATGGTCTCGAAAAGGGGCAAGAAATTAAATGAAAAAGAGGTTCTAGTTACTGACTAGAGCCTCTTTTTATACACTTAAATTAAATTCCACTCTACAATAAGTCCTAAATGTGTAAGACCACCACCGAATCCGTATAGTAAAAGTGTGTCTCCATTATTTAACTTCCCTTCTTTTATAGCTAAATCTAGAGCGAGTGGAATGGTGACTGAAGAGGTATTCCCCATATATTCCACGCTCGTTAATGTTTTTTATATTGGAATTTGAGATTTTTCGCAAATAGATTCAATCATTCGTAAGTTAGCGCTGTGGGGTATGAACCAGTCTATATCATCTACTTGCATATTTGCGGTATGTATTAAATTTTTTATGCCTTTTGGCACTGTACGTGTTGCCCATTTATATACTTCTCTTCCATTTTGAACGATTTTTTCATTTGTTTGCAGTGGTGTGCCATTCATAGTAGTAGATAAGTTTGTTCTATATAGATGAATGCCGCCATCACCGTTTGTTCCCATGTGAGCAGCGATAAAGCTTGGGGTGTCTTCATCTCTTTCTAATAAAATAGCTCCAGCACCATCACCGAATAAAATACAGGTCGTTCTATCGGTATAATCAGTAACTTTAGATAATGTCTCTGTCGCTACGACAAGTACTTTTTCATGTGATCCAGAAGTGATTAAGCTATTACCGACGTGTAGTCCATATGTAAAACCAGCACAAGTTGCATTTAAATCAAAAGCTAGTGTATGAGGTATGTTGAAGTATTGTTGTATTTGGCAAGCAACACTAGGGAAAACGTAATCAGCAGTAGTAGTAGCGACAATGATACAGTCGACATCTTCTAAGTTTTTCTTATATGTTGTACATAAATTTTTAATTGCTTTAATGGCTAAGTTTGAGGAATATTCTTCTTCGCTAGCGATTCTTCTTTCCTTCATTCCTGTTCTTTGTACAATCCATTCATCATTCGTATGGACCATCTTTTCTAAATCGTTATTAGACAATATTTGATCTGGAACATAAGTACCAATTGCAGTAATACGAGATTTAGAATGCATAGGAACATCTCCTAATTTTTATTTTTATAACCTGATACTAATATTAGGTTATAAAAATGTCAATAAAGATTTTTGTTGTATTAAAACGATAATACTTAACTTACTATGAAGGAATTTGGCGAGTGCTGTAAAAATAATATACGAGAAGTTTCTAAAATTGATAATTGCTTTTGTTATTTTTATTGTGAGAAAAACTCGCAAAAAATGACGATTTTCTTTAGTGCGATATAGGTTGTTAAACCTTGTGAAAGCGAATTACTTATGCTACACTTTATGTAAATTAAAATGAACGGAGGGGCTTCCTTTGATCTTAATCAGATTACGTCTCAATACTTTGTGCCAATAATTGAATAGCGCTCAAAGGCTCTGTCTGTGTACAGAGTGAACGGGATTGGTCTGCCTATTTTAAAGGAACCCTTTATTAAGCTTATATGTGAAAAAGAGGGAGGGACGAATACGCCCTCTTTTTGTTTTGCCTTTATAAATAGAATGGGATTGTATAGGTGAACGCTTATTGTGTATACGTATACGATCTTGGGACTTTTTGACTATAAAATAGGATGAAAGCATAGCTTTCTTCTATTTCTTTGGTGAACCCTTATCCGTTTACGAAAACACAGGCAGCGACCTGTGTTTTTTATTTTACGTAATCGAAATGGAGGAATAAATATATGGAAGAAGTATTACAAAGAGCAGTTTTAGTTGGAGTAAATGTAGGTAATGAAGATGATTTTGCATATTCGATGGAAGAGTTAACAAATCTTGCGGAAGCCTGTGATGTAGAGGTAATTGGGCAAGTAACGCAAAATTTACAACGAGTAAATCCATCGCATTATATCGGAAAAGGAAAGATTGAAGAAGTAGCAGCGTATGTACAAGAAATAGATGCGAATATGGTCATCTTTAATGATGAATTATCTCCTTCACAAATTCGAAATTTAGAAGAGGATTTAGATTGTAAGGTAATTGATCGTACCATTTTAATTTTAGATATTTTTGCGCAACGTGCGAAAACGAAAGAAGCACAGCTACAAGTAGAAGTAGCACACCTTCAGTACATGATGCCTCGTTTAATCGGTCTTCGTGAATCGTTAGGGAGACAGAGTGGCGGCGTTGGTACGAAAAATAAAGGTGTCGGTGAGAAGAAGTTAGAGTTAGACCGTCGTAAAATTGAAGAACAAATTTCAGTTTTGAATAAAGATTTAGAAGCGCTCGTTGCCCAGCGTCAAACGCAGCGAAAGCAACGTAAGAAAAATGAAATACCTGTTGTAGCATTAGTAGGTTATACGAATGCAGGAAAGTCAACGACGATGAATGCAATGCTTGAAATTTATAATGGTACAGAAGAAAAACAAGTATTTGAAAAAGATATGTTATTTGCGACGTTAGAAACATCTGTACGAAATATTGATTTGCCAGATAATAAATCATTTTTATTAACAGATACAGTTGGATTTGTAAGTAAATTACCACATCATCTTGTGAAGGCGTTCCGTTCAACGTTAGAAGAAGTAGCGGAAGCAGATTTACTTATTCACGTCGTAGATTACGCAAATCCAAATTATGAACAATTAATTGATATTACAAATGAAACGTTAAAGAAAATTGGAGTAGAAAATATTCCAACGATCTATGCTTATAACAAATCAGATATGGTGGATGTTGAAATTCCGAAAGTACAAGAAGACCGCGTGTATTTATCTGCGAAGAAACATGTTGGAATTGAAGAGCTTGTAGAAATGATTCGTTCCCATATTTATAAAGAATATACGAAATGTGAAATGTTAATTCCGTATGATCAAGGACAGGTAGTTTCGTATTTCAATAATCATGCGCACGTTTTATCAACGAGTTATGAAAATGAAGGTACGAAACTAGAAGTGGAATGTAAGACGAGCGATTACGAGAAGTATAAGCGTTTTGCAATTTAATGTAAGAGGCAACCCAGTTTGTGATTGGGTTGCCTTTTTCTATAATGTTTTACTGCTGAAAGTTACAAGGATGCAAGTCAATGATGTGAGTTAAGTTATATTTCTGGAAAAAGAAATGAAAGCAGTATAGAATAGAAATGTTTCAAAAGTCAGAATTTATTACACCTACTGTAATAAATATATATTTTGTACAGAAAGGAGCGATTCACATATGCAGGCAGTTTCACAAAAAAACACAGTAGAAACACCGACAATATATCGAATATTATTTGCGATTAGTTTCGGACATTTTTTAAATGATTCGATGCAAGCAGTTGTGCCGGCGTTGTTTCCTATTTTGGAAAAAACGATGAATTTATCCTATATGCAAGTAGGGTGGATTGCGTTTGCGTTAAATATGACGTCATCGATTATGCAACCGGTGTTTGGTATGTATTCAGATAAGAAGCCGTCACCATTTTTATTACCACTCGGTATGTTTTCAAGTATGCTTGGAATGATTGGACTCGCGTTTGCACCAAACTTTATTATTGTTATTATTTCTGTTTTATTTATTGGCTTAGGTTCCGCAGTCTTTCATCCAGAAGGCGCTCGTGTTGCGTATATGGCGGCAGGTGCAAAACGAGGGTTAGCGCAAGCGATTTATCAAGTTGGGGGAAACACGGGGAATTCTTTAGCTCCTATTTTTACAGCGCTAATTTTCGTTCCACTCGGTCAAATTGGTTCATTAGGTTTTACAGCATTTGCAGCAGTAGGAATTGCATTATTAATTTTCGTATCGAATTGGTACAAAAATGAATTAGCAACCGGAGCTGTAAGAAGGAAGAAGAGAGCTGCGCTTGAGGCGGAAAATGCAATTGTAAGTACACACATTAAATTTGTTATTATACTTCTTGTTTTTCTTACTTTTGTGCGCTCTTGGTACGGTGCCGGTATCGGGAATTTCTATCAATTTTACTTAATTGAGCATTATGGTTTATCTATAAAAAATGCCCAGTATTTCGTATTCGCATTTATGATTGCTGGTGTGTTAGGCACTTTCTTCGGGGGACCGTTAGCAGATCGATTTGGTAAGAAAAATATCATCGTATTTTCAATGTTAGGTTCAGCGCCACTTGCGCTGTTATTACCACATGTCTCACTTGTGTGGGTCGTACCTTTATTTTTATGTATCGGTTTTATTAGTTCAAGTAGTTTTAGTGTAATTGTTGTATACGCGCAAGAGCTTGTTCCGGGAAAAGTAGGGATGGTATCAGGTCTAATTGTAGGTCTTGCGTTCGGCCTTGGTGCTCTAGGTGCTGTAGTACTAGGAAAGTTAGCTGATATATATAGCCTTCAGTTCATTATGATATTATGTAGTTGTTTACCGTTAATTGGACTTACTTCATGGTTATTACCAAGTGATAAGAAAACGATAGAATAGGGGATGCACTATGAAATTATGTGAAAACGTAACAGAATTAATAGGAGATACACCTGTCGTCCGATTATCTAAATTTATTCCGGAAGACGCAGCGGACGTGTATGTGAAACTAGAAATGTTTAATCCATCACGTAGTGTGAAAGACCGTGCTGCTTATAATTTACTTCACGTTGCAGAAGAAAATGGTCTTATTAAACCAGGGGATACAATTATTGAACCGACAAGCGGGAATACAGGAATTGGTTTAGCGATGAACGCAGCAGCTAAAGGGTATAAAGCGATTTTAATTATGCCAGACAATATGTCAAAAGAGCGTATTAATTTATTGAAAGCATACGGGGCAGAAGTAGTTTTAACACCAGCAGAACAAAGAATGCCAGGAGCAATTGCGAAGGCGTTAGAACTGCAAAAGCAAATACCGAATAGTTTTATCCCGCAACAATTTGAAAATCCAGCTAATCCGAATATTCACCGTTATACGACTGCACTTGAAATTTACGAACAAATGGATGGAGAGCTTGATGCTTTTGTTGCAACGGCAGGAACAGGCGGAACGATTACAGGGACTGGTGAAACGTTAAAAGAGAAATTACCAAACTTATATATTGCAGTAGTGGAACCGAAAGGATCTCCCGTTTTATCAGGTGGTGTACCAGGTCCTCATAAACTAGTAGGAACAAGCCCAGGATTTATTCCGAAAAACTTAAATACAGAAGTGTATAACGAAATTATTCAAATTGCAGACGAAGAGGCTTTAACGACAATGAGAAACTTAGCTAGACAAGAAGGATTATTAGTTGGGCCATCTTCTGGAGCATCTGTTTACGCTGCAATCATGATAGCGAAACGTCTAGGCGTTGGTAAAAAAGTTTTATGTATTGCGCCTGATACAGGTGAACGTTATTTGAGCATGGGGTTATTTGAATAAAAAGGATAGAAACACCTTAATAGTGAATAGCTGCTATTAAGGTGTTTGTTTTATGGAATGAAGAGGGGGAGAAGAACAATGAAACTATTAAAACCAACCCATGAATATAGTGAGCGTATTACGGCGTATAGACAAGCGTTTTTACACTCAGGGGAACAACCACATGGAAGTAGTTCTTTACAAAACTTTGATTCTCTTGATGAATGGTTTGAAAAAGTGAGTAAACAAGAACTAGGAGAAAATTTACTAGCTAATCGAGTGCCATCTAGTCAGTTTTTAAGTTTTGAAAAAGGGGATCTTATAGGTTTTGTGAATATTAGACATAGATTAAATCCAGAATTATTACGGGAAAGCGGTCATATTGGATATAGTGTCCATCCGAATAAACGTCGCCACGGTTACGCTACGAAACAACTACAACTTGCATTAGCTGAAGCGCAAAAATTAGGATTGCAGAAAGTATTAATAACTTGCGATAAATCCAATATCGGTTCTGCTAAAACGATTCAAAAGGTTGGAGGTGTGTTAGAAAATGAAGTAGTTTCTTCTCGTACTGGTGAAGTTATTCAGCGCTATTGGATAGAAATATGATTAAGTAGGAATTTGAAAAGGTAATGCAAGCTGTAATATCGAAATAGATAAATGAAATATAGGGGATTACTGCAATTTTAGGGGGAAATGAAATGGGATTAAAAGAGAGAGCGATAGAGATGTCAGAGATTTATAGGCAAAATCCGAAAGTAGAAGCTATTATTTTAGCGGGTTCAGTAGCTAGAAAGCTTGAAGATGAACATTCAGATATAGAATTACATATTTTATGGTCAACACCGCCGGAAGATGAGGATCGTAGGGCCCCTATTTATCATATTGATGGGAAAATATTATCGTATCATCCGTATGAGGAAGAAGAATGGTCGGAAACGTATTTAACGAAAGAGGGAATTAAATTAGAGATTAGTAACTTTTTAACAGAGACAGTAGAGAAAGTAATTTCG
The DNA here is from genome assembly GCF_003458115.1 of Bacillus sp. ISO11. Lineage (NCBI taxonomy): Bacteria > Bacillati > Bacillota > Bacilli > Caryophanales > Bacillaceae > Bacillus > Bacillus sp. ISO11. Next base: position 55,764 of record NZ_QXCO01000026.1, on the reverse strand, counting down.
GATGTGGTGGATCAATATGATATAAATTATGAAAAACAATGTATTGTATCATCCATTCATGATGGTGTTAGTTTGTATGGAGAAGGGAAAGTGAATGAATTAAAAGAAAAAGTAGCGGCATATCCAGATGAACTAGCAAAACTGATGATTTCAGAAAATCTATGGTTAAGTAATCGTTGGCACAATCGAAAGGCGCTTTTAAAACGGAAAGATTGGCTTATGCTTTATGACGTTATTTGCGAAGTACAAAGGAACGTATTCGGTGTTTTATTTGGTTTGAATAAAATGTACGTACATCATCCAGCGTTTAAATGGATGCCTAATAATGTGGAACGAATGACTATTAAACCTGAAAAATTATATGAACGTATGGCGGACACATTAATAGGGAATCCAGAAAAAAGTGTGCAGGAGTTAGAGTTGCTAATAGAAGAAGTGTTGCAACAAGTTCATACATACGCGCCAGGAGTAAATGTGGATGAGCAAGAAAAATCTATTTTTTATTTTGTGAAATAGAAAATAGTAATAAGGGGGAAGTTATGGGTTTTTTTAATAGGTTTTTTAAAAAAGTTGAAAAAGTAAATGAGCAAGAAGCTACTCTTCATGAATTAAGTGAAGAATTGTATGTTGAATCACCGGTAGAGGAAGCGACTAGTTACTGGGCATCAATGGCACAAAATATAATTGTTAATGCTGTAAAAGCGGCTGACAATGATGTGGAACGTGCCTTCGTGTTATTGAATTTGAAGAAAGGTGAGGCTTCATTTGATATTTTTTATCAAATAAATGGGCAATTGTATTTCTGGGATCAGCTAGAAAATGAGACGATAAGAAATAGAATTCAGAACGAGTTGTTACCGCAAGCTCCAGAAGTTTCAAATGCAGTAAATGAGCAATTTCGTGGAGCTGATCACCCTATAATTTCGTTCGCACAATTGCAGTTTGAATGGGAAACGAAAGCCTGGTTCTCACATATAATTTGGGAAGATAGCCTTGCTGCTCAATTGCCCAAAACTCAAATTCTAAATGAATGGTTTCGTGTAATTAAAGAAGAAACGAAAAATAGACCACTGGATAGTGATGCGAAATTTTCTTGGTATCCATCAAACTCTTAAAAAATGAATACAGAGAGACAGGTTATGTTTCTAGATGATTTGTATTATTGAATAAGTATCAATAATACGTAATTCTTTTTCTATTGCCTGTTAGAATTCGTTATGTACTAAGCTACTTGTTTTCTAAACTAAAACTTATATTTCGAATTTTTAAATAGATTGTAATACATAAAAATTCGAAATATAAGTTGACACTATTTTTAATGTGTGATAAAAATGATAGTAATCAATTCGGAAAATAATATTTGGGCAATGAAAGGGTATAGTAGTGAATATCTCCCTATTTCAGAGAGCTGATGGTTGGTGTGAATCAGTATATAGATTATTCATGAAGTTCGTCCTGGAGCATCTTTCATAAATCTCATATTTTGAGGAAATGAAAGACGGTAGTTTATACCGTTATCAAATAAAGTGGTGAAGATTTTTTCACAACTAGGGTGGTACCGCGATATTTATCGTCCCTACGTATTTACGTAGGGACGTTTTTTATTTAGGTCCTAACTTTGGTGTGGCTTCATAACTAGGGTGGTACCGCGATATTTTATCGTCCCTACGTTTTTGCGTAGGGGCGTTTTTATTTAGGTGGTTTCTTAGTGTTCTTCACAACTAGGGTGGTACCGCGATATTTTTGTCGTCCCTACGTATTTACGTAGGGACGTTTTTTTATTATTAGGGAGGAAGTGAACGTATTAGAAAAGAGTATTGATAGAACAATATAAATACCGAATTGTAACAAAGAAAAAGAGATAGAGAGGAGATTAACAAATGAATTCACAGCAATGGACATCGAAATTAGGTTTCGTATTAGCTGCAGCAGGTTCGGCAATTGGTCTTGGGGCGATTTGGAAATTCCCATATATGGCTGGCATTGGAGGAGGCGGAGCGTTCTTCCTAATTTTCATCGGTTTCACATTATTAATTGGTTTACCGCTATTATTAGCTGAATTTGTTATTGGAAGAAGTACACAAAAAGAGGCTGTTGATGCATATAGAGAGATTGCTCCTAAAACGTTATGGCCTTGGTTAGGTAAATTAGGAATTGTAACATGTTTCATATTACTTTCTTTCTACAGTGTTGTGGGAGGCTGGATTTTATTATATTTATGGAATGCAATTACAGGTAGACTATGGGAAGGAAATGGAGCATACGAAGCTACGTTTGGTGAAATCATTTCCAATCCATATTTAGCAGTTGGATCACAGCTATTATTCATTCTTATTACTATTTTTATTGTAAGTAAAGGTGTACAAAATGGTGTTGAAAAAGTAAATAAATATTTCATGCCAGCACTATTCGTTTTATTCTTTGTATTAATCGTTCGTGCACTTACGTTAGATGGTGCTGGAGAAGGCGTTCGTTTCTTCTTACAACCTGATTTCTCACATGTAACATCAGAAGTTATTTTATACGCAATGGGGCAATCGTTCTTCTCATTATCTGTTGGGGTAGCCGTTATGGTAACGTATAGCTCATACTTACCGAAAGAAGAAAGCTTACCACGTTCAGCATTTTCTATCGTGGCCTTAACTCTTGTTATTACATTACTTGCAGGACTTGCAATTTTCCCAGTTGTGTTCGCATTTGGAATGGAACCATCTCAAGGACCGGGACTATTATTTATCGTATTGCCAGCTATTTTCAGTAAAATGGCGTTCGGAAAATTATTCTTCATCGTTTTCTTATTACTATTCTTCTTCGCTACAATTACATCAGCAATTTCGATGTTAGAAATTAGTGTTGCATCGTTAACATCAAAAGGTAAAGGGAAACGTGAAAAAATGGCCTTAATCGTAGGGTTATTAATCTTCGTTGTTGGGGTACCATCAGCGTTATCATTCGGTATATTAAGTGATCTGAAGATTTTCGGGAAGACAGTCTTTGATTTAGCGGACTATGCGGTAAGTAACGTATTAATGCCACTTGGTGTATTATTAGTTTCTATCTTTGTTCCTTTAAAAATGAAGAAAGATGTATTAATGAAAGAGCTAGGTGTAAGTAAAAATAAAGGTTATAAACTATTCGTATTATGGTTATTCTTACTTCGTTATATCGCACCAATTGCGATTATTATCGTATTCTTAAATGTACTTGGCATTATATAAAAAAAGGTAGCGTATCATACAAAGATACGCTACCTTTTTATTTTGCTCTTTTTTGCAATTCATTTACTGTTACGAACTGATAGCCCTTCTTAGATAAAATTTCGTGCTTTAAGAAGGGTGTGGATGCAAGGAGAAGGAATTTATCATATAATAAAATACAAAAGGTATATTAGGAGGTGTTTATATGGCGATTATAATTCAATTGCCAGACACTGCAACGTCTCATGCAAAGCCAAGTATGGAAATGGCGATACTTTGCGTGAGGTAGACAAGTAATATACAATCGCCTATATGAGCTCGTATCATTTTTTATATTTGGCTTTGCACCTTATTGAAATGAACCATAAAAAATAAGGGGCGAGCAGAAATGAAATACGTAAAAGCTAATGCTGTTTTACCGGAGAGTTTAATTACTGAAATTCAAAAGTATATACAAGGTGAAACAATTTACATTCCGAAACAAGAAACGAAACATTATAAATGGGGTACACGATCTGGCGGAAGAAAACAATTAGATGAAAGAAATAAAGCAATTAAAGAAGCGTTTAAAAGTGGGATTGCTATTCATCAACTTGCAGAAGAATATTTTCTTTCTGGGGAAACGATTAAAAAGATTGTGTATTCTAAATAAGAGGAAAAGAGTCTGATTCATATATTACTTTGAATCAGACTCTTTTTGTTTTATATGTATTGGATATATGAAGTGTGAACGGGCATGATAATAGAAAAAATGTGCCGTTTTTTTATTAAATGCTATACAGAACATTTGAAGAGTAGAAAGGTGAACATATATGAATCATATTGGACAAATAACGATAGAGCTTTTAATTGGTTTTTTTGTTCTATTAATTGCTACAAAAATATTAGGGAAAACACAAATATCTCAGCTAACGCCCTTTGATTTTATTTCTGCAATCGTCCTAGGTGAGCTCGTTGGAAATTCAATATATGATCCTAAAATTAAAGTATGGTCTATTTTATATTCAGTATTTGTTTGGGTAATTTTAATTTATACTATTGAAGTGATAACACAAAAAGTAAGAGGGACAAGAAGGTTTTTTGAAGGATATCCTTCAATTATTATTCGTAATGGAAAGATTGATCGTGAACAATTAAGCGTAAATCATTTGGATATAAACCAATTACAACAAATGCTTAGGCAACAAAAAGATATATTTTCAATCCGAGAAGTTGAATATATGATATTGGAACCTAACGGAAACATAAGCGTTTTGAAAAAAAGTAAATACGAATCTCCTACTGTAAATGATTTAAGTTTAAAACATAAGCCTGTATACTTACCAATTTCATTAATTAGTGATGGAAAAGTAGTTAAGGATAATTTGAGGGAAGCGGGATTTGATGAAGGGTGGCTTTATAAACAAATAAAGCAAAAAGGAATTACTAAATTTGAAGACGTATTATATGCGGAATGGAAAACAGATGATGGCTTCTTTTGTCAGGAAATGCAGCGGTAGAGAATAAGTGATATATGTAATGTTTGTTTCTAAGTTATCTTTTACATATCAAAAAACGTAATCATTGTATACAATAAAACTAGATCAACAATTTGTATGGAGTGATAAAGATGGAAGCGTTTATTAGAAGTGATCAATATAATTTTATAAAATCACAAGCTTATATTTTAGCAAACGGGCATGCAACGGCAAATGATAGAGGTGTAATTCAAGCGTTAAAATCGCTTGCGATTGAAAAGATAATACATGTATTTGAGAATTTAACGGATGAACAGAAAGAGTTAATTGATACGGTATTAACAGTTCAAAATAGAGAAGATGCAGAATCATTTTTAATGAAAATAAATCCGTATGTAATTCCGTTTCAAGAAGTTACAGCACAAACATTAAAAAAGTTATTTCCTAAGGCGAAAAAGTTAAAACTTCCTGATATGGAAGAAATGGATATGAAAGAAATATCTTATTTAAGCTGGATTGATAAGGGATCAAGCAGGAAATTTATTATAGCGAAAAATGATAAAAATAAATTTGTTGGTCTGCAAGGAACGTTCCAAAGTTTAAATAAAAAAAGCATTTGTTCATTATGTCATGGGCATGAAGAAGTAGGAATGTTTTTAGTTGAAATTAAAGGCGATGTACCAGGAACTTTCGTTAAAAAGGGAAACTACATTTGCAAAGATGGTGTAGCTTGCAATCAGAATATGAAATCGCTAGATAAATTGAACGATTTTATTGACCGCTTGAAGAAATAACGAGAAAACCTCTAGTATTTAAACTGGAGGTTTTTATTTTTTGAAGAAGTAAAATAAGCTTTCTTTGTAAATGTAGATTTATAATGAAATTTGATAAAAATATCTATTATGATACAGTTGCTTATATGCAAGGAGGTAAAACATGGATTACCTTTTATCGAAAGAAAAAGTGAAGCGATGGCCCAAAGATATGATAGCGGCGGGGCGTTGTCATACTGTTGGCCTTAAATCGGATGGCACGGTAGTAGCGGTGGGCCGGAATAAAGAAGGGGAATGTAATGTAAGTGGCTGGCGAGATATTGAAGCAGTCGCAGTGGGCAATGTTCATATGGCAACGAACACGGGTAATGCTCATACAATCGGTCTTACATGTGACAGTACTACGGTAGCAGTGGGTTGGAATAAGCATGAACAATGTGATGTAAACGATTGGCATAATATTGTAGCGGTTGCGGCAGGGTGGCGTCGTACTATTGGCCTTAAATCGGATGGCACGGTAGTAGCGGTGGGCCGAAATAAAGAAGGAGAATGCAATGTAAGCAGTTGGCAAGGTATTGTGGCAGTCACAGCGGGTGACTGGCATACAGTCGGTCTCAAATTGGACGGCACATTGACGACTGTGGGGAATAATCGATATGGTCAATGTAATGTAAGTAGCTGGCGAGGTATTGTAGCGGTCAAGGCTGGGTATCTTCATACTGTTGGTCTTAAACGAGACGGTACGGTGACAGCAGTGGGGAATGATAAACATAACCAGTGTGATGTAAGTGGCTGGATAGATATTGTAGCAATAGCGGCTGGTACGAATCATACAATCGGACTAAAATCAGACGGTACCGTGGTGGCAGTGGGCTGGAATGAGTATGGTCAATGTAACGTAAGCGATTGGCGCGATATTGTAGCGATAGCGGCTGGTTGTGCACATACAGTCGGACTAAAATCAGACGGCACGGTGGTCGCGGTAGGTAATAATGAATTTGGCCAATGCGATGTAGGTAGCTGGCGCGACATTCGGTTGCCTGGCAAATAGTCAATTTACAATCAATGATTAGTAATATTATTCTATTTTAGGAGTAATTATGGAATAGGATATGTAGAAAATAATTAAACTTAAATCTACTGAATAAGAATCTCTTTTGAAAAGGGATTCTTATTATTTTTCATAAAATGAGGGTCTAAATGGAATTTTTGAACAAACTATATTTCAAAATTACAGTAGAAGATATAAATAAAGTATAGAGGAGATAAAGAAATGCTTAAAAAGTTTTTGCTTTCTTTACCGGATGTTTTACTTATATGTATCGTTCTTTACATAACGTACACAAATTCTTTTAGCTTTGGACAAATGTTAGTAATTTCAATTGCAATCGGAATCATTGGTGGTCTTGTTATAAGGATTGGTAAGGGTGTATTTATGTATATAAGGTGGACAATGAAACAGAGGAAATCTTGAATACGTTGTATTGCTATTAGGAGGAGATGAAATGACTAAGAAAAAGAGTAGAGTGAAAAATGAAGTAGCGCTTTGGGCATTAACAGCGGTTGTTCTCATCATTGTATGGTACTTTTATCAAAAATAAAAACGCATCGTATTAAAAAAGCACGATGCGTTTTTATTATTCTTTTTGCCAATTTTCTTTTATAAAGTCTTCACGCCCAGATTCTTTTTGCTCAGTAGCATATTTCTCTGGATTCTTTTTATAGAAATGTTGGTGGTATTCCTCTGCTTCGTAAAAAGGTGCAGCAGGACGAATTTCAGTCACGATTGGATCTTTAAACATACCGCTTTCTGCAAGAGCTTGTTTTGATTTTTCAGCAAGCCCTTTTTGTGTTTCGTTATGGTAAAAAATAGCGGTACGATAAGATGGACCACGGTCAAAAAATTGTCCGCCATCGTCAGTTGGATCGATTTGTGGCCAATATAAGTCTAGTAATTTCTGATAAGGAAAAATAGAAGGATCGAATGTAATTTGAACAACTTCTAAATGTCCAGATGTTCCAGCTTTTACTTGTTCATATGTTGGATGTTCTACATGACCTCCTGCATAGCCAGAAAGTACTTTATGAATACCAGGAAGTTCATCAAATGGTTTTACCATGCACCAAAAGCAACCGCCTGCGAAGGTTGCGAGTTCGTATGTTTTTTCGGACATTGCTGTAATCCTCCTAAATGTATATGTTTTATATAGTATTATATAAATTGTTTTATTGCGCAATAAAAAAGATTTGAAAATATATGTTTTTTATAAACAAGATCCTCCGCTCACATCAATTAATTGTCCAGTAACCCAGCGGCTGTCTGGAGAAGCAAGAAATGCAGCAGTATCGGCAATGTCTTCTACTTCACCTAAGCGATTGAAAGCGGAAATAGTAGTAGCGTACTGCTTCATCATTGGGTCGCTCAAGAGTTCTGCATTCATATCTGTTTTAATAAATCCTGGAAGTATTGCATTCACCGTTATTCCTCGTGTTCCAAGCTGTTTTGCTAGCGTAAAAGTCATTGTATTAATAGCGCCTTTCGTCATACTATATGCAACAAAATCAGGTAAAGAAATGCGGGTGGCAGCGGATGAAATATTAATAATTCGGCTATTGTCACGTAAACGTGGTAGTGCTAGTTGAATGATAAAGAATGGTGCTTTTGCATTTACTGAAACCATTCTATCAAAAAACTGTTCAGTCGTTTCTTCAATAAAAGCACCAGGACCAATGCCAGCATTGTTTATTAAAATATCAAATTGTGTTTCACCAGTGCGTTTTTGTAATTCAGTATCTAAAGCTTTATAAAGGTTTTCTACACCGTGTAAGGATTCTAAATTTGCGCCGATAGAAAAAGCTTGGCCACCATCTGATCGAATTTCCTGAACAGTTTCTTCAGCGTCATCTTTTCGATTACCGTAATGAACAGCAACCAATGCACCGTCATTTGCTAAACGTTTAGCGATCGCTCGTCCAATTCCTCGGCTTGCTCCTGTAACTAACGCTACTTTCCCTTTTAACATAGTTTCCTCATCTCCTCATAAACTTTATAAGTTTTTCTTTATGTAGTAATGCAAACATACTTAAGTAATATATGAGTGTATGTAAGTAATGCATTCCAATTTTGATTTGAGAAAAAATAAATAGAATGAATTTTGATTTTTTTTGAAAAAATATGTTGACAACGAAAAGAACAACGTCCTATAATACGTGTAACAAATAAAAGTTAATTAAGAATTTTCTAACTTTATATGTTGTATATGCAAAGAAGAGGAAAGTAGATGATTATGATCGTTTCAGAGAGCTACTCCAAGGCTGTGAGGGTAGTAACAATCGAATCATTGAAGATCACCTCGGAGCATCGCTTGCGAAAGGGAAACTGAGTAGAGGGCGGCGGCATCGTCTCCGGTAAAAGGACGGAGGTCTGATTGGACCTACAAAGCTTATATTTCGTGAGAAGTATAAGGAAGCTGAGTGGTAACGCGAAACTCTCGCCTCAGCAATCAAAGCTACTAAATTGTAGTAGTTGATTGCTGAGGCGAGAGTTTTTATTTTTAAAAATAGAAGAAGAGAATGCGTAGAAGAGGAGAGTAAATGATAAAGATTGTTTCAGAGAGCTGCCCCGAGGCTGTGAGGGTGGTAACAATTCACTCATTGAAAATCACCTTGGAGCACTACTTTTGAAAACTAGTAAAAAGTAGCGGGGTTGTTCCTGATAGAAAAACAAAAGTCTAATTGGACTTGCAGAGCTTATGTTTCGTGAGAAGTATAAGGAAGCTGAGTGGTACCACGATTCCCTCGTCTCAGCAATGGATTGCTACAAGTATGTAAGTAATCGATTGTTGAGACGAGTATATTTTTAAGGGTTATATACTGAATATTCTGTTAAAAATACTCATCTCAGCAATCGATGTAGAAATAGATTGCAAAAATAGAGAAAAAAGAGGAGCGATGTGAGATGGGAAACCAGTACATTTACATGAATGGGGAATTTGTAGAAAAAGAAAAGGCAGTTGTTTCAGTGTATGATCACGGTTTTTTATACGGAGACGGTGTATTTGAAGGGATTCGTAGTTACGGAGGAAATGTATTTTGTTTAAAAGAACATGTGAAACGATTATATGAATCAGCGAAATCTATTTTACTAACAATTCCAATGACGGTAGAAGAAATGGAAGAAGCAGTTTTACATACACTCCAAAAAAATGAATACGCTGATGCTTATATTCGCTTAATTGTCTCAAGAGGAAAAGGTGACTTAGGACTTGATCCGAGAAGTTGTGTGAAGCCGAGCGTAATTATCATTGCAGAACAATTAAAGTTATTCCCACAAGAATTTTATGATAATGGGCTAAGCGTTGTATCTGTTGCATCAAGACGTAATACGCCAGACGCGTTAGATCCACGTATTAAGTCAATGAATTATTTAAATAACGTACTTGTAAAAATTGAGGCGGCACAAGCAGGAGTGTTAGAGGCTCTTATGTTAAATCAACAAGGATATGTTTGTGAAGGTTCTGGCGATAATGTTTTCGTTGTGAAAGATGGAAAAGTATTAACCCCGCCATCCTATTTAGGGGCATTAGAAGGTATTACGAGAAATAGTGTTATCGAGCTATGTGAACGACTGAGTATTCCGTGTGAGGAAAGACCATTCACTCGCCATGACGTATATGTAGCGGATGAAGTATTTTTAACAGGAACAGCAGCGGAGTTAATTCCAGTTGTAAAAGTTGATTCGAGAGAAATTGGAGATGGGAAACCAGGAAGTGTAACGAAACAATTGACCGAAGAATTTAAAAAATTAACGAGAGAAAGAGGAGTACGTGTTCCCGGGCTGACGGAAAGCTTAGCATAAATAAGGAGAGGAGTTAATTGAAATGAAGCAGCAGTATACAGCGTATGAGAAGTTACAGTGTGAAGAAATGACAGGCGCTGGGCACGTGATTCAAGGTTTGAAGAAATTGGGTGTAACGACCGTTTTCGGCTATCCAGGCGGAGCGATTTTACCAGTATACGATGCGTTATACGAAAGTGGTTTGAAACATGTTTTAACTCGTCATGAACAAGCTGCCATTCATGCGGCTGAAGGATATGCGAGAGCTTCTGGGAAGGTCGGGGTAGTCTTTGCTACCTCTGGCCCAGGGGCGACAAATTTAGTTACGGGCTTAGCAGACGCTTATATGGATTCGATTCCTTTAGTTGTCATTACCGGCCAAGTTGCAACGCCTTTAATTGGTAAAGATGGATTTCAAGAAGCGGATGTTGTCGGAATTACAGTACCTGTTACGAAGCATAATTACCAAGTTCGTGATGTAAATCATGTATCACGAATTGTGCAAGAAGCTTTTTACATCGCCAAAAGCGGACGACCGGGACCAGTATTAATCGATATTCCAAAAGATGTTCAAAATGCAAAAGTCACCAGTTTCTTTAATGAAGAAGTTGATATTCCGGGGTACAAACCAGAACTTGTACCAGACAGCATGAAACTTAGAGAGGTGGCTAAAGCAATTTCAAAATCAAAGCGTCCACTTCTTTATATTGGAGGAGGTGTCATTCATTCAGGTGGATCCGATGAACTCTTCGAATTCGCAAGGGAGAACCGGATTCCAGTCGTTTCAACTTTAATGGGACTTGGTGCATATCCACCGGGAGATCCATTGTTTCTAGGGATGCTTGGTATGCATGGGACATACGCTGCTAATATGGCGGTAACAGAATGTGATTTACTACTTGCATTAGGTGTTCGCTTCGATGATCGTGTAACAGGGAAATTAGAACTTTTTTCTCCGCACTCGAAAAAAGTACATATTGATATTGATCCTTCTGAGTTTCATAAAAATGTAACTGTAGAGCATCCGATTGTTGGTGATGTGAAAAAAGCGTTACACATGTTGTTACATATGTCTATTTATACACAAACAGATGAATGGCTTCAGAAAGTAAAGGCATGGAAAGAAGAATATCCACTTTCTTATAAGCAAAAAGAATCTGAGTTAAAACCACAGCATGTGATCAACTTAGTAAGTGAATTAACGAATGGTGAAGCGATTGTCACAACAGAAGTAGGACAGCATCAAATGTGGGCTGCTCACTTCTATAAAGCAAGAAAACCTCGGACGTTCCTTACCTCTGGAGGATTAGGAACAATGGGGTTTGGGTTCCCAGCGGCAATTGGTGCTCAGCTTGCAAAAGAAGAAGAACTCGTCGTTTGTATTGCAGGTGACGCTTCTTTTCAAATGAACATTCAAGAACTACAAACAATTGCTGAAAATAACATCCCTGTAAAAGTATTTATTATAAATAACAAATTTTTAGGGATGGTAAGGCAATGGCAAGAAATGTTTTATGAAAATCGTTTATCAGAGTCAAAAATTGGCTCACCAGATTTTGTGAAAGTGGCAGAAGCTTATGGAGTGAAGGGATTAAGGGCGACAAATTCAACAGAGGCGAAACAAGTGGTGTTAGAAGCATTTGCTCACGAAGGTCCTGTCGTAGTTGATTTTTGTGTAGAAGAAGGTGAAAACGTATTTCCGATGGTTCCGCCAAACAAAGGGAATAACGAAATGATTATGAAGAGGTGGGAAGAATGAGTCATACTTTTTCACTCGTTATTCATAACGAGCCAAGTGTCTTATTACGTATAAGTGGAATTTTTGCTCGGCGTGGCTATTATATTTCTTCTTTACATTTAAACGAAAGAGATACGAGTGGCGTTTCTGAAATGAAACTCACAGCAGTTTGTACTGAAAATGAAGCGACATTACTTGTTAGTCAGTTGAAAAAATTAATTGATGTACTGCAAGTAAATAAATTATAAGGGGTGTATGGAGTATGAAAACGTATTATGAGAAAGATGCAAATGTAGAGTTATTACAAGGGAAAACAGTTGCGGTAATTGGTTATGGATCTCAAGGGCATGCGCAGGCACAAAATTTACGTGATTCAGGTGTGGAAGTTGTAGTTGGTGTTAGACCTGGTAAATCGTATGAAGTAGCAAAAGCAGATGGATTTGAAGTAATGTCTGTTTCAGAAGCGGTTCGAACCGCACAAGTTGTACAAATGTTATTGCCAGATGAACAGCAAGCACATGTATATAAATCAGAAGTAGAAGAGAATCTCCGTGAAGGACAAATGTTACTTTTCTCACATGGATTTAACATTCACTTTGGCCAAATTAATCCGCCAAGTTACGTAGATGTAGCAATGGTTGCGCCAAAAAGTCCAGGTCATCTCGTTCGCCGTGTATATCAAGAAGGAAATGGTGTTCCGGCATTAGTCGCAGTGCATCAAGATGCGACGGGAACAGCGCTACATGTAGCATTAGCGTATGCAAAAGGTGTAGGTTGTACACGTGCGGGTGTAATTGAAACGACATTCCAAGAAGAAACCGAAACGGATTTATTCGGTGAGCAAGCTGTACTTTGCGGCGGGGTAACTGCACTTGTGAAGGCCGGGTTCGAAACGTTAACGGAAGGTGGATATCGTCCTGAAATTGCATACTTTGAATGTTTGCATGAATTAAAGCTAATTGTTGACTTAATGTACGAAGGTGGATTAACGAATATGCGCCATTCTATTTCAGATACGGCAGAGTTTGGAGATTATGTAACAGGATCGAGAATTGTTACAGATGAAACGAAGAAGGAAATGAAGCGTGTTCTGACAGAAATTCAGCAAGGTGAATTTGCGAAGAAATGGATTTTAGAAAATCAAGCAGGGCGTCCGACGTATAACGCAATGAAAAAAGCAGAACAAAATCATCAATTAGAAAAAGTGGGAGCAGAGCTTCGTGAAATGATGAGTTGGATTCATGCACCGAAAGAATTAGTAAAGAAATAGAGTAAGAGAGTATAAATGAAAAATATGTAAGAGGGGATTTGACAAGATGAGAAGTGACATGATTAAAAAAGGTTTTGATAAAGCGCCGCACCGTAGTTTATTAAAAGCAACTGGTTTGAAAGATGAAGATTTTGATAAACCTTTCATAGCGATTTGTAATTCTTTTATTGAAATTATTCCAGGGCATAAACACTTGAACGAGTTTGGGAAACTTGTAAAAGAGGCAGTTCGTGCGGCAGGTATGGTACCATTCGAATTCAATACAATTGGAGTTGACGATGGTATTGCGATGGGACATATCGGTATGCGTTATTCTCTTCCGAGTCGTGAAATAATTGCAGATTCAGTAGAAACGGTTGTAAATGCACACTGGTTTGACGGCATGATTTGTATTCCAAACTGTGACAAAATTACACCAGGTATGATGATGGCTGCACTACGTATTAATATTCCGACTGTGTTTGTTTCAGGCGGCCCAATGGCAGCAGGAAAAACATCTAAAGGAGAAGTTGTTGATCTGAGTTCCGTTTTTGAAGGAGTAGGAGCTTATCAATCTGGGAAAATTTCAGAAGAAGAATTAAAAGATATTGAAGATCATGGCTGTCCATCTTGTGGCTCTTGTTCGGGTATGTTTACCGCGAACTCTATGAATTGTTTATGTGAAGTGTTAGGTTTAGCTCTTCCTGGTAACGGGAGTATTTTAGCAATTGATCCAAGACGTGAAGAGTTAATTAAACAAGCAGCAGAGAAATTGAAAATTTTAATTGAAAGAGATATTAAACCAAGAGACATTGTAACGGAAGAAGCAATTGATGATGCGTTTGCGCTTGATATGGCGATGGGCGGTTCAACAAATACAGTGTTGCATACATTGGCGCTCGCGCAAGAGGCTGGATTAGATTACGATATGAACCGTATTGATGCCGTTTCAAGACGTGTACCACATTTATGTAAAGTAAGCCCTGCTTCCAATTGGCATATGGAAGATATTGATCGTGCGGGCGGGATTAGTGCAATTTTGAAAGAGATGAGCCGGAAAGAAGGAGTACTTCATCTTGATCGAATAACTGCTACTGGGCAAACATTAAGAGAAAATATTGCTGAGGCAGAGATTAAAGATAAGGAAGTTATTCACTCTCTTGAAAACCCTCATAGTGAGGAAGGAGGATTGCGTATATTAAAAGGCAACCTTGCGAAAGATGGAGCGGTTATTAAAAGCGGTGCAACAGAGGTAAAGCGTTTTGAAGGACCTTGCGTTATTTTTAATTCACAAGATGAGGCACTTGCTGGCATTATGCTTGGGAAAGTGAAAAAAGGAGATGTAGTTGTCATTCGTTATGAAGGACCAAGAGGTGGCCCTGGTATGCCAGAAATGTTAGCACCAACATCAGCAATTGCTGGAATGGGATTAGGTGCTGAGGTTGCATTATTAACGGATGGACGTTTCTCTGGAGCTTCACGTGGAATTTCAGTAGGACATATTTCACCAGAAGCAGCAGCTGGTGGAACGATCGCACTTCTTGAACAAGGGGATATTGTATGTATTGATGTTGAAGAACGCTTGCTAGAAGTAAGAGTGAGTAATGAAGAATTAGATAAGCGTAAAAAAGAATGGAAACGACCAGAACCGAAAGTGAAAACTGGCTGGCTTGGACGTTATGCACAAATGGTAACATCGGCGAATACAGGGGCTGTTCTGAAAATCCCACATTTTGATTGAGCCAATTTAAAAAAGATAAGGATGATATATAATGGTGCAAAAGGTAAAGGAGAGAGTGAAAATTGAAGATATCTTAATGGCTCATAATTGCATGAAAGATATCGTTATTAAAACACCGTTACAACGTGATACAGTTTTATCTGAGAAATATGATTGTGACGTTTATGTAAAACGAGAAGATTTACAATTAATTCGCTCTTTCAAAATTCGTGGTGCATACAATTTGATTCAAAGTTTACCGAAAGAAAAGTTACAAAACGGTGTTGTTTGTGCAAGTGCTGGTAATCATGCGCAAGGAGTTGCTTATACATGTAATTTATTGAAGATTCCGTCGAAAATATTTATGCCCACAACAACACCGAAACAAAAAGTATCACAAGTACAATTTTTCGGTGGTGATTTCGCAGAGATTGTATTAGTTGGTGATACATTCGATAGCTCTTTCCAAGAAGCACAGCGCTATTGTGAAGAAAATAGAATGACATTTGTTCATCCGTTTGATGATCCGTATGTAGTTGCTGGTCAAGGGACAGTGGCAGTTGAAATTATGCATGATATGGAGAAACCGGTTGATTATATCTTTACGGCAATCGGCGGTGGTGGATTAGCATCAGGTGTTGGTACATATGTAAAAGGTGTTAGTCCTACTACAAAGGTTATTGGTGTAGAACCGATGGGAGCTGCCTCTATGAAAGAGGCTTTTCTTCAAAATGATAATGTCGCATTAGAGAAAATAGATAGTTTTGTTGATGGGGCAGCGGTTAAAAAGGTAGGAAAGTTAACTTTTGAAACTTGTAAAGATGTAATTGATGACATCGTTTTAGTACCAGAGGGGAAAGTTTGTACGACGATTTTAGAACTGTATAAGAAAAATGCGATTGTAGCTGAACCGGCTGGTGCACTCTCTATTGCAGCACTTGATTTATACAGGGATGAAATAAAAGGTAAAACAGTTGTATGTACGCTAAGTGGTGGAAATAATGACATTGATAGAATGCAAGAAATGAAAGAACGATCTCTCATTTACGAAGGGTTAAAGCATTATTTCATCATTGAATTCCCACAGCGTTCAGGCGCGTTAAGAGAATTTCTTGATAAAGGATTGGGGCCAGAAGATGATATTACTCGTTTTGAGTATATTAAGAAACATAATAAGGAAAATGGTCCAGCATTAGTCGGAGTAGAGTTAAAACATAAAGAAGATTATGAGCAATTAATTACTCGCTTTAAAGAAAATAATATTCAATTTATGGAGCTTAATAAAAACCCTGTTTTGTTTGATTTGCTTATTTAATAGAAGGGAAGAATAAGCATCTAAATAAAAAAGATAGATACAAGCAAAGAAATATAGTGCTTGTTCTATCTTTTTTATAGTTAAACTAGATACTCATTAAATTCAAGAAGAATAAAGCTAGTTAACCAAAAAAATATCGCAATGCGAATAATTACATACATAGTAAATTCAAAGGTAGTAAGTTTTCGTTCGCGTTTTATTTTTTTAGAAATCTAACAGAAAAAACTGAACATAAAAGTAGAACGGCTATAGACATTTTATAAATATTTTCTAACAAACTTACATTTTCTAATAAGTTTTTCAGCATGTTTATCACCTATTCTGTAAAGTAGATTACAGAGAAATAGATCTTGAGCTGTCTAGTTTCGTTTATTTTTTATTTTCCCTGTATCATCAATTTCTACATCAGTTGAAATTGTTTGTAAATATTGAAGAGCTTTTTTCTTTTCTTCCTCATTTACAGGGGAAACTTGGTTGTTGCGAATGATATAAGGATTGAATGACATTTGGACATCCTTTCCTTTAAAAGTTAAAGTTAATACGCCAGTTTCGGCGCTTTTTCCATTCACATAACTTGGGAATAAAAAGTTACCTAATGAGTAAGCGATAGGAACTTTATTATAATACTCAAACCCTTGTAACCAATGTGGATGGCTTCCGACAATCGCGTTAGCTCCTGCTTCAACCATTTTAGGTACATATTGCTTTTGGTATTCTACCGGACGGTTTGATTTTTCAACGCCCCAATGCATATAGACGATTAAATAGTCTGCATCTTGTTTTTGTTCTTTAATTGTTTTTGTTACAAGATTTAAATCATAGCCATTCGCAACGCCAGGTTTATTCTCACCAGCTACCCAATTAGAATCAGGCATAAATCGAACGAAGGAAAGAAATTTAAACTTTTTCCCTTTTACGGTCATTTCTCGTGCTGTATATGTATCTTTCGCATTTTTTCCGGCTCCAATGTAAGGGAACTTTAATTTTTCTACGTGAGAAATCGTATCTAATAATCCATCTTGCCCATAATCAAGTGTGTGGTTATTCCCAATATTTACGATGTCATATCCAGTGTTTTTAATAGCTTGTAGTGTAGATGGATCACTTTTAATCCAAAACAGTTGCCCAGGTGCTTTCTTTTCTTTCGTTGTAAATGCCGATTCTAAATTCACAAAAGAAATATCAGCTTTTTTTATTTCTTCTTTTACATGTTGGAATGGGTAATCAGCCCCATTCTTTTCGATTATAGGACGTAATTGCCAATCAAACATTGTATCACCAGAGAAGGTGAGTGTGATTTCTTGGTCTTCTATTTTCTTTTCGCTTTTTGAAGCGGTTTTACTAGATTTGTTTTGTAAATCGGGTTTGTCTTTTGCTTTTGAAATAAAAGAGTAATTGATTAATAAAACAATCGGTGTAATGAAAAAGGCTATTAACAAAAATCGTTTTAGTAAAGTTTTCATATATACCTTCCCTTTTAATATTATCCCGCAATTAAATTAACAATGAATCTATTAAAGGTAATTAAAGTTACAAAAAAACAGCGGGTTATGTAGTGGAAAACATTTGTTAATATTCTCAATATTAAGTTAACATATAGATAACCTGTAAATCAATGTATAAACCAAAATATAGAAATAAAGAATTCGAAGGGTGAAGAATGAGAAATGGTTATATTAGGAGCAGTTGTAAATGGAATTTGCATTATATTTGGTACTTTACTTGGTAAATTATTTAGTAGGATTCCAGAAAGTATGAAAGGAACGATAATGCATGCAATCGGTTTAGCGGTTACTGTGCTTGGGCTTCAAAGGGCATTAAAAAGTGAAAACTTTCTTGTTGTCATACTGAGTTTAGTGATTGGTACGGTAATTGGAGAATGGTTACAATTAGAAGAAAAGTTAAAAAATTTAGGGGATTGGCTAGAAAATAAAGTTGGATCGAAGGGGAAAGGAAGCATATCAGAAGGTTTTGTAACAGCTACTCTAATTTTTGCAATTGGTGCGATGGGGATACTTGGTGCACTTGACAGTGGGATTCGCGGAAATCATAATATTTTATTTACCAAGGCAATTATCGATGGATTTATTTCTATTATATTAACGACAACTCTAGGAATTGGCGTAGTATTTTCGGCGATTCCAGTTGTTTTATATGAAGGTGGTATTGCAGTTTTTGCAACACAAATTAATAGTTTTGTCCCGGAAGAATTAATGAACCAATTTATAGTGGAGATGACGGCTACGGGCGGCATTATGATATCTGCTATTGGATTGAACTTGCTTAGTATTATTAAAATCAAGGTGGCAAATTTACTTCCAGGTATATTGGTAGTAGGTGTAATTGTTTCAATTATTTATGGTTACGGTTTGTTAGTAAATTAGTAGAGGGTGGAAACACATATGGAGGAATTTCAATTTACAAAACGTGTGCATAAAATATTGGAGATTGCAGCAGAAGAGAGTGAGTATAACATAATTCAACCAGTCCATCTGTTCATAGGTATGTGTAAAGAAGGTACAGGAGTTTGCGCTGAGTTATTTATGTATTTGTTTCATAAAGTCGGTCCAGATTTTTTAGAAAAACTTTCGTTACGAAAACGATTCGATTTACATCATCAAGAGTATAAAAAAATAGGGCAATATAAACTATCTTATAAGGCGATAGAAATTTTACAAATAGCGAAGAAACGTATGGAACGCTTTCAGCAAGTAGTAATCAATGAAGGACATGTTATGTATGCATTATTTCGTGTAGATACAGATATTGGTGAATTTATACATACACAAATGCAAAAAGATATATTACGTATTACAGCTGCACCGAGAGACTTAGCGGTTGATTTAAATAGTTTTAAATCTATTTATAATACATTATTTTGTCATGTAAGAAGAGCTAGTCCTTCTGATTTTGATAAGTTATCACGATTTGTGGCGGCTGAATTTGGTGAACGGTGGTTACAGTCGGTTGATTACGGATTTCGGACATATAATGAAAAGTTACCTATCTATATTGCACAGCAGGAGGAAGTAATAGTTGGTTTCGCCTGTTACGATGTAGTGAGAGGAAAGAAAGGATTGTTTGGTCCAATGGGCATAGCGAAACAAAATCGTGTGAAAGGTGTAGGAAAAGAATTATTGTATCATTGTTTATATAATATGAAGCAAGATGGATATGAATATGCGATTATTGGACAAGCAGGTCCCATTGAGTTTTACGAGAGAAATTGTAATGCTCGTTTAATACCGATAGATAATAAGTAACCAACTTCATATAGAGGAGTTGGTTTTATTATGAAAATGATGTAGAGATGTAGTGGTTTTTACTAGAAAATAGCGGGTTTTGTAGTAAATCTTGCATAAAAAGCAAATTACTAAACTTTTTACAAGAAAGGGTGTAGAATGGGTATCTAAAGAAAGAAGGTGTGAAAATGGCCAGCTGGAAACGAAATTTAATGATTTGTTGGCTAGGTTGTTTTACCACTGCAGCCGGTATGAGTTTAGTAATTCCTTTCTTATCTTTTTATATTGAGGAATTAGGAGTAACTGGCACTTCAAGTATTGCACAGTGGTCGGGACTTGCATTTGGTGTAACATTTTTAATGGGTGCGATCGTATCGCCAATATGGGGAAAGCTTGGTGATATACATGGACGGAAACTGATGCTTATTCGTGCTAGCCTCGGTATGGCGATTATTATGACGCTTATGGGGTTTGTAACGGATGTATATCAATTAGTCGCACTAAGATTTTTAATGGGAGCAGTATCTGGTTTCCTTTCAACCGCAATGACATTTATTGCAGCAGAAACTCCGAAAGAACATTCAGGTTGGGCAATTTCTACAATTTCAACTGGTGGCGTGAGCGGTTCTTTACTTGGTCCATTACTTGGTGGATATTTGTCTGAGTTAATTGGAATGCGTCATGTCTTTCTTGTTACAGGAGCTTTTTTATTCCTTTCCTTTCTCATCGTTTTTTTCTTCTTGCATGAAGAAAATCACTCTGCTCAAGCAAAAAAAACACAGCCGAAAAAAGTATGGACGATGGTCCCAGCGAAGCATTTAATTATTAGTTTATTTGTAACAACATTTATTATTCAACTTGCTAATATGTCAGTTCAACCAATTGTTACATTGTACGTGAAAAATTTAGTAGGTCCTCATACTGCACATATTGAAACAATTGCGGGAGCAGTTATGTCAGCAACAGGATTAGCCGTTATTTTGGCAGCACCAAGACTAGGAAGATTATCAGATCATATCGGTCCTCAAAAAACGTTAGTTGTAGCGTTATTTGCTGCAGGAATTATTTTTATCCCGCAAGCATTTGTAACCTCAGCTTGGCAACTATTAATTCTTCGATTTTTATTAGGTATCGCACAAGCAGGATTATTACCTTCCGTACAAACTCTACTAAAACAACATACACCAACCCATGTTACGGGACGGATATTTGGATATAATCAATCATTTCAGTTTTTAGGAAATATGATTGGTCCAGTGCTCGGGGGGCAAATTGCAGCACATGCAGGCTTCCAATATGTTTTCCTCTCTACATCATCACTATTATTTATTGCGTGTATCTGGGTTTATTTTCATAATAAGAACGAAGAGGTATCAGAGAAACAACATTTGGAAGTTAGTTAACTTAGTGAATAAAAAAAGGGTGAAGCAATGATTGCTTCATCCTTTTCTTTAAAATTTAAGACATAGATAGCTTAATGTACCAAGCTCATAACTACGGTGAATGACTTCACCGCTATTTTCACCACTTCCCATAGCGATAAATAAAGGAACAAAATGTTCTGCTCTTGGTACTGCTAATTGTGCATGAGGAGCATTTTTCTCCCAATTAAACAATACATCTTTATCGTTATGCTGCATATGTTTAATAATCCAATCATCAAATTCAATTGCCCATTTTTCAGGTGTAGTTTGATTCCATTTCAAAGCTCGTAAGTTATGGACGGTAACACCACTCCCGATTACTAAAATATCTTCTTGTCCGAGTCCTTTAAGTGCTTCTCCAATTTCAAATTGTTCTTTTGCAGAAAGGAATGGATTGACTGATATTTGCACGACAGGAATATTTGCTTCTGGATACATGCGGTGCAGGAGTGTCCATGAACCGTGATCTAAACCTCTCGTCATATTATGATGGACTGAAATACCTTTGTTCTTAAATTTTGTTTCTAACATAGATGCAATGCTAGAAGAGCCTTTCGCACGATATTTGATTTCGTATAACTCAGGGGGAAAACCTCCAAAATCATAAATTGTTTCATACTCGTTATCTGATGAGGAAATCGTTAATACTTCACTTTCCCAGTGAGCAGTGAAAATAACAATTGCTTTCGGTTTATATGTTTCTCCAAGTGTTTTTAAAAATCGTGTATAGTCTGTATCTTGAATAGCGAGCATAGGCGAACCATGTGCTAAAAATAATGATGGCATCATAATAGTAGAAACCTCCTAAAAATTATATAGTTACTTTATGTAAGTAACTATATAATTTTATTTTCGGTTCGTCAACATAATAGTTATTGAGCTAATTGGAAAAGTGAGTCATTTGTCATAATGAAGGCAATTGCATATAATACATAGTAAGAAAAATGAATCGATATTCATTTTTAAAGATACATAATAGAGTTGGGAGCTGACGAAATGAACGTACAGGAAAGTTTCGTTACGGCATTGGATGGATCAGAATTTTATTTACGCAAGTGGTTGCCAGAAGGTAAACCGAAAGGGATTATTCAAATTGCACATGGTATGACAGAACATGCAGGTGTTTATACAGACTTTATTGCTGCGTTATTAGAAGCAGGGTATGGTGTTTATGCACATGATCATAAAGGTCATGGGAAAACAGTGAAAAGAGAAGAAGATTATGGTCATTTTAAACCAAATGTAGGTTGGAATGAGGCTGTGTCTGATGTTATTTTTGTATCAGAAACGGTAAGAAAAGAGCAGACATGCCCGTTATTTTTACTTGGCCATAGTATGGGTTCTTTTTTATCAAGACGTGCTGTGCAACTTAGAGGCGAATTATATGATGGATTTCTGATTTCAGGAACAGGTGGAAATCCAGGGCTTTTAGGAGCTATTGGTCATAAAGTAGCAACAATCGAAATGAAATTGCGCGGGGCAAAAACGAAAAGTCCAATGCTAAACTTTTTATCTTTCGGAAACTTCAATTCGAACTTTAAGCCAAATCGTACAAAATTTGATTGGTTATCTTCAGATAATAATCAAGTTGATAAATATATTGCGGATCCGTTATGTGGTTTCATTTGTACGACAAGTTTTTACCGAGAATTATTTTCTGGTGTATTAGAAGTAAATAAACTAGAAGAATACAAGAAGACGCCAAAGAATCTTCCAATACATATATTTTCTGGTGATCGTGATCCTGTTGGCGATATGGGGAAAGGTGTAAAAGAAGTATATGAAAACTATAAAAAATGTGGTGTGAAAGACGTGACACTACGTTTATATGAAAATGGTAGACATGAAATGTTTCATGAAGTAAATAAGGATGAAGTATTTAAAGATTTAATTTCTTGGTTAGATGCGCATAATAAATGAGAAAGATAATCCCAAACTGTTTGTAGTTTGGGATTATTTATTTTACAGAAATACGGGCAATAAATTCTTAAATTCACTTTACTTAATAAAAAATAAATCTTATTCTATAGTCGTTAAAAAATAAAGAAATATTGTATGAGAGGAAACCTCACTTTTCTGAAGTGAGGCTTTTTGTAGTAACGAAGTAATAGTGAATAAAACTAATTTTAAAAGTAACTTAAAATCAAACTTTTTATAAAGCAACAGATGCTCGTTCATAATAGTAGTATAATAGTGAATGAGGTGTTAATAGAATGGAAGATAGAACATTAGGTTTATTACTAGATGTTGTTGGTGAATTATTTTCAGATGAAATTTCAATTGCTGTTTCGAATACGAAAGAATATATTTACTATCGGCCAAGTAAACGAATTGATTTAAAGATTAGCGCTGGGGATTCTATAAAGGAAGGAACGATTGCTCATAAAGCGATGGTGATGAATCAAAAAACATCTGAGTTTATGAATCGGGATGTTTTTGGTATTCCTTATCATGGAATGGCTGTACCATTTTCAAACAATGGAAAGCTTGAAGGGTGCGTAACGGCAATTTATCCAGCTTTAACGGATGGAAAGTCAGTCGTTACTTTAAAAACAACAGATGGCTGGATTCCGGTTCCTTTTTCAAAGGTTATGTATTTAGAGGCTAAAGATAAAAAGACGTACGTGAATTCAGAAGAGTTATCAGGAACACATAAATACTCTCTGCAAGAATTCGAATACTTGCTTCCTAAAGATTCATTTATTAGATGTCACCGTTCATTTATTGTAAATGTTAATCATATTAAAGCGATTTATCCTGATACCCATTCTACTTTTGTACTTTCGATGGATAATGGTGAGAGAGTACCAGTTAGTCAATCATACGCTAGTTATTTCCGTAAGCTTCTAGGATTCTAAATTTTTCTGCTTTAGAACCTAAATTTGCTGTTCTGTCTGAATTTTCGGCATTGTATACTAAAATCCCTATTTTGATAGTGTAAATGTGTAAAATAATTATGAATATTCAATGAGAGAGGGATTACATATGGAGAATAATTTAGATAGAATCAGAGATCAACGTCTAAAAGATCGGGTAGTTACACCTGAAGAAGCAGCTTCCTGGATTCAAAGTGGAATGACTTTAGGCTTAAGTGGGTTTACACGTGCAGGTGATGTAAAAGCAGTCCCATTTGCGCTTGTAAACCGAGTTAAGAATGATGAATCTTTTAAAGTAAATGTTTATACTGGGGCTTCTTTAGGCTCGGATGTAGACAAATTATTTGCTGAGGCAGGAATTTTAGGGAAAAGATTACCTTTCCAAGCTGACGCGACGATGCGAAAAGGAATTAATAACGGAGACTTTTTATTTGTGGATCAACACTTATCTCATACAGCAGAGTTACTCCGCGCTGACGTTCTGGATATAGATTTCGCTATTTTGGAAGCGGTTGCGATTACAGAGGACGGAATGATTATTCCAACCACTTCAATTGGAAATTCCTTAGCGTTTTCCTTAAATGCTAAGTCTATTATTATTGAAATGAATATGGCTCAATCCACGCAATTAGAGGGACTACATGATCTATATGAACCAGGTAAACAAGGGGAGAGGCTTCCAATTCCGCTTGTGAAAACAGATGACCGAATTGGAACAATCGGTATTCCAATTGATCCTGAAAAAGTAAAGGGAATTGTGTTTACGAATCAATTGGATTCGCCATCGACAATTGTTCCTCCGGATGAAGAAACGGTCATTATGGCACAGCATTTAATAGAATTCCTTCGAGAAGAAGTTAAAATAGGGCGATTAACAAATCGTTTAGCGCCGTTACAATCAGGAATTGGTTCAGTTGCTAACGCAGTATTGCATGGAATGTTAGATTCAGAATTTGAAGATTTAGAAGTGTATTCTGAAGTTTTACAAGATGCAGTTTTTGATCTTATGGATGCTGGAAAAGTCAATTTTGCTTCTTGTTGTTCTATCACGCTTTCTGAAGAGAAAATGCAACAAGTATTTTCTAACTTTGAAAAATATCGTGACAAATTAATGATGCGTCCGCAAGAGATTTCCAATCATCCTGAAATCATTCGTCGCCTTGGATTAATCTCAATTAATACTGCATTAGAATTAGATATATACGGAAATGTTAACTCTACTCACGTTTTAGGTACAAAAATGATGAATGGAATTGGTGGGTCTGGTGATTTTGCAAGAAATGCACGCCTAGCTATCTTTGTTACTAAATCGATTGCGAAAGGTGGTAACATTTCAAGTATTGTTCCTTTCGTTTCTCATGTAGACCATACTGAACATGATGTAGATGTTATTGTTACTGAACAGGGGTATGCCGACTTAAGGGGACTTGCGCCAAGAGAAAGAGTGGAACTTATTATTGAGAATTGCGCACATCCAATGTATCGTGATCAACTACGTGCTTATTACGAAGAAGCAAAAACAAGAGGTGGACAAACTCCTCATATTTTAGAAAAAGCTTTTTCTTGGCATACGAATTATGCTAAAAATGGAACAATGCTTGAAGCGGTAGTAGAAACTGTATAGGTTTGTATCGTACGAAATAGTAAAACGAATGAGTGAGTTTGAAGATTAAATTTTAGAAAAAGAGAACACCAACTTTTAGGGATGGTGTTCTTTTTCTTTAAAAAAATTGTACTGGTTATAATAAAGATTTATAAAAATAACCTCTAATTTATGAAAAAAAAGGTTTTTTGAAGTGCTTTCCGAATCAATTTAGTAGTTTACATATCGAAGGTGAGGAGAAAGAATCATGAAGATAAGAGAAGCGTTATTAAGTGAAGCAAATGAATTAAGTGAATTCGCACTACAATCAAAAGCAACGTGGGATTATAGTGAAGAATTCATACTTGCTTGTAAGGAAGATTTAACAATTACAGAAGAATACATAAAAAATAATTTTGTATATGTTTTAGAAAACGATAATGCGAAGATTGGTTTTTTCTCATTTTTACGTAATGATAAAGCTCTCGATTTCTTGTACATTCATCCTGATTACAAAGGAAAAGGTTACGGGAAAATACTTTGGGAGTACGTAATAGAAAAAGCCAATGAACTAGGATTAAAAAGTTTTACGATTGATAGTGATCCGAATGCAAAAGGATATTACTTGAAAATGGGGGCACAGTTAATAGGAGAGACACCATCAACTGTCTTTAAGGGTCGTGTACTGCCTCTTTTGAAATATGATGTGTAAAACTATTAATAGTAGGGGAAGATTAGAATGGATGATGTAAAGGAAAAAAGAATATATGAAGCACTAATAAAATCGTGGTCGATTGAAACGAGTTCAAAGTGGACAATTGAAAACCCAGCAAAGGGACAGTGTGGTGTAACGGCTCTAGTCGTTCAAGACATATATGGAGGAGAAATTAAAAAGACAAAAGTAAGAGAGGTATGGCACTTTTATAACTTTATAGATGGGCAGAGATTTGATTTTACAGAGACTCAATTCAATGGGAAATTGAATTATATGGATGTGGAATCAAATCGGAAAGAAGCATTTGCAGATACAAATGAAAAACAATATAGCATTTTGAAGGAAAAAGTAACGAAAGAATTCAAATTATCTTTTGACTCTTAATCTTTAATAAGTTACTATAATGGTGGTAACTTATTAAAGGGAACTTCATAGAGTTGAAAGGGGAAATACTTTTGAAAACAACTTATGTAAACGCTACAATTGTAACGATGAATGAACAAAACGAAGTGATAGAAAATGGATATATCATTGTAGAAAATGATCAAATTATAGATGTAAAGAGCGGAGAATTCGCTAATGATTTTGAAGTAGATGAAGTAATTGATATGAAAGGAAAGTGGGTTTTACCAGGGCTTGTAAATACACATACACACGTTGTAATGAGTCTCCTAAGAGGTATTGGCGATGATATGTTATTACAGCCGTGGCTTGAGACGAGAATTTGGCCACTGGAAAGTCAATTTACTCCCCAAATTGCGGTCGCTAGTACGGAATTAGGATTACTTGAGATGGTGAAAAGTGGTACAACATCATTCTCTGACATGTTTAATCCAATTGGAGTAGATCAAGACGCAATTATGGAAACGGTATCAAGGAGCGGGATGCGAGCTGCTGTTTCAAGGACTTTATTTAGCTTCGGAACGAAAGACGATGAAAAGAAAGCGATTGAAGAAGCTGAGAAATATGTGAAGCGTTACTATAACGAAAGTGGCATGTTAACTACGATGGTTGCACCACATAGTCCATATACATGTA
The DNA here is from genome assembly GCF_003458115.1 of Bacillus sp. ISO11. Lineage (NCBI taxonomy): Bacteria > Bacillati > Bacillota > Bacilli > Caryophanales > Bacillaceae > Bacillus > Bacillus sp. ISO11. Next base: position 28,601 of record NZ_QXCO01000026.1, on the reverse strand, counting down.
GTACAGAATTGTTAGAAGAGTGCGCACGGATTGCAGTAGAGAATCAAACGATGGTTCATATCCATCTTTCTGAAACAGAGCGTGAAGTACGTGATATTGAAGCACAATATGGAAAACGTCCAGTAGAATATGCAGCGAGCTGCGGATTGTTTAAACGCCCAACAGTTATTGCACACGGTGTAGTATTAAATGAAGATGAGCGTGCATTTTTAGCAGAACATGACGTTCGAGTAGCTCATAATCCGAATAGTAATTTAAAACTAGGTTCTGGTATAGCGAATGTAAAAGCGATGCTAGAAGCAGGAATAAAAGTAGGAATTGCAACAGATAGTGTTGCATCTAACAATAATTTAGATATGTTTGAAGAAATGCGCATAGCGACTTTACTACAAAAAGGTATTCACCAAGATGCAACAGCTTTACCAGTTGAAACAGCTCTTACACTTGCGACAAAAGGAGCTGCTGAAGTAATCGGGATGAAACAAACAGGATCACTTGAGATTGGAAAATGTGCTGATTTCATTACAATTGATCCGTCTAATAAGCCTCATTTACAACCAGCGGATGAAGTGTTATCACACCTTGTATATGCTGCTAGTGGAAAAGATATAAGCGATGTAATTATTAACGGAAAACGTGTCGTTTGGAATGGCGAATGTAAAACGTTAGATGAAGAGCGTATTATATTTGAAGCAAGTCGTTATAAACGAGGTTTGCAAAGATAACTAATTATGTGGCAGTTGAAAAAGCTATCCTTTTAAAAGGATAGCTTTTTTCTTGAACGAATAAATATTCAAAAGAATGTCGCATCTTTCTGTTCATATTTCTGCTATAATATATAACGCTTTATAATATTTTATACTTAAGGAGAACAACTCATGAAGCGAAAAAAGAGCCATTTAATGGTAATGGCACTTGTTACATCTTTATTATTAACAGCTTGTAATAATAAAGCGAATAAAAGTGATACAGAGGTTAAAAAACAAGTGTTAAATGTAACAGTATCAGAAGAAATTCCTTCTCTGGACACTGCGAAAACGATGGATGGTACATCAGCACACGTTATGCAAAACATATTTGAAGGGTTATATGTATTAAATGATCAAGATCAGCCTACTCCAGCAGTAGCAAAATCGTTTAAAAGAAGTGAAGATGGTAAGAAATATACATTTAACTTGCGTAAAGATGCAAAATGGTCAAATGGAGATAATGTAACAGCAAATGATTTTATATTTGCATGGAAACGTGCAATTAACCCTGAAACGGCATCTCAATATGCATACATGCTCTTTTATGTGAAAAATGCGAAAGAGATTAATAAGGGAACAATGCCTCTTGATGCACTTGGGGTTAAAGCAATAAATAATTATACGTTAGAAGTTGAACTGGAACAGCCAGTTCCGTATTTTTTACAGTTGTTAGCACTACCTATATACTTACCACAGCATGAATCATTTTTGAAAGAACAAGGAAACAATTATGCATTGGAACCTAGTAATCTCATATATAATGGGCCATTTGTATTAGAAAAATGGAAGCATGAACAAGAGTTTCAATTAAAGAAGAATGCTGCATATTGGGATCGAAAGAAAGTGAAATTAGACGAAATAAACTTTCATATCGTAAAGGATACAATGACAGCTGTAAATTTATATGAAGCCGGAGATTTGGATCGAGTACCTATTAATTCGCAAATTGTAGACAAGTATAGAGGGAATAAGGAATTACATATGTCGAGTGATCCTGGAATTGCCATGCTTCGTTTTAATGAAAAAAATACCGCGTTAGCAAATAAAAAAGTGCGTCAATCTATTTCATTAGCGTTAAATAAAGATGATTTTGTTGCTCACTTTATTAATAACGGAGCAAAACCTGCAAGCGGGCTTGTACCAGTTGGTCATGTAAATGAAGTGACCGGTAAAGATTTTAGAAAAGAAAACGGAGATCTTTCTTCATATGATTTGCAAAATGCGCAAAAGATTTGGAAAGAAGCGAAAAAAGAGCTTGAAGTAGAGCAAGTAAACCTCGAGTTTTTAACGTTTGAACAAGATAATGCAAAACGGATGGCAGAATATATAAAAGGTGATTTAGAAAAGAATTTGCAAGGAATCGCGATACAAATTAAACAACAGCCATTTAAGCAAAAATTACAGTTAGAACAAACAGGTGATTACGATATAACTATGGCAAATTGGGGACCTGACTATAAAGACCCAATTAGTTATTTAGAGTTATTTACGACAGGGAATCCGAATAATAAAATGAATTATTCTAATGTTCATTACGATGAATTAATAAAGAAAGCGAAAACGGATTTTGTACTAGATACGGAAAACCGATGGGAAGCGTTGCGAGAAGCCGAGCAGGTATTATTAGAAGATGCTGCGGTAGCGCCGCTTTATCATATTGGCTCAGCATATGTACAAAAGGATTATGTAAAAGGAATTGAAAAGCATCAATTTGGTGGTATTTATACTTATAAGAATGCTTATATTGCTAATGAATAAATACAAAAAACCTTACTTTTTAAAAGTAAGGTTTTTTACACATGAATTCTATTAAACCGATTTTAATAAAGCGTAAAAATTCGTATCATATGGGACATCATCTTGATACATATAATTTTTTAGAACGCCTTCTTTTTCAAAGCCTAATTTTAATAGTACTTTATTGGAAGCTTCATTTTCAAGAAATACAATTGCTCCAATCCGCTTTAAATGAATCGTATGGAAACCGTATGATATAACCTCAGAAACAGCTTCAGTCGCATATCCTTTTCCCCAGTGTTCAGGCAAAAAGGCATAACTTATATTGGCTCGTTTATGCTCAGAAGACCAATCGTGAAAACCAATGGTACCAATGAGTTCTTTCGTGTCTTTTAATTCGATTCCCCATTTTATACCGCTTCTTGCATTGTAACTCAACTTAAAGTTATGAATGATTTGTTTCACTTGATCAACATCTTGTAACGGTTTTTGGCCATAATAGCGCAGTACATTAGTATTAGAAAAGCATTGTAGTATACGCGGTGCATCTTCTTCGGTAAGTTCTCTTAAAATGAGTCGGTCTGTTTTCAATATAGGAAACATGCTTTCACTCCATTTCTTTTGAAACTAGAATGTGTTGTTATTATATAATCTAGTCTGAAAATAAAGATTATTCAAGAGGGGAGTATGGTTTTAATTTATGATAAAATTGATTGTGGAATATATTTCAAAAAGAGGTTTGTATATGGAGAAAAATTCAATTTTAATTGTAGATGATGATCAAGATATTGTTCAATTTATAAAAGTGAATCTAATGCAAGAAGGTTTTAAAGTTTTTAGTGCTCATAACGGAGAAGAGGCTTTAGAAATAATAAATAATAACAGTATTCAACTTGCTATTTTGGATATTATGATGCCACAAATGGATGGGATAGAATTGTGTAGAAGGATTAGAGAGAAACATAGTTTACCAATTATGTTTTTAAGCGCGAAATCATCGGATGTCGATAAGGTAATTGGATTTAGTACTGGGGCAGATGATTATATTGTGAAGCCGTTCAGTACAATTGAATTTATCGCAAGAGTGAAAGCTCAATTAAGAAGGTATACATATTTCAACCAAAATGCTGTCCAAGTAATGGAAAAGAAAATAAATATTAGAGGTTTAGAAATAGATGAAGTGTCGAGAACTGTAATGTTATATGGAGAAACAATGAATCTTACGAAAACTGAATATGATATTTTACACTTAATGGCAGCCGCAAGGAATCGTGTGTTTACAATTGAAGAAATATATGAGAGCGTTTGGAACGAAAGAGCCTATGAAAGTAATAATACAGTAATGGTTCATATTGCAAGATTGAGAAATAAAATTGAAGAGAATCCAAAAGAACCGAAGTTTATACAAAATGTTTGGGGAGTCGGATATAAAATTGAAGATTAGATCTTTACAGGGTATTAGGGCGAAATTTTTTTTAGCTTTCATATGTAGCATCTTGTTAGCGACTGTAAGTATAATAGTGCTTCAAATTTTAGTTGGAAATATATATAGTCATGTTAATGCGTTAGAGGAAAAATATTCATTTTTATACTTTATAGTTTTTTTGATTTTTACTACGACATACTTTGCATGTATGACAAAAACAATGATGAAAAGATTGTCTGAAATTAATAAGAACGTGAAGGAAATAAGTAATGGTAATTTTGAAGTACATATACCTATTTCAAAAAATGACGAGATTGGTGAATTAGCGACGAATGTAAATAGAATGGCCAAAAGTTTAAAAGAGTCTATCGAGAATGAAAAAAAATCACAGGAAATGAAAAATGAAATGATTAGTAATATTTCTCATGATTTACGAACGCCAGTAACATCTTTAATCGGTTATGCGGACCTGTTAGGAAATAAACTCCATTCGAATGGAGAAGAATGTGAACAGTATGTAAGTATATTAAAGCGAAAAAGTTATGAATTAAAACATCAAGTAGATGATTTATTAGAATACTGTCAAATAAATTATAGAGAGATTGAATTACATAAAGATGAAGTAGATATGAAAGCATTAATTGAACAAATCATGATTGGCTTTGTACCACAATTAGATGATGCTAATATGAGCTTTTATATTAAAAGTGATGAAGTGCTGTATGTAGAAGTTGATGTGGCACTTATAGTGAGACTATTTGAAAATATAATAGGTAATAGTATTATGTATGGAAAAGATGGAAAGGAAATTGCAATTGGAATTTCCAATAAAACAATGAATGTTGAAGTAGAAATTAAAAATTTTGGACAATGTATTCCGGAAGAGGACCTTCCTTACGTTTTTGAGAAATTTTATCGTAGTGAAAAATCACGTAGTTCTTATACTGGTGGGAAAGGAATGGGGCTTGCAATTTCAAAAAGTATAGCCGAGCTCCATCAAGGGGATCTAACTGTACGTAGTAACGATAAAGAAACAGTTTTCACTGTGAAATTACCGCAGTATAAAAAAGTAAGAAAGTCGTAAGTATTTCTTTTATATGTCGTAATTTTTACTTTGTATCATTGAGAAAAAGGATATGAGAGTAGGGATGCGACATGTGGAAGAAATTTTTATTAGTGATTATAGTTTCTTTTTTAATTATAAGTTGGATCTTAGTTTATGTAGCTAATGGTGTTACATCAGTTTTTGTTTGGTGGAGTATTCAGGCTTTTAGTTTTATTTCAGTTTTCCTCTTGGTAGGATCAGTAATAATATTTTTTTGGAAAGGCATTTTTAGAAAGCGGATAGATAGAACGCTATTTTTAATCATTCTGTTTTCTATCATTGGAGCTTGGCCTGTCGGTTGGTTTGCTAATATAGGTAGAATTGCTTACCCAGCAGATATACAATCTATGAGTCCTAAAGCAGTAGTTCGTGTTCCTTTGAATGAACGAGCATTAATAGGCTGGGGCGGTGATCAGTTAGAAACGAACTATCATGTTATAAAGCCAAATGAAAGGTGGGCATATGATATCCTCATTCCACCTGCTGAAGTGAAAAGTAGTAAGTTAGAGGATTACGGAATATATGGAGCGAAAGTAATGGCACCAGCTTCTGGGACGGTTGTATCAATCAATAATGATGAAAAAGATTTAATTCCCGGATTGGATGATTTTCAGTCAATGGCAGGGAATTACATATATTTACGGATAGATGAAACAGAGACATTTTTGATTCTTGCCCACTTAAAGAAAGGGTCCATTAAAGTTAGAGAAGGACAACGTGTAAATGAAGGAGAATTTCTTGCTCAAGTCGGTAACTCAGGAAGTTCAAGTGAGCCACATTTACATATCCATCATCAAAGGCAAAATCCGTCCAAGGTAAGTATGTTTTTTGCGGAAGGATTGCCACTTTACTTTCGAACTGAAAATGGTGTCATGATGCCGGAAAGAGGGACATACATAAGTGGTAACTAGAAGAAAATCATTTCATCCAAAAAGGGTATTCCAAATTAAAATTGGAATACCCTTTTTCATTATCCTACAAATGTTTGATACAGTAAGAAGATATTTAAAATGATAACGAGTGCTGCAATTATCCAAGCGATAAATGTTGTTATACGGTGGTTAACGAGTGCACCCATAATCTTTTTGTTACTTGTAAACATAATAAGTGGTACTAGCGCAAATGCAATACCGAATGATAAGACGACTTGGCTCATGACTAGAGCGTAAGTTGGATTTACACCTAAAGCGATAATAACTAATGGTGGAATCATTGTAATAAATCGGCGTAAGTATAACGGAATATGCATGCGAATGAAACCTTGCATAATAATATCACCCGACATTGTACCGACAGAAGAGCTAGATAGTCCTGCTGATAAAAGTCCAATCCCAAATAATGCAGCCGATACAGGACCTACTAAATTGGTAAATTGAGTGTAAGCAACATCTAAATCTTCAACGTGCAAGCCGTTTTTAAAGAATAGTGCAGCAGCAACAATTAACATACTTGCATTAATTGCTCCAGCAATAACCATTGCAATAATAATATCGATAAATTCGAAACGAAAAATCTTTTTCTTTTGTTCGTCAGTTGTTCCGACCACGCGGCGTTGTGTTAATGCAGAATGCAAGTATATTGCATGTGGCATAACTGTTGCACCTAAAATCCCTGCTGCAAGTAATATACTGTCTACACCTTGGAATTTTGGAATAAATAGTCCTGAAAGAAGGGGGCTTAATTCTGGTTTTGCATAAAAAACTTGAATCCCAAAAGCAATTACTACAATGAAAATCATTCCTGTAATAATAGCTTCTAGTGGACGAAATCCTCTACGTTGAAACTCAAGAATAATAAATGATCCGGCTGCAGTAATTAAAGCGGAAGGTAGCATCGGGATTCCAAATAGTAAGTAAAGCCCCAAAGCAGCTCCAATAAATTCCGCTAAATCTGTAGCCATAATAACTAGTTCACCTTGTATCCATAAGCCGATAGACACAGGCTTTGGAAAGTTTTCACGAGCTATTTCGGGTAAATTGTTTCCTGTAGCAATTCCTAATTTAGCTGATAAAGTTTGGATTAATACAGCCATTAAGTTAGAAGCGAGTATAACCCATAATAGTAAATATCCATATTGTGAACCAGCTGCGATATTTGTAGCAAAGTTGCCAGGATCAATATAAGCAACGGACGCGATAAAAGCGGGTCCTAAAAATGGTAACAGTCTTTTCCAGCCTTTTGTTTCTCCACTTAAAGCTAAGTGAGCTGATTGTACAGTTGTACTTTCAGAAGGGAGATGTTCATCTTTTGTTATATCTTTATTCATAGTAGTTTTCCCCTTTAAAATGTTAACTTGATGAAATTATTGTATTTATTCTTACTCATTATTTCAATACATTTAAATATGTTATGTGATAATTTCATTTGAACACGAAAGTTTCCTTAATGCAAATTATATGCCTTTATACAATGGATGGTGTGATAACGTAAAATAAATTGGGAGTTTATGGTGTGATGACGTGGGGGAATATAATAAATTAAAGGGTCAATTTTGAAATTTATGTGAACATAAAGCCGATAATCCAGCATATTAATTGATGGAATTGCATTTGTATGATATATAATATATTGGGATTACAACATAACCATAGTGTTTTGATGTGTAATCTTGTTTTTTATTTTTGTTAACTGATAGAAAATAGTATAAAGAAAAGAAAATGGGATTCATTTTCTTATTATATATGTTTTGATATGAACGTTAACTTATACATGATTTTAAAAATTAGATAGGTGGTAGAAATACATTGGCAACTACAAAACCATACAGAGTATTACTATATTACATGTACACAACAATTGAAAACCCAGAAGAATTCGCGGCAGAGCATTTAGCATTTTGTAATTCACTTGAATTAAAAGGAAGAATTCTTGTAGCAAAAGAAGGTATTAACGGAACTTGTTCTGGAACTGTAGAACAAACAGAGAAATACATGGAAGCAATGAACAATGATCCACGTTTTGATGGCATCGTATTTAAAATAGATGAAGCTGATGGTCATGCATTCAAGAAAATGCACGTGCGTCCTCGTCCAGAGTTAGTTACACTTCGTCTAGAAGATGACATTAACCCACACGAAATAACTGGGAAGTATTTAGAGCCAAAAGATTTTTATGAAGCAATGAAACAAGAAGATACAGTTATCATTGATGCACGAAATGATTATGAATTTGATTTAGGTCACTTCAAAGGTGCGATTAAACCTGATATCGAATCCTTCCGTGAATTACCAGATTGGATTCGTGAAAACAAAGAAGTACTTGAAGGTAAAAAGATTTTAACTTATTGTACAGGCGGAATTCGTTGTGAGAAGTTTTCTGGTTGGTTAGTTCGTGAAGGCTATGAAGATGTAAGTCAGCTTCACGGCGGAATTGTAACGTACGGAAAAGACCCAGAAGTACAAGGTGAGCTTTGGGATGGACAATGTTACGTGTTCGATGAGCGTATCGCTGTACCAGTAAACCAAAAAGAACATGTTATCGTTGGTAAAGACCACTTTACAGGTGAACCTTGTGAGCGCTATGTAAACTGTTCAAATCCAGAATGTAATAAGAAAATTTTATGTTCTGAAGAAAACGAAGCGAAATATTTACGTGCATGTTCTCATGAATGTCGTGTAAGTCCACGTAACCGCTACGTAATACAACATGAATTAACGGAAGAGCAAGTAGCTGCTGCATTAGAGCAAATCGAAGCAGGGAAGTAAACTGAATTCTTATAGTAAAAGGGGTACTCCAAGTTTAATTTTGGAGCACCCTTTTTTTATTATACGGTTCTGTCATTTGTCGGTTTTTGTCGGTAAGTCGATATATAAAAAAAATCGCTGATATATTTCGAGTTGCGCCGATATAATCGGAAAATCGCTGATAAAAATTTCACTTACTGCAGCGCACCAAGAATTTGAAAATAACTTTCTTTAATTTTTATCTTCTTTCTCTTTAACGGCAGAAAGTACAGTTTGTTTTACCCAAGCTTTTCTTCGTTTATGCTGTAAACCCCATTGGTATAAACTTTGGGCTCCTAAAATAAGTGAAATGACAATGCCGCTAATCGCGATTAATAGAGCGAAAAATTCAAGAGGTGACGATATTTTGTTTGAATCGGTGTTTCTTAAAAGGTCAATCATAGTAAACCCTAACATTTGGCCCACTACAGAGTAGAGCGTTAAAATTAATAATAAAAGGCTATCTTTTTTAGAGGCGACATTTTCTTGATATTTAAACAAACTATCAAGATTTTGTTTCGCGTTCGAGTATAGAACCTCAATATTAAAAAGTTTTCTTAAGCGGAAGAAAATATCTTCACTTTGTGATTGGGATACTAATTCTAAAGAAAAATAATTAGCAGTGAACGAATTGATCGAATAAATTAATTTCTCTATTTCATTAGTATCTTGTTCAATGTTTAGCTCAGCATAGGCGTTTGCCATTTTTAATAAAACAATTTTATGGAATAGGTTTAATAATAAAGCGTAATAAAATTCTCCGTACATTTGACTAGCAAGTTTAGCGATTTCGCGTTCTCCTTCATTTGTTACACATGTAAAAATATGTTCTTCCATTATGAAATAACGATTTGGAGCCCATCTCTGGTAAGCGTGTTTTTTTAAATAGTCATGAATGTAAGGAAGGTTATTTGCACTCACATATGGCTTACCATCACTTGTTAATCCGGAAAGACTAGAAGTACGATAAACATCCACTTCATTAAGTTCCATACCTTCTTTTAGTGACAATAAAGTTTGGACGTACATTCTTTGGTCTTCGAAGAAAGGGAAGGTTTGAAAGTATGAACTTCTTAATCTCTTTTTTTCAAAGAAATCAGTTACGCCATGAAATAAATAACCAAAAATGAATTTTTCAACTTGGGAATACTTTTTTCCGTTACATTCAATACAAATAGTCTCATTTGTATCATTTTTAGTTTCAAGTACACGGAAGCGAGCAGCGAATTCGATTGCTTCAGATAAAGTCATGTTTGGAGCAGTGTTTACTTCTGTTCGAATTGTTAAGAAGCCAAGTTCATAAGGACAAAGTGTTACATCAATAGAGTGTATCTTGAATGGGATTGAAATAAGGTTTGTTGTTAAATGTCCAGTTAAGTTAAGGTCCTTTGAATAACGTTGCAAGCCCTTTTGATGCTCTGAGTGAGGAAAGAGAATTTTATTTGTAAATGAAAGATAGTATGCTTCCATATTTTGATGTGAAACTTTAAACTCCCCATAATATGTATTTTCATCATAGAGATGATCGAGCCGAAAAGGACGGAAATCGTTTTTTTGTAAGAAAGGGAACATATTTTGTTCATATCCAGCTTTAAACGAAAACGGGAATATAAATTGAAATATAGCTGTTGCTACATCTTTTTCCTCAATTGCTTGTATTGCCTCCATCTACATTGTTTCCTTTCCATATATGCTATAGAAACAACATGCCCAAATTTATTTGAAAATAACCACTGTTTTATACTCGATTGAGAGTGAAAATTCAGCTTATTTAGCAGAGGACATGTATAATGTTATGTATACTAAAAGTTATAAAATTGTATTTTGAAAAGGGGGATGCTGTATGCGGATTTTAGTATTAGGCGCTGGTGGAGTCGGAGGATTTTTTGGTGGCAGATTAGTCGAAAAGGGAGAAGATGTTACATTTCTTGTTCGTAGTAAACGGAAAAAACAATTAGAGGAAAGAGGACTTGTAATCCGAAGTGTTAACGGGGATTTTTCCTTTCAACCGAAATTAATAACGAAGGAAGAGAGAACTTCTCCATTTGATGTCATTTTATTTTCAACAAAAGCGTATCACTTAAACGAGGCAATTCAAGATTTGAAGCCGTTTGTTGGCGAAGGTACTGTAATCATTCCATTGTTAAATGGTATCGCTCATTTATCACTATTACAAAAAGAATTCGGCGAAGAAAAAGTACTTGGCGGTTTATGCTTTATCGAGACGACGTTAAACGATCAAGGAGAAATTGTACAAACTAGCGCTGCCAACAGACTTGTGTTTGGAGAAATTAAGTCTCAAAATTCAGAGAGAGTAAAGCATATTTCTAAAGCATTTGCAGGTACGAAATCTAGTTTTGTTTTAAGTGAAAATATTACGCAAGATATGTGGCATAAATATTTATTTATTACTGTAATGTCCGGTGTGACAACGTTAATGCGTGCACCAATTGGACCAATTCGTGAAAGTGAAGGCGGCCGTGATTTTATCCGTAATGTATTTGAGGAATCTGTACAAATTATGAAAGTATTAGGAGCTCCAATAAAGGTTAATATTGCCCAGGAACATATGAAAACAATTGATAAAATTTCGTATGATATGAAGTCATCGATGCAACGTGATATGGAGAAGGGTTCGTTTATTGAAGGGAAGCACTTGCAAGGATATTTACTGGATGTAGCAGAGCAATTTTCTATAGCGGCACCATTATTAGGCACTATATATCAAAATTTAAAGGTGTATGAAGAGATGACCTTTAACAGATCTGTAATAGAATTAGATGTATGAAAAAATAAAAAAGATAGCAATATATAAGTGTATTGCTATCTTTTTTATTTTTTTGTATGACAAATTATTTATTTCTTTTCGTTCTATCTGTCAAATTTATTTCCTGTTCACGTTTACCATATAACTGATTAATTTCATTTGCTACTGCATCTAAATATGAATCGGAAAAAATAGGCTTCTTTTCTTTAGACATAGGGGTCTCCTTTGCGGATTTTTTAGTATTCATTATGTATATTTCTCAGTGGATTATGCACAATCATTTTAATTTTTTTCTTATTAAAAATTTTTGTTTACTTTTTGAAAATAAAGGAGTATTATAATCCACAGTTTCAATTTTCTAAATCGCTGAAACCGCATGGTACGGGGGACCCGTTTTTACGGATTAGTACATAATCCGATGGGGTGAATCCTTAAAAAAGGTAGGGCTACTCATAGGCCCGAATCCGACAGCTAACCTCGTAAGCGTTATATTGAGAAGGAAGGTGGAGCTTGTGCGACAAAAAAAATAATGTCTACAAGTCTATTTCGCTATGGCTTGTAGACATTTTTTGTTTTCTGAGTAAATAGTTTACTGGCTGCAACAAGCAGAAAAGTTCGTACAAAATTATTGGAGAGTGGACAGCATTGGTTTCATCTATTAAAAGATTTTTAATTGGAAGACCGTTAAAATCAACGGAGCTTGGAGAACAAAAGCTTAATAAAACGAAAGCTTTAGCTATTTTATCTTCTGACGCATTGTCATCAGTTGCTTACGGTCCAGAGCAAATTTTAATTGCTTTAGCAGGTGTTGGAGCGATCGCTTATTGGTATTCCATTCCGATCGCTGTTGGGGTATTAGTATTATTGACAGCCCTTATTTTATCTTATCGTCAAATTATTTTTGCTTATCCGCATGGCGGGGGAGCGTATGTTGTATCAAAAGAAAATTTAGGGATGAATCCAGGCTTAATTGCTGGAGGATCTTTATTAGTTGACTATATTTTAACTGTTGCGGTAAGTGTGTCCGCTGGTACAGATGCAATTACGTCTGCGTTTCCTAGCTTACATGCACACAACGTAATTATTGCGGTTATATTTGTTATATTAATTACGATATTAAATTTAAGGGGAGTAACGGAATCAGCTTCCGTTTTAGCATATCCTGTTTATTTATTCGTTTTAGCACTATTTATATTAATTGGTGTGGGCATATATAATATTTTAACTGGTCATGTTTCACCCACTTTACATGCGCCAATTGGTACACCAGTTGCAGGGATTAGTTTATTTTTATTACTAAGAGCATTTGCATCAGGTAGTTCTGCTTTAACAGGTGTTGAAGCAATTTCAAATGCAATTCCGAACTTTAAAGATCCTGCGCCAAACAATGCTGCAAAAACATTGCTTGCAATGGGTGCATTACTTGCTGTGTTATTTTCAGGAATTGTATTTTTAGCTTATTATTACGGAGTGACTCCGAGTAAAGAAGTAACAGTTGTTTCTCAAATTGCTGAACAAACATTTGGACGTAATTTCATGTACTATTTCATACAAGGTACAACAGCTTTAATATTAATTCTTGCTGCTAATACAGGTTATTCTGCATTTCCTTTATTAGCGGTTAACCTTGCAAAAGATAAATTCATACCGAGAATGTTTACGATTAGAGGAGACCGCCTAGGTTACTCAAACGGTATTATTATACTTGGAGTTGCTTCGATTATTTTAATTGTAGCTTTCCAAGGACAAACAGAACATTTAATTCCACTATATGCAGTAGGTGTATTTATTCCATTTACACTTTCTCAAACAGGGATGGTATTAAAATGGCTTCGCGAAAAGCCTGAAGGATGGGCTTTAAGATTAACGGTTAATTTAATTGGTGCAGTTATTAGTTTTATCGTAATGAGCATGTTCTTTTTAACTAAATTTGCACAAGTTTGGTCGATTCTTATTTTCTTACCAGTTATTATCTTCTTATTCCATCGAATTAAGAAGCATTATGATGCAGTGGGTGATCAATTAAGTTTAAAAACTTGCGAGCCTCTTATTCCAATTGAGGGGAATGTAATTGTCGTTCCTGTAGCAGGTATGACGCATGTAGTAGAAAATTCATTGAACTATGCGAAATCGCTTTCGGCAGATCAAGTTATCGCAGTATATGTTGCTTTTGACAGAGAAGAGGAAAAGAAATTTGAGGAGAAATGGAAGAAGTGGCAACCTGAAGTAAGGCTTGTTACATTACATTCTCATTATAGAAGTATTATTCAGCCGCTAACGAAGTTTATCGATACAGTGCAATATAAGGCAAGTGAATCGAATTACCGTGTTACGGTCGTTATACCACAGTTCATTCCGAAAAAAGGTTGGCATAACATTCTTCATAATCAATCCAGTTTACTTATACGTGCGTATTTACTTTATAAAAGAAATGTTGTTATTACGACAGTTCCATATCATTTGAAAAAATAAGAAAATTTTTTAAGGATAGCTTCGCGAAAATGAAGCTATCCTTTTTGTGTATATGCTATGCATAATTGCATACGGGGTTAAAAACTATACTAATATAACTTCATTAGTTATTTGAAAGTAGTGTTTTCTGTTGTGATATATAGATATTTCAATCGATAAAGTGAATCGGATTATATTTTGAAATAAGGACATGAAAGCTTGAAAATAAAGGGAATGAAAATACTTCTTTACGATATATAAACAGCTGTGTTTAAATGACCTTACAGTACAAAACTTATATGAAAACAAAATGAAATTTCATATTTACGTATGTTGTTTAGTTTAAAATGAATAATATTTTTATGTAATATATTCACTGTGTGAATGTGGGAATTTCGATGAAATAGAAAATTTATACAATATTATTCATACTAAACACATATGAAAAATAATAAAATGTTTTGTGACGATAAGTAAGTACTGTAGCAATACGAGAGAGGTGGTTCATACATAGATCACGTTGAGAACGTTCTCTATTTTAACCATCTCAAATTATGGGCAAGAAAATAGAATAATAAAATGCGATAGTAATAGTTGCTAATACATAGGAGGAGTTAAAGTGAAAAAGACTTTAATTACAGGGTTATTGGTTACAGCGGTATCTACGAGTTGCTTCATTCCTGTAAGCGCTTACGCTAAGGAGGGGCAAACGGAAGTGAAAACAGTATATGCGCAAAATGTAATTGCTCCAAATACATTATCCAATTCAATTAGAATGTTAGGATCACAATCACCGCTTATTCAAGCATACGGATTAATTATTTTGCAACAGCCAGACATTAAGGTAAATGCGATGAGTAGCTTAACGAATCATCAAAAGTTTGCAAAGGCGAATGTACGAGAGTGGATTGATGAATATAATCCGAAGCTAATTGACTTAAATCAAGAGATGATGAGATACAGCACTAGATTCAATAGTTATTATAGTAAGCTCTATGAACTAGCAGGAAATGTAAATGAAGATCAGCAAGCAAAAACAGATTTTATGAGTGCATATGGAAAATTACAATTGCAAGTACAGAGCATCCAAGAGAGTATGGAGCAAGATTTATTAGAGTTAAATCGATTTAAAACAGTATTAGACAAAGATAGTAACAACTTATCAATTAAAGCCGATGAAGCAATAAAAACACTGCAAGGATCAAGTGGAGATATTGTGAAATTAAGAGAAGATATTAAAAGAATTCAAGGGGAAATTCAAGCTGAACTAACTACTATTTTGAATAGACCTCAAGAAATCATTAAAGGTTCTATTAATATCGGTAAACAAGTATTTACAATCACAAATCAAACTGCACAAACGAAAACAATCGATTTTGTTTCTATCGGTACTTTAAGTAATGAAATTGTAAATGCTGCAGATAGTCAAACGAGGGAAGCAGCTCTTCGCATTCAACAAAAGCAAAAAGAGTTATTGCCACTTATTCAAAAGTTATCACAAACTGAAGCAGAAGCGACTCAAATTACATTCGTTGAAGATCAAGTAAATAGCTTTACAGAATTAATTGATCGTCAAATTACAACTTTAGAAACGTTATTAACGGATTGGAAAGTTTTAAATAATAATATGATCCAAATTCAAACAAATGTTGAAGAAGGCACGTATACAGACAGTAGTTTACTTCAAAAACATTTTAATCAAATTAAAAAAGTAAGTGATGAAATGAATAAGCAAACAAATCAATTTGAAGATTACGTTACAAACGTTGAAGTACATTAAATAGAAAAATAATTAGCGATATAGGGAGAGAAGAAAAAATGACAAAAAAACCATATAAAGTAATGGCTCTATCAGCACTGATGGCAGTATTTGCAGCAGGAAATATTATGCCGGCTCATACGTATGCAGCTGAAAGTACAGTGAAACAAGCTCCAGTTCATGCGGTAGCAAAAGCTTATAATGACTATGAAGAATATTCATTAGGACCAGAAGGCTTGAAAGATGCAATGGAAAGAACAGGTTCAAATGCTTTAGTAATGGATCTGTATGCTTTAACAATTATTAAACAAGGTAATGTTAACTTTGGAAATGTATCGACTGTTGATGCAGCTTTAAAAGGAAAAGTGATTCAGCACCAAGATACAGCTAGAGGAAATGCGAAGCAATGGTTAGATGTATTAAAGCCACAGCTTATTTCAACGAATCAAAACATCATTAACTACAATACGAAATTCCAAAACTATTATGATACTTTAGTTGCTGCGGTAGATGCAAAAGATAAAGCGACTCTTACGAAAGGCCTAACTAGATTATCAAGTAGTATTAATGAAAATAAAGCGCAAGTGGATCAGTTAGTAGAAGACTTGAAAAAATTCCGAAATAAAATGACGTCGGATACGCAAAACTTCAAGGGTGATGCAAATCAAATTACATCTATATTAGCTAGTCAAGATGCAGGAATTCCGCTTCTACAAAATCAAATTACAACGTACAATGAGGCAATTAGTAAATATAATGCAATTATTATCGGTTCATCTGTTGCGACAGCTCTAGGACCAATTGCAATTATTGGTGGTGCAGTAGTTATTGCTACGGGCGCAGGAACACCGCTAGGAGTCGCATTAATTGCAGGTGGTGCAGCAGCTGTAGGCGGTGGTACAGCTGGTATCGTATTAGCGAAGAAAGAACTTGACAATGCACAAGCTGAAATTCAAAAAATAACTGGACAAATTACAACTGCTCAATTAGAAGTAGCTGGGTTAACGAACATTAAAACACAAACTGAGTATTTAACAAATACGATTGATACTGCAATTACAGCGTTGCAAAACATTTCAAACCAATGGTATACAATGGGATCGAAATACAATTCTTTACTTCAAAATGTGGATTCAATTAGTCCAAACGATCTTGTTTTCATTAAAGAAGATTTAAACATTGCGAAAGATAGCTGGAAAAACATTAAAGACTATGCAGAAAAGATTTATGCTGAAGATATTAAAGTAGTAGACACGAAAAAAGCATAATTGAATACGAATCGTTAGAGCGTTAAGTGTTGATGAATGATTTGAAGCTCCTGTTCAGTTGTGAGCAGGAGCTTTTGATATCCTTATAAAGAGAATAGGTGAAAAATATGCAGAAACGATTTTATAAAAAATGTCTTTTAGCGGTAATGATTGCTGGGGTGGCAACGAGTAACGCATTTCCTTTACATCCTTTTGCAGCAGAACAAAATGTAAAGGTGCTACAAGAAAATGTGAAAAACTATTCTCTTGGACCAGCAGGATTCCAAGATGTAATGGCACAAACGACATCAAGTATATTTGCAATGGATTCATATGCAAAATTAATTCAAAATCAACAAGAGACGGATTTAAGTAAAATAAGTTCGATTAATAGTGAATTTAAAGGGAATATGATTCAGCATCAAAGAGATGCAAAAATTAATGCAGCATATTGGTTAAATAATATGAAGCCTCAAATTATGAAAACAGATCAAAATATTATAAATTACAATAATACTTTTCAATCGTATTATAATGACATGTTAATAGCGATTGATCAAAAGGATAGTGGAAAATTAAAAGCGGATTTAGAAAAGTTGTATGCGGATATTGTAAAGAATCAAAATGAGGTAGATGGATTATTAGGAAATTTGAAAGCTTTTCGCGATAGAATGGCGAAAGATACAAATAGTTTCAAAGAGGATACAAATCAGTTAACAGCGATATTGGCAAGTACGAATGCTGGTATTCCAGCTCTAGAGCAACAAATAAATACATATAACGATTCAATTAAAAAGAGTAATGATATGGTCATTGCTGGTGGCGTACTTTGCGTAGCTCTAATAACATGTCTTGCTGGCGGGCCGATGATTGCGGTTGCGAAAAAAGATATCGCAAATGCAGAAAGAGAAATCGCCAATTTAAAAGATAGAATTTCAGGAGCACAAGCAGAAGTCGTAATTTTGACTGATGTAAAAAATAAAACAACAAACATGACAGAAACAATTGATGCAGCAATTACAGCACTACAAAACATATCAAATCAATGGTATACAGTAGGTGCAAAGTATAATAATTTATTACAAAACGTAAAAGGAATTAGTCCGGAAGAGTTTACGTTTATAAAAGAAGATTTACATACAGCGAAAGATAGCTGGAAAGATGTAAAGGATTATACAGAAAAATTACATGAAGGTGTGGCAAAGTAAACAGTGGACTAGTTCTGCTGTTTATTTTTCATCCTGTTTTTTGTGAGAGTTGAGCTTGCAATTATATATAAGTTTGTCATGTGTTTTATCAATGTGGCTATTGGGTAATAGTTAATCAAATTGATACGAATAATCTAAATAAATTTCTGATCAAGTCTTTTATATGTAATGTTTTAATGAAAAAAGCTATACTGTAAGCAAAACTAAAAATTGGAGAGGAAATACTACAACATGGAAAATTATCTATTATTTATCCTTACAGCAATGTTAATCATAATCATGCCTGGTCCTGGTTTTGCACTAGTTACAAAAAATACTATCTCGCATGGTAAAAATGGCGGGATAAAGACTGTTTTAGGAACGATATCTGGAATGATGATTCATACAATAATGGCTACGTTAGGACTTTCTGCTATCTTAATGAAATTTGCTATGTTATTTACATTTATAAAATATGCTGGGGCTGTTTATTTAATTTATTTAGCTGTAAAGTCAATTAAAAGTGCCTTACATAAAAAAGAAGATATGTCAGGTTCAGCAGAAATGGACTCTAAGGATATTGGGGCAATTAAAAGCTTTAGACAAGGATTTACTACGGCAATTTTAAATCCAAAAACCGCTGTATTTTTCCTTAGTTTTTTACCCCAATTTATTGTGAGTAATCAAAATCATTTCCTCCAATTTCTTTTATTAGGAGTCACATTTACGACTTTGACAGCAATATGGTATTTACTTTACATCTCACTCATACGTCAATTAAGAACTTTTTTAAGAAAAGAAAGAGTGAACCGTACAATAGAGGGTATTACAGGCGCCGTATTATTAGTATTTGGAGTTAGATTGTTTTTCCAAAAATAAATATGTAGATAAAACGAGAAATAAAAAAGTTGATTATTTCTCGTTTTATTCTTTAAAATCTGCAACAGAATCAGGATTTCCCCTCAAAGTATAAATTCCAAGAGGAACCGTTTTTTTATTTACTTATATACGTACAGCTGTACCACTGACAGCAACCATTAACATTCCATCACGAACAACTTCGTAATCTACGTCAATACCAACGATAGCGTTCGCACCTTTTTCTTTTGCAAGTTCTTTCATTTCGCCCATTGCAATATCACGAGCGTCTTTTAGTTTACTTTCGTAAGCACCAACACGGCCACCGACAACATCACGAACGGAAGCGAATACATCGCGGACAATATTTGCACCCATAATAGCTTCACCATTTACAATATCAATATACTCAATAATCTCTTTACCTTGAATTCCAGAAGTTGTTGTTACAATCATGACTGACACTCTCCTAATATTTTATAATTTTTGATTAGCTTTCTTATGTCATAGAAAAAGTAGTTCTGGTGCCAAAAATGCTTGATAGAAACATAGAATATTTTTGGCATCAGAAACAAGTCTAGTTTCTTACAGAATGAAAGCAAGGCAATTGTTTAACATATGTATCGCTATAACATATGCAATGGATCTTTTAGAAATAAGATAAGCCGCAGTAAGTATCAACGATCCAGGTAAATAAATAGCAATATCTGAAAGTTGGTTCGTATGAAGAAGTGTAAAAATCATAATCGAAATGATAGATGCAATAGCAGTACCAATATGGTAAGAAAAACGATTTATTAATATGTGGCGAAACACAATTTCTTCAAGTATTGGACCCAGAATACCAAATACAAGCAATGTAAATACAAGCGGTACCTCTGCACCCGTTTCAAGGAGCTGCTCTTGGTTCTCTGGTTGACCAGTTGCTAGAAAATACATAACACACTGTTCCACAATTAACGTAAATAAAACTACCATAGGAATACTTACTATTTTCAAAATTGTCTTCTCTTTAAAATAAGTAAAACTTTCAATAATTTCTTTCCTAAAGCAAATGATTCCTACAATAGCAGGTACAGTAAAACCGATGGCACTAAGAACAAATTCTGATTCAACTAAATTGACATTAGCTAAAAGTGATATGCCAAATAGTATGTACAAGCCAATTTGAAATGGTACAAACAGTGTAAAGATTATTAGCATAATGATTTCTTTTTTATTCATTTTTATAAAGTTCACTGTATTGCCCCCATAATTAAATTACCTATAATTTTTGATTTTTCTTTCTGCATAACGCTCTCCTTCTAAATATATTTATATAAGATTATAAACCGGACGGTTCGGTCCGAATCGAAATCTAATGATACTACAAGTTTCTAGTTTTTTAAACCCTTTTTATAAAGTATTAACAAAATCAAAATGGAAAAAAGCAAATATATTTATATTTCAGTTGCTTTGTTACAATTTAATTCCAGTAATCATTAATGGTTAATCTTTTATAGAATGAAGTGAAAGTGGGAGTAGTTCAAACACTTTAGCTAAACATATTAATAAAAATTATATATAATAATCATATGTCTATACATTAAAATTAACTATATATTTTTACACCTCTACGATTTTAGATAAAATTAGTTGTATAATATGACTGAACTAAACAATTGGTCATGTCTTTTTGACAGAAGATTCACTTAATTTATGTAGGTAATACAATTTGATTAACTTCTTTTCAAACCGTATTCTTTGAGGTTTCCATAAGATAGGGATTGATAAGATATTTCTGTTCCAAACTTATTTATACTTACAAAAAAATTAAGAAAATAGAGGGTAAACATTACCTAGAATATTAGGATCGTTTTCATTAGGAGGATTACAAAGCATGACTAAAGTTGATAAGGTTAAAGAAAAAATTATTGAAACATCTTTATATTTATTTAATACTAATGGGATAACTCGCACATCCATCCAGGATATAATGACAGCTACTGAACTACCTAAAGGATCTATTTATCGTAGATTCAAAAGTAAAGAAGAAATTGTCCTTGCTGCCTACGACAAAAGTGGTGAGATTATGTGGAGTCATTTTCATAAAGCAATGGAAAATAAAAAGACAGCAATTGATAAAATCCTTGCAATTTTCCTTGTATATCAAGATGCAGCTAATAATCCTCCTATTGCTGGAGGCTGTCCATTACTTAATAGTGCCATTGAAAGTACTGGAGTATTTCCAGAATTACAAAAAGCAGCAGCAAAAGGTTATGATGATACAGTAATGTTAATGGCTTCTCTCATAAAAGAAGGAATAGAGAAACAAGAATTTAAAGAAGATATAGAGGTTATATCACTCGCTTCCTTTCTTGCCTCTTCAATGGAGGGGGCTATTATGGCAAGTCGAGTATCTAACGATAATATACACCATCATTATTTTATTGAACAAATAAAACATCATCTTTTCACTTATTCTAAATAAGTGAGAACTTGCATTGTTTCCATCCAATTTTTATAAAATTAAATTGAGTAAATACCCCTTATAAATAGTAACTTCTGTTTATAAGGGGTATTTGAATAGACTTTAGCAAAGGGAGCTTTTTACACGTTGTTTGGATTATTTCACTAATACGAACTTTAGTTGAAGAGCAAGCCATAATGAAAAAGCTGTTTTAATATACTAATTATGTATCATATGTTAAAAAACTTATGTTATTTTGTTTTTCTAAGTTTATAGCTAAGAAGAATATAAGAATTAGAGGAGGGGGAAAATTGAAATTTTTTACGATATTTGCATCAAGGAATGATACAAGTGATATAGAAGGTTTCATTACTCAAGTTTTTCAAAATGGGTTTAAGGTTGAACGCAATAAAAATGAATATACGATTCAATCGAAAAGACTATTTGGCAAAAATAAAATTATTATTCGAGTGGATTCTGAAGAATCATCTCCTGATTATTTTTTCAATAATATTCCTGGAATGATGCACATGTACGATCAAATCGAATTTCAAGAAGAACATCTTAAGAAGATGGTTTTGGCACAGATTTCTGTAATTAATACCATAATCGCTATAGAGACGAAGAAGGATTATAGTGATGAATACGTGGAGCTGTTTCTTAAATTACTTAATGAGGTGAACGGTATTGGTTTTATTCCTGATCGAACTCTCATCGGGAAGGATGGAAAAGTAATTGTATTTCCGGATGGATCCTCTGGTCCTTCAGAATTTACTCCTCAAGCATGTACGAACAAAATAAGGGGACAGAATAGTACTTCTACCGATGGGGAGAAAAGAAAACAGAAATCGATAAGCTATCTGCAAGATAAAGGGATTCCATATATAGAAGGATTGCCTCAATTGCCTCCTTTGACAAGTATTCAATTAAGAAGCCGAGAAGAGATTACGAAGAGAGCAGTAGCTTTGTTGATTGTCATACAATATGCTTGTGATGTTGCCCAAGAAGGAGATTTGAAAACTTCCAAAGAGTTCGTCATGGAGCTGCTGAATCAATTTGATGTGGTTGAATCATTAACGATGCAGGAAAGGAATTTTCTAAATTCAGAGGAACCTGATGAGAAAGAAGCGATACAGATTGCATGGCAGTATGAAGCCCAATGGGTTTTGCTTTGGTCAATAGGCCTCGTGAATACACTGAAATTCCCAAGAGAAATCTGTGACTGTCATTATGCAATTAAACTTGTTTCTGATTGTAGTTCTTTTAATGAATTTTATCAAAAAACAAAATTGCGAAATGCAGAAGAAATTTTGGACGAGGCTGACCTTATTTATCGGCTTCATTGGGCTTGTGTACATGATAGAATTAATGCGAGAGAAGCAACTGCAGGTATGCATGAAAGTATTGTTATTGAAAGACGAAGAGGCTTGTTTTGGCTAATCAATTATAAAAATGAAGATTGGGATTGTATCTCCATGGATACATAATCCATATTCTTTGTCTGTAGAGCATTTGTATTCTAGATAATCGAATTATTGCTTCATCAGTTTAATCCCTTATAGAAAAACGGGCGAAAATGCCATAGATAGGAGAAAAAATAGTCTTTGATATCCTAAGCCTCATATACAACTTGAACGGCTTTGTTATCGTTACTACAGAAAAATGTGAATTAAATGTTAATCGATTTACATGTTTCAAGCGTATCTATATTGAGTTTGTAAATCTACACAATAAGTTTTCATTATATATTAAGTGTAGTAGAAGTTCAGATAGATAAAATTCGGTAGTCGAATTTTTTTGCATAAAGCTGTATAATGCTTGTAACGAAAGGGAAATACAGGAAGGGATTTGTAATGAGTTACTATGGAAAAAGATAAACAACAATTAAGCGTTGAAGTTGCAAGATTATATTATCAATCAGATTATAGTCAGCAAGAAATTGCTAACAAATTAAATATTTCAAGACCAACAATTTCTAGATTGTTAAAGTATGCGAAAGAAAAAGGGTTTGTTCAAATTAGCATCGCTGATCCATTTGCGGATTTAGATAACGTTGGGAATTTACTGAAAGAAAAATACAACTTGTTAGAGGCACATGTTGTATTTTCTCCAGTACCGGAATATGCAACGATTACAGAGTATATAAGTAAATATGCTGCTGAGTATATGGAAAAGACAGTTAAAAACGGTGATATTGTTGGTGTAAGCTGGGGAATGACTATGTATGAAATCGCTAGAAAAATCGTACCGCAACATGTAAAAGGGGTAGAGGTTGTCCAGCTAAAAGGTGGTATTAGTCATTCAAGTGTAAATACATATGCGAATGAAACGATAGCTTTATTTGCAGATGCTTTTCAAACGACGCCAAGAAATCTACCTCTTCCAGTTATATTTGATAATGCAGTGACAAAAGAATTAGTAGAGCAGGATCGACATATTCATCATATTATCGAAATGGGGAAGCAAGCGAATATTGCAATTTTCACTGTAGGAACAGTGCGAGACGAAGCGCTATTATTCCGATTAGGTTATTTCGATAAGGGTGAAACGAGTTTACTCAAAAAACAATCGGTCGGTGACATTTGTTCACGATTCTTTGATGGGGACGGAAATATTAGTAGTGAAGAAATTAATAAGCGGACCATTGGAATTGAGTTAGAAGAACTGAAATTAAAGAAACGTTCTATTTTAGTTGCAGGTGGTAATAGAAAAATCAAAGCAATTGATGGTGCGTTACGTGGCGGGTATGCAAATGTATTAATTATCGATCAGCATACAGCAAAAGAATTGTTACATTATCAAAAAGATTAGAAATAAAAGGCGTTCTCAAGATGTTAATTTTGAGAACGCCTTTTATTTTGTTATGTATGAATGATAGGAGTTTTTTGAACACAAGTTGCTTTTTTAAAAATAATTATGGATATGGAGATACATACTACCATTGTTAACATAAAAATTTTGATTATATATCTGAAATGTTCTTTGGTAGAATGCGCTTTATTTACTACAAGAAAATTCCTTTTAAAAAAGAATGAACAAAATTTCAAAAGTGTATTTACATTTGTTCAACTAAGAGTTAGAATGAAGTTGTTAAAAGATATGAGGAGTGAAGATAATGAACATTGCAAAGTTAATTGACCATACAATTTTAAAAGCTAATACTACTAAAGAAGATGTTATGAAAGTAATTGAAGAAGCAAAGGAATATAAATTCGCTTCTGTTTGTATTAACCCAACATGGGTAAAATTAGCGGCTGATGAACTAGCTGGACATGATGTAGACGTTTGTACTGTAATCGGTTTCCCATTAGGAGCAAGCACTACTGAAACAAAAGCATTTGAAACAAAAGATGCTATCGCAAAAGGTGCAACTGAAGTTGATATGGTAATCAACGTAGGCGCTTTAAAAGATGGCGACAACGAACTTGTTGAAAAAGATATTTATGAAGTAGTACAAGCAGCAAAAGGAAAAGCTCTTGTAAAAGTAATCATTGAAACTTGCCTATTAACAGATGAAGAGAAAGTACGCGCTTGTGAATTATCAGTAAAAGCTGGTGCTGACTTCGTAAAAACTTCAACTGGATTCTCAACTGGCGGAGCAACTGCTGAAGATATCGCATTAATGCGTAAAACAGTAGGACCAAACGTTGGTGTAAAAGCATCTGGTGGCGTTCGTACACGTGAAGATGCAGACAAAATGGTAGCTGCTGGAGCTTCTCGCGTTGGAGCAAGTGCTAGTGTTGCAATCGTATTAAATGATGCAAAAGGTGCTACAGATAACTACTAATCATTAATGAAGTCAAAAGCAATAGATACACAAAGTAAAGTGTATCTATTGCTTTAATAATTGAAAAAAATGTAAGCGGATACGAATGGGAGGAGACGGCTTATGAAATACTTAATCGGTGTTTTAGGCCTCGTATTGATTTTAGGTATCGCTTGGCTTGCTAGTAATGATAGAAAAAAAGTCAAATATCGCCCAATCATAACGATGGTTATATTACAATTCATTTTGGGATTTTTATTATTAAATACAAGTGTAGGGAATATATTAATTAGTGGAATAGCAGATGGTTTTGGAGAGTTATTAAAATATGCTGCTGACGGTGTGAATTTTGTATTTGGTGGATTAGTAAATCAAAAAGAGTTTTCGTTCTTTTTAAGTGTATTAATGCCAATCGTATTTATCTCGGCACTAATAGGTATATTACAACACATTAAAGTATTACCTATTATTGTGAAATCTATCGGTTTAGCATTAAGTAAAGTAAATGGAATGGGGAAACTAGAATCATATAATGCAGTTGCTTCTGCGATTTTAGGACAATCTGAAGTGTTTATTTCAGTTAAGAAACAACTAGGGTTATTGCCAGAGAAAAGAATGTATACATTATGTGCATCTGCAATGTCTACAGTTTCTATGTCTATCGTTGGATCATATATGGTGTTATTAAAACCACAATATGTTGTAACCGCTTTAGTGCTTAACTTATTCGGTGGCTTCATCATTGCTTCTATTATTAACCCGTATGAAGTTACTGAGGAAGAAGATATGTTAGAAGTGCAAGAAGAAGAGAAAAAGACTTTCTTTGAAGTATTAGGTGAATACATTATAGACGGATTTAAAGTTGCCATTACAGTAGCAGCTATGCTAGTCGGTTTCGTTGCTCTTATCGCATTCATCAATGCAGTATTTAAAGGTGTAATTGGTATCTCATTCCAAGAAATCCTTGGTTATGTATTTGCACCATTTGCATTTATTATGGGTGTGCCTTGGCATGAAGCAGTTAATGCAGGAAATATTATGGCAACAAAATTAGTATCAAATGAATTTGTCGCTATGACAGATTTAGCACAAGGAAACTTTAATTTCTCAGATAGAACGACAGCGATTATATCTGTATTCTTAGTTTCATTTGCAAACTTCTCTTCAATTGGAATTATTGCAGGGGCAGTTAAAAGCTTAAATGAAAAGCAGGGGAATGTAGTGGCAAGATTTGGTTTGAAATTACTATTCGGTGCAACGTTAGTAAGTTTCTTATCAGCAACAATCGTTGGCTTATTATTTTAATAGATTCGTATAATATAAAAAGGAATGGTGATTGTAATGAGAATGGTAGATATTATTGCAAAAAAACGTGACGGCAAAGAATTAACGACTGAAGAAATCAAATTCTTTATTAATGGATATACAGACGGAAGTATTCCTGATTATCAAGTGAGTGCACTTGCAATGGCAATCTTCTTTAAAGATATGACAGATCGCGAACGTGCAGATTTAACGATGGCGATGGTTGAGTCTGGTGAAACGATCGACTTATCAGCAATTGAAGGAATTAAAGTAGATAAACATTCAACTGGCGGTGTTGGTGATACTACAACATTAGTATTAGGACCATTAGTTGCTGCTTTAGATGTACCAGTAGCAAAAATGTCTGGTCGTGGTTTAGGACATACAGGCGGAACAATTGATAAATTAGAAGCGGTAGAAGGATTCCACGTTGAAATTACGAAAGAGCAGTTCATTGATATTGTAAACCGTGACAAAGTAGCTGTTATTGGACAAACAGGAAACTTAACACCTGCAGATAAAAAGATTTATGCATTACGCGATGTAACAGGAACGGTTAACTCAATTCCTCTCATTGCAAGTTCAATTATGAGTAAAAAAATTGCAGCAGGTGCTGACGCAATCGTACTTGATGTAAAAACAGGTGCTGGTGCATTTATGAAAACAGAAGAAGATGCAAAAGAATTAGCACATGCAATGGTACGTATCGGAAATAATGTAGGACGTCAAACTATGGCTGTTATTTCAGACATGTCACAACCGCTTGGTTTTGCTATTGGTAACGCTCTAGAAGTAAAAGAAGCGATTGATACGTTAAAAGGTGAAGGTCCAGAAGATTTAACAGAATTAGTACTTGTATTAGGTAGCCAAATGGTCGTACTTGCGAAAAAAGCAAATACGTTAGAAGAAGCTCGTGAAATGCTAATTGAAGTGATGAAAAACGGAAAAGCAACTGAGAAGTTTAAAGAGTTCTTAAGCAATCAAGGCGGAGATAGCTCAATTGTAGACAATCCAGAAAAAATGCCACAGGCGAAGTATGTAATTGATGTACCTGCAAAAACTTCAGGTGTTATTTCTAACATTGTTGCAGATGAGATTGGTATTGCAGCTATGTTACTTGGTGCAGGTCGTGCAACGAAGGAAGATGAAATCGATTTAGCAGTAGGATTAATGTTACGTAAAAAAGTTGGCGATGCAGTAAAAGAAGGCGAGCCATTCGTAACAATCTACGCAAATCGTGAAAATGTAGAAGATGTAAAAGCAAAAATTTATGAGAACATCTCTATCGCTGAAACAGCAGTGGCTCCTAAATTAGTTCATACAGTTATTACTGACTAATCATCATTTCATTTACTTTGAGGGGGAAATAATATGGATAAGAAAAAATATATTGAAGAAGCAAACAAGATGTTATCGAAAGCGTATATTCCGTATTCTAAATTTCCTGTTGGCGCAGCGTTAGTTACGAAAGAAGGGAAAATCTATACTGGTTGTAATATAGAAAATGCTTCTTACGGTTTATGTAACTGTGCAGAAAGAACAGCAATATTTAAAGCAGTATCAGAAGGTGAGCGCGATTTTAGTTACTTAGTTATTACAGGAGAAACTGATGGACCGATTTCACCATGTGGTGCGTGTAGACAAGTAATTGCTGAATTCTGTGATCCGAAAATGCCTGTATTATTAACGAATGTAAAAGGTGATGAAAAAGAAGTGACTGTTGAGCAGTTACTGCCAGGTGCTTTCTCAATAGAAGATTTAAAATAAATTGAAAAGCCATTCTACATGAAGTGACCCCCGAAAGTTAGACAGGTCGTTTCATTAGGCAGCCTCTAGGGTATGAGCCCGGTATTGTACTGGGCTCATACCCTTTAATTTTGCCTTAATTCTTTTATGGTTATAGTATTCTATATACTTTGCTAATTCTTGTTTGAAATGTGTTATATTTTCAAATTCTTTTCGATACAGAAATTCCGATTTCATGATACCGAAGAAATTTTCAATAACGGCATTGTCATAACAGTTTCCTTTGCGAGACATACTTTGAGTTATGCCACAATTCTTAAGAGAATG
>NZ_QXCO01000025.1:0-85920 GCF_003458115.1 Bacillus sp. ISO11 | reverse complement strand
ATGTACGTTATCGCAAAAAAAGTGCATATCCAAGCACTAAGGATGCCTCTTATCTACAAGGTATTAGTGATTGGATGTTACATGTGTTGAACAATCCTGAATCACCTATTTTGCCATTAATTAATGTAGAAAGAGTTCGTGCTATTGCAGAAGGAAAAGACGAAGTAATTTCAGGTAATGATGCACGAGGTAT
Source organism: Bacillus sp. ISO11 (assembly GCF_003458115.1). Classification (NCBI taxonomy): domain Bacteria; kingdom Bacillati; phylum Bacillota; class Bacilli; order Caryophanales; family Bacillaceae; genus Bacillus; species Bacillus sp. ISO11. The sequence goes on along the minus strand of NZ_QXCO01000025.1, from coordinate 85,727 downwards.
AATAGATTATTTACTTCAAGTTAATAGTTGGCTAGAGGAATATAATATTAAATTAATATGGTAGATGTAATTTTCAAATAAAGAGAATAGCTGAAACATCAATGACCTAAGTGAACCGCACCTCCAATGTATTAGATAGTTATCTAATAATTGGAGATGTGGTTTTATTATTTTGATTTGCAATAACCCTAATCAGTTAGTTAATTAGAATCAAATAAGAAACATAGAAATAGGGGTAATAATATGAATTGGAGGTTCCTTCCTGAGAATAGGGAGTCTCTTTAATCTCGCTACCGATAATTAAATAATATGTTAATTAGATTTGATTATTGTATGCATCGCCTTTTCTTCAATAAATATTAAGTGATAAACTTCATATATAGTATATAAGGAGATTATCTCATGGGTTATTTGTAAATATTAGATGGGGAGTATTTGATACATACATAACCTAAAGATTTAGATGAAATTAATATAGATAAGTATTTACTACGATTGCCTTCCTATTTTTCTTAGAATTTTTTTAGTGAATCAAAATTTAAATTGCGTATACATCTTTTGTACTAGTAGACCTAAGTCTAAAAGTATGTACAATTACACCATTTGACTAATGGGTAAACTTCACAAACTGATATATACTAGTATTGTGTCTTGCCTTTTTAGGTGTAGTACACAGCCGGTGATTGGCTAGTGGATGTTCTTCCATTTTGCCAGTGCCGGTTTTTTGTTGGATAATAGAGAAAATGAAGTTTTTATAAGGAAAGAAGGGGTTGTTTTGAAAGATGTAAATTCTATCTTTATGAGAGAAAAGATTGCTAGTTTTTATCTTTATTTTATTTCTTTTCTTGGTTTGGTTACTATAACTATATCTTTACTTGAAATTAAAATCCCTTCTCATCTAACAATACTAATATTGTTGTTACTTTTTATGGGGATTGCAGAGTATTTTCCTGTAAGATTTTGGAGAGGAACTAGTTCGCTTACCTTTCCGATAATTTACGCTATGAGTTGGCAGTTTGGAATCCATATAACTATTGTTGCTATTGTACTTGTGACGCTAATTATTCACCTGCATCGTCGTTCACCGATACAAAGAATGTTATTTAATAGTACTCAACATGCACTTAGTTTGATCTTTGCCAAATGGTTTTCAGACAAATGTATGTCCTTAATAATTAATAAGATAGGTATGTCAGTTCTGTATGAGAATTTAATATCTTTGTTATTATTTTGCATGTTTTTTTGTTTTTTCAACAATCGCTTTTACGATTTGTTAATGATACTTCTTCCGCAGCCATATTCAATTTATCAATGGTATAAAAAAACTATTACGGTATTTCTTTGCGAAACTTTTGGTTTCTCTTATGCGGCACTGATGCATGTACTAATTAGTACATATAGTGTGGAAGTAAACGAAGTTACAGTGCTGTTTTTCTTTTTTCCACTTGTAGCAACTTCCGTTATTAGTTCTTTTTCTGTACGGATAAGGATGGAGAAAGAACGATTATATGAGTTATTTCTTATTACGACCGAAATTAGTCGAGGATTAACTGGAGGAAACTTGAAGCATATTAAACAAGCACTTAAAGGTTTTTTTGGCATACAAGCATATGTAATATGGACAAAAGATGATGGAAACTGGAATATTCTATTAAAAGATGGGAAAGTTCGCCCTGATATTTCTGATCATTTAGAAAATTACGATGCGTTTGAGGGACTTTCTAAAAATCTTGTATTTAATGATTGGAAAATTGGTACGGCTCCTGGAGATGAAATATTTGAAAGTGTCATACGCTCACTTGTATATTTTCCTCTTATTGTTAATGATGAACTAGTCGGAATGTTTGTTGCAGGGAAAAGTAGAAATGCGGGCTTCTTTCCAGAAGATGTACAGTCGTTAGCTACATTTTCTAACCAATTAGCTAACGTAGTTAAAACAAGGATATTAATTTCTGAACAGGAAAAAAGAATGATTTTAGAAGAAAGAAATAGAATTGCTCGAGAAATTCACGATGGTATTGCGCAAACATTAGCCGGGGTGATATTCCAACTAGAATCCGCGCAGAAAAAATACCATGATAAACCAAAAGATATGCAGCAAGTAGTAGAGAAAAGCATAAAAGATTTAAGAGGAAGCCTAGGAGAAGTTCGCTATTCTATTTATGCTTTAAAACCATATCCGACACAACAATTGGGACTTAAGCAGGCGATAGCAAGTAAAATAAAATCTTTAAGACAAGAATATGAACTAGACATTACATATCATGAAAGAGGTCATGCACGTGCGCTTAGTTTTTCAAAAGAAAGAGTTATATTTGATACATTACAAGAGAGTTTGCAAAACATTGTAAAACATGCACAGGCAAAAAAGGCTGATGTTTTACTCAGCTATCAAAGTGAACACGTGCTTTTAAGGGTTAAGGATAACGGAGTTGGCTTTTCACTATTTGAGTCTATGGTTAAAACGAAGAATGAGCCACATTATGGTATATTACATATGAATGAACAAGCTGACCAATTAGGGGCTACTTTACAGATTGATAGTTCTGTAGGAAAAGGGACAGAAATTACACTGTTAATTCCAGATTCACAAACAAGGGGTGCGTAAAATGATTAAAATATTAGTAGTAGATGATCATGCTTTTTTACGGGATGCAATTCGGAGCATACTAGAGGATGAATCTGATATGAAAGTGGTTGGAGAAGCTAGCTCTGGGGATGGAGTATTGGGAAAAGTAGAAGAATGCCGACCAGATTGTATTTTGATGGATATTAATCTTCCAGAGAAAAATGGGATTGAAGCTACAGAGTTAGTGAAAAAAAAATATCCGAGTTGCCGTGTACTTGTGTTTACAATGTATGAACATGACGAGTATTTAATGGATGCACTCCAGGCCGGTGCTGATGGTTATTTATTGAAGGATTCATCATCAGATCAGGTAGTAGCAGCAATTCGAATGTTATATCGAGGCGATTCAGTCATTCATCCGCGTATGACTAAAAAATTAATTACATATCATCAGCAAAAAATGAAAGTAGAATCAAATGAAAATGAACTGACGGAACGTGAAAAGGAAATTCTCTTTGAACTAGTAAAAGGACTTAGTAATAAAGAAATTGCTGAAGTTTTATATATTAGTGATAAAACAGTTAAAATTCACATCAATAAAATTTTTAAAAAGCTAAATGTGAAAAGTCGATCGCAAGCAGTGATTTATGCAGTCCGAAATCAATTAGTTCCGCTAGATTAAATAAGAAATCTATCAAAGAACTATCGTGTCGCTTTATTCTGTATTACAAAGAATAAAGGACAAGGTAGTTCTTTTGTACTATGTAGGCATAGAATCCTTAGAGAAAAGATACTCCTTTTGTTTAATTTTCAGAATAATAAAAATGTGAAATAATAAAAATAGAATTACATTTTAATCTTGTTAATAATTCATTTTGTGAAAATCTTTTGTTGGAAATAAATGACGGAGGGCTCTTATAGAAAGAGTAAAGTGAGTGGTTAGCTATGTGAGGTATGGGGATGGTAGTAGTGTTGGAAATCTTTCATGATACAAAAGATTAAGATTAATAGAGTTTCCAATGCTACATGGGAATTTAAGAATCAATTTGTTTCAAAAAATAATATTAATAATGGGGAGATGTAATATGAAACGAGGGAAATTTGGAAAGATTCTTATTGGAACGTTAACAGTTGGAATGTTATTGTCTCAAGGAATTCCATATAACGTATTAGCGGAAGAGGTAAATACATCTACTTTAACTGGAATTGATGATGCAAATGCTATCTTAAAAGGTCTTACAAAGGAACAACGTAATGCCTTAAAAACGTTAGATACAAAACCAGGTTTTGTTATTTCGCCAGGTATCAATACAACAAGTCCTAATAATGTGAATGTGATTATAGAATTTAAGCAAGCGCCTAGCAAAATAGAGGTATTAAAACAAGCGGCTAAAGGGAAAAAATTAGCTCTTTCAAATGCGGAACAAAAGGTAGAGGCATCACATAAAGGATTTAAAGCAGAGCTTGAGCAGCTTCAAAAGAATAAAGAGAAAGGGACAAATGTAAAATCTGCAAAAATAACAAGAGAATATAAGAATGCTTTTAATGGTGTAGCGATTTCTTTACCAGCAAATATGATCGAAGACTTAGTTCGTACCGGTATCGTTAAGCGCGTATGGGAAGATCATGAGGTTAAAATTGATTTGCCGAAAGAAACAACTAAGACTGTTGTTGAACCGAAAATGGCGGATAGTGTACCGCAAATTGGTGTGGACAAGCTGCATGATGAAAAAATAACAGGGAAAGGAATTAAGGTAGGTGTACTGGACACAGGTATTGATTACAACCACCCGGATTTGAAAGATGCATATAAAGGATATCGTGCAAAACAAGGTGAAGATCCAAGTAAAATAGATCCGAACTCCATAAAAGGATGGGACTTTGTTAATAATGATGCTGATCCAATGGAGACAACGTATAAGGATTGGCAAAATTCTGGAGGATATCCAGAGATTTATGAGGGGAGTGCATATTATACATCCCATGGTACGCATGTAGCTGGGACAATTGCTGCAGACAAACAGAATAGTGTGGATTATGCAGTGAAGGGTGTTGCTCCAGATGTAGATTTATATTCATATCGCGTATTAGGCCCATATGGAAGTGGACAAACAAGCGGTATTCTTGCTGCGATTGATAAAGCAGTGAAAGACAATATGGATGTTATCAATTTATCACTAGGTGCGTCTATTAATGATCCTTTATATCCTACTTCTGTCGCAGTGAACAATGCGATGTTAGCTGGTGTTGTTACAGTTGTAGCAGCAGGTAATAGTGGTCCGGAAGAAGGTACCATTGGATCACCTAGTGCAGCGGCACTTCCGATTACAGTTGGAGCCAGTAACGCTGCAATGAAAATCCCAACGTTTTCCGTCGATGCAGGTGATTTACATGTGGATAAGATGATGCTACTTGGAAAAAGCTTTACTGATAAGATTGAAGATTTGAAAGGTCAATCCGTATCAGTTGTATATGCAGGGCTCGGGAAATCAGATGATTTTACAGGAAAAGATGTAAAAGGAAAATTAGCTCTTATCCAACGCGGTGAGATTACATTTGATGAGAAAATTAAGCATGCTAAGGAAGCAGGCGCAAAGGCGGTAATCGTATATAACAATGTAGATGGTGAAATTACAAGTTATCTTGGGGAAAGTACTGCATCTATTCCATCGTTCCGCTTAACAAAAGTAGATGGTGAGAAATTACAAGCAAAAGCTGTACAAGGAGATGTGTCGTTAGCGTTTGGGGAACTAAGTAATATAAAAACAGAGGGAGATCACTTAGCTGATTTCAGCTCCCGTGGTCCTGCAACTAAGACAGATGATATTAAGCCAGATATTGTAGCACCAGGTGTGTCTATTTTCTCAACTGTTCCTGAATATATTAATGATCCAAAAGATGGAGAAAATTATCCGGTAGCGTATGGACGTATGTCAGGTACCTCTATGGCAACTCCTCATACTACAGGGGTAGCGGCACTCATTTTACAAGAACATCCAAATTATAGTCCATTTGAAGTAAAAGAAGCACTCATGAATACCGCAGTTGACTTAAAAGAAGAGCGTTCTGTATTTGAGGTGGGCTCAGGACGAATTGATGCATACCGTGCAGTTCATGCAGATACATCAATCGAGGTTGTTGATAAAACATCAAACGTTGTAGGTGATGAAGAAGTAGAAATTGAAGAAAAAACAGGTTCTATTGCATTTGGGTATAAAAATCAAATTGAAAATGGTCCTATTAAAGATAGTCGAAAAGTTTTAATTAAGAACAGCAGTAAAACAGATGGGAAAGAGTTTAAATTAGAGGTGAAATTTTCACCTACAAGTGTAGGTGTGCAAGATGCAGCGAAGAATGGTGTGAAGCTAAACGTACCAGATTCTATTAAAGTAGCTCCTGGTGCATCAGAGGAAATTATCCCTGAAATTACCATTCCAGAAAACGCTGAATTTGGTAGATATGAGGGCTATATTCATATTTCAAATAAAAACAATGAAAAAGAAGTATATCAAGTACCATTTGCAGTTAAATTCACAGAAAAAGGGATTGCGTCTGTAGATTTACTGAGAGATGCAATGGCAACAGATGCTTCTAAATTCCATCCATTTATGGAAAGACCAAGTTCGCCGTTGACATTTAAATTAAATAGTCCTCTCGAAACCATTGATGCAATTGTAAAGGACCGAACGACAGGGAAGGCATTAGGAGTCGTTGGTACACTTAATGCAAGTAGTCTAACACCGAATGTTGAATATATGATGTTTTCTGGTATGGGAGGGTATGTACTTCCATTCACAGGAGATCCAGCTCATCCAATTGCGGATAAACCTGTTATGTTGCCTGATGGAGATTACGAATTGAACTTCGTTGGATATGATAAAGAAGGAAAATCTTATACAAAAGGCGATAGCATTATCATTGATAATGTAATACCTGAAATGAAATTTAAGGATGTACAACCTGGTATACACGAAGTCAATGATTCTATGTTTAAAGAAGAAGACGGCCAGCGTGCATTATGGGTGCATGGTAATATTTATGATTCTACAGTAGATGCATTAAAGGCAAAAGGCTTGCAATATGATCAAAAAGCGAATCAAATTGTATATTATCAAAACTCAGCCTTCCCATCAGGATGGTTGAATACAATTCAAGCAAATGGTGATTTTAAATTTGGAGTACTTCCAGAGGAAATAAATGAGCCGTTAAATTTAAAATTATTTGGATATGATCTTGCAACTGCAGGGAATATGGCAACTGGATATAAAGATTACGTCTTTGTAAAAGAAGGGACAGAATACGCTGTTCCAAGTTATGACAAAGATAAAATCAAATTAGGAGAGAAAATTACATTAACTTTGAATCTTAATAATGTAAAACAGCTTATGTCAGGTACATTTGAAATTCCTTATTACAAGCAGCTATTTAAATTTACAGATGTGAAACCAAATCCAGCACTTACGGAATATGTAGAACAACATGGATTGAACCTTAAATTAGAAGATCCGAAGATAAGTGAAGCAGGAGCTTGGGAAAACAAGGTGAAAGTTGGCGCATCATTGGAGGGAAAAGAATTTAAAGGATTAGATGGAGATAAACCATTTTTAGATGTTACATTCGAGATGACGAACGATGAATACTTTAATGATTTGACTGCATTTGGAGTAGATAAGTTCTCTTATACAAAAGTTGGTGCATCAGAAGGCATTGAGATTCCTGCGTTTAAAGATAAATCTTTTGCTATTGTTTCGAAACATTCAACGGTTACAGGATATATTGGCCCGGAAGCTTTCTTGAATGAAGAGGGGTATTTAGGTAAGAAAGACTATACAAAACTAGGAGCAAAAGTGTACGCAGTTGGCAAGGATGGAAAGAAATATACAGGAACGATTGGTGATAACGGACAATTTGAAATTCATAGTGTTCCAGTAAGCGATAAGGAATATGATATTTTCGTAGAAATGCCAGGTCATTTAAATAGTAAATTAACAACAAAAATAGGGAAAATGCAGGATGGAGAATTAGTGGGACAAAACTTTAGAGCTGACGTGGATGATAACCTTGCAGGTGATGTAAACGGCGATAAAATGGTAGATATTCAAGATGCTAGAATAGCAGCTTTATCGTATGGAAAAGGAAAAGTATCTGTAAAAGATGGAGATATAAATCAAGATGGTGTTGTAGATGAAATGGATGTTCGTTTAATTGAGAAAAACTTCTTGAAAAAGGGCCCAGATGCTAAAGGAAACGAGAAACCGAAAGAAAATGTAGGGCCAGTGACGTTAGAGAAAATTTTACGCTCTATCGGTTTAGAACCAAAAAAATAAGTGGACAAACTTCTAGAGTAAATAAAGCCATCAGACAATGGATATTAAATGAAATGGATTGGTTAACAAATGACCGGTAATGATTTACGGTAACATTACCGGTCATTTTAAGAGTCATAGTCGTTTGGGTACATGAAGTAACTAGTTTAAAGTAAGTTCGCTTTCATTATGGGACAAGGAAGTTGCTTAATTATTATTGTTGTTTGTGGGATGGAAATAAGGTTTGTAGTTTAAACTTTAACAATAGGGGGACTTGTGAAATGGGTATGAAGAAAAAACTTGGTATGGGTGTTGTAACTGCAGCGCTTGGCTTATCCTTAATTGGCGGGGGAACATATGCATATTTTAGTGATAAGGAAGTATCACAAAACACGTTTGCAGCGGGTACTTTAGATTTGAGTGTGAATCCAGAAGTTGTTATTAATGTCGACAATCTGAAACCAGGTGATGAAATGGAACGTGGTTTTCAATTAGTAAACAAAGGAACCTTAGCAATAGAAGATGTGAAACTCCTGACAGATTACAGTGTAATCGATGCGAAAGGGGATAATGGAAATGCTGATTTTGGTGATCATATCCGTGTTGATTTCTTGTGGAACTTGGATAAAAATGAGGTTCCAATTTGGTCTACTACATTATCTGAATTAAAGGTAGCTACGCAAAATGGAAATATTCCTAATCTTGTAAAGAACGGTATTGTAGATCGAGAAGGAAATGGACTTGCTCCAGGTGATGATGATACATTTTATGTAATGTTTACATTCGTAGATAACGGTGAAGAACAAAATGTATTTCAAGGAGATGCGTTGAAATTAAATTGGACTTTTAATTCCATGCAAGCAAGCGGTGAAGAAAAGTAAGGGTAATAATTTGTATACTATATGTGTGAGACATATCGTATACAAATGAAAAGAACTGTTTTGAAATGAAGGCGTTTATCCTCAATGGTAAAACTCCTTATAAAAATATGGGTGAAAAACTTGATGATGATTTCCCTTTTAAAACACATCGTAAAAATATTTTGCGATGTGTTTTGTTGTAAGTTGGAGAGTATAGAAATATTAAATGATTATCCAAATTTTGAGATATTTTGAGGGAATTTAGCACCTTACGCTAGCTTAGCAACTTTCCTGTCCCCTTTATCCCCAAGAAGACGTAATCCAGTTATGATGAGCATACATCCTCATACGCGAAATTGAAAGTAACAACTAGTGCATGCTCACAAAACTTTTCATCCTATGGCAGAGAAGTTCCAGAAAATCAAGAACACCCTGCAGAGAATAAGCTGAGGGACTTATTGGCTCATGTAAAAGAGAAGTATATGAAAGTGAAGGGCTAAATTTTAAAATTCTAAAAAGGGTGAATGGATGATGTTAGGGATAGGGTTGATTGTATTAAGTATTTTACTTGTCAGCATTGTATTTTTACCATGATGCTTTATTCCAAGTGAGACAGAAAACATGTAGTATTTTTATTCGTAATCATCCGAAAAAGAAAGAGGGATATTTGTTACAATCACGGCATTGTAGAAGAAATAGAATAAAAGAGGAAAATATATACTGTTACAAATTAATATTCCGTGTGTTTTTTGAACATACATTACTTATCTTTAATGTATATATTGAATATATAAATATATTGTGTTATGATGTGAATTAGAAACTCGCGTGTTTCAAATACAACATTTTTATCTTTTTGATGACCTCTTATCTTTCCGTAAGAGGTCCTTTTTTTATCCCTCCGTATTGTATAGCCGCTAAAATACTATGAAAAGATACTAGAGACTACTACACTGTGATATCCTCTAGTATTTTTTCTTTATCTATATTATCTATTGTTAGGTAAACGACGAATTAGTACTTTTTGTATAATTTTCACAAAATAACTTTGAATCATTATTTATTTCAATATAAAGTAATGAAAGGACATATTTGACTATCGTCTTTAATTTTTCCGACAGCAAGCAAAGTTAGCATGTTTAATGCATAATCAGACGCCTGTAAATGAGCATTACTATTTAAATTTTTACCAGAGAGTAATTTAGTTAATTAGTAGAAAAAGGAAGGGGCCTATTTGGCTCCTTCCTTTTTCTCATACATACATAACGCTTGTTGACAACTTATGAAATAATAGCATTCATCGCTATTAAAATATAACATTAAAAGCAATTAATTAGATATGTAATTTTGCATATATTGTACTATTTCATGAATAGGAACAAAACTATTTATTCCTTTCTGTATGGAGACAAATAGATTTAGGTTTACTTAGGGTAAGAAGACCTGATCATTGATTGCTGGTTAAACCATATTTCTACGTATTTGAAACAAATTATTTCACTGAATTGTATGTTAAAGAGAGTGCGGGATTTATGAAATGTAGATTATTCCTTGATTTCTTACTCGTGATTTTACTTGGACATCGGAAAAGAAGTTACGTTATATACGATTTCAAAAGGGGATATTATTCAGTGCATCCAAAGATGCACTCCGTTTCCTGTTTCCTATCCTACTAAATTACCATTCCAAGCAAATTTCTTCTCTTTCAAACAATTCATCCATTGAATAAAGATAATTCGGCCATACGTATCGGAGGACATGAAACTTTCTTAATACCATTTGGAATATATTTCAATATACTTCCGATACTATAACAGATCGAAAATTTCTTTATTGGAGGTATATAATGGCATATCCATTTCGTAACTTAGTATTTGAAGGTGGCGGGGTAAAGGGAAGCGCTTATATAGGTGCCATCCGTGCACTAAATGAAGAAGGGATTTTACCAGAAATACAACGATTTGGAGGGACTTCAGCAGGAGCGATTACTGCATTACTTTTAGGTCTTTCCATTCCATTCGCAGATCTTGTAAAAATCCACAAAGACATGAATTTCAAAGCGTTTAAAGATGATGATTTTTCGATTGTACAAGATAACATTCGTTTGTTTTTTGATGGTTTTGGTATCTATAAAGGGGATTTCTTCACTGAGTGGGTAGGAAAGATCGTTGAAAAGTGGACAGGGAGTAAGGACACAACTTTTCAGCAGTTGTATGACAAAACAGGAAAAGACGTGTTTTTCCAAGGAACGAACGTTTCTACACACCAGCTTCGTACGTTTTCTCGCGAAACGACACCTGATGTCCCGTTAGTAGTTGCTGTGCGGATTTCGATGTCCATCCCATTCTTTTTTAAATCTGTGGAATGGGATAAAGATTATTATGTAGACGGAGGTGTACTCGATAACTACCCAATTCGTTTATTTGATCGGAAAAGTTTTGTGAATAAAGAAGAACACTTCACGACCACAGATACGATTGACGAGGTTAATAAACTGATAAGCAATATAGAGGATCATTCTACACTAAGAAGCTTACACACGAAATACAATGCATCTTTCTTTGATCCTACAGATGAAATTGTCTACAACAAAGAAACACTTGGTTTCCGTTTAGAATCTCAGGCGGAGGTTGCCATGTTAAAACATATCGCAACCTCAACAGAACATCATATTGGCCATTCTCTTATTCATTTTGCATGGAATTTGTCTCAAACCATGATCAAAGGTCATGAGAGCGGAAAAACCACCAAAGAAGATGCTGCCCGCACTGTATTTATTAATACATTCTTTACGTCGTCGTTTAATTTTGATATCACAGAAGAAGAAAAGAAAACACTCATGAATTCAGGTTATACTTCTACTAAAGACTATCTACATCAGTTTAATACGTCTGAAGTAAAATTGTTTAATCGACCATAAAGCCGAGTGCAATGCACTTGGCTTTTTTTTATCGTCCTGTAAATTCTTTTTTTAGTAGCTAATAAAAATTTAGATAGACTATGCATAGAACAAGAGAGAGGAGATAACAGAAAGTAATAAATATAAGTTTTGTTGACTTCTTATTTTGTAAAACTAGGGTGTAGAAAGGGTGAAACAGGTGGAAGAAAAACGAATTATGATTTATACAATTTTTCGGTTAACACAGTACAAAAGAGAAGCCTAAAACGGTGGATAGGAATGTATCAAAAAATGAATAGAGTAGCAAGGCGGATTTATTGTGAAAGTAGGGATTTTCCTTTTTCTTTCTACTGATAATAAAGCGTTATGTAGACTGGGAATGTATAAGGTATTCATTGCTATTCCTTCAAAATGCTGATGTTACATCATATTAAAATAACCTCTAATTTAAGTATTGAAATTCTCTAAATCTCGATGTATTATATTCTTGTATTTTCTCACTTTGCTAAGCCTAGAAAACATCATCACTTCTGAAAGAACTCGAACTCCAGCGGGTTCTTTGAATTTACTTGAACTTATTTTTGAATCATTGTATTATATTTCCGAGTCTTACTCATATAAATCATTATCAGGAGAATCTGCAAATTTGCAGGTTCTTTTTTATTTTATTGAAAGTAAAATTTTAGCCAGTCGTTTATTTTCATATTGTTGGTTTTTATACGTGTTTGGTAAAAATCAATGAGTTGCAAAAAAATACTATGCTGAAATCTAGTTCGGTATAGCAACGTGCATATAAAAGATCCCACTTTGCTATATCCCCTAAAAAGAGTCATAAAAATCTATATTTTTTTAATTCAGTTGCATACTACAAAACTTCTTTTAAAAGAAATGTATGTACATACACATTATATTTTGTTCCATAACTCTCTAACTTTCGTTCACGATAGTCTGTTAAGTACAGGATTATTGGCGGGTGGTGCAATAGGTGCAGAAGATGTGAAAACAAATGAAAAAGTACAAGTTGCTGTTGCAGGTAAAGAGGGAAATATAACGTATAAAGAAATTGATAAAGCAGAATCTCCATTGTTATTTGGAATGTATCCTTTATGTTAAGATCCTAATAAGAAGTTAGTTTTTTTTGATAATTAATATTTATACAAAATGTATAATTAATATACTAAAACGTTTTTAAATTTTATAATGTATTCCTTTTCATATGAATGAATTATTTATTGCAACAGGTTTCCCGTTCAAAATAAGATGTTCAAACAAAAGACAATATAAGTATCTTTATAATGATTTTTCAATATAATCAATGTGTTTATGAAAGGAACTCTGTGTTATTTTTGCTTTTTTCCTAACTAATACAGCTTCAAACAAAGGACACAATTGCTACATACTAAGTGTAATTTATTACCTATTCAAAATTCTGTCTATTCAATCTTTCTAAAAATAAAAAAAGATTAAACTTATAAATATACAAGTTATAATGAGGGCGTCGAGACACAATTTATTAACTCTAGAGAAAATATCAAACCTCGTTTTGGATTAAAAATTCTAAAGAACTTGCCAGTAATTTTTTAAAATTGGACATACTGATATGATTACTATACGGAGGATAGCAGATTAGAAGGGAAGTTTATTCAACTCAATAAAGAAAGCGTTATCAAACAAAACTTGTTTTGAATCGATCATTCTAATAACTTAGATTCAACTACAGCTAAAAATAATAAATTATGGGGGTGCTTATATGAACATGAATGTAGCATCTATTAAAGAAAAAAAGATTGTTAAATACAAAAGTTGTTTTGATGTGATTGGGCCCATAATGATAGGCCCTTCAAGTTCACATACTGCAGGTGCTTTGGCTATTGGAACAGTTGCTAATAAATTATTTCAAGGTCTTCCCAAAAAAGTTGTGGTAAAGTATTATGAATCATTTGCTGAAACCCATAAAGGTCACGGAACTGATTTTGCAATTATTGCTGGTATATTAGGCTTAGCTGCTGATGACAGCAAAGTGCCAGATGCTATTAAAATAGCAGAGTCTAAGGGAATTGACATTACCTTTATTGAACAATTGGGTAATAGTCCTGCTGGTCATCCAAATACGGCAGATGTATATGCAGAGGATGAAAGTCGAAGTATTAGAGTAATGGGTATTTCGGTCGGTGGTGGGTTGATTGAAGTCAAAAATGTTGAAATTGATGGATTTAGCTTAAATCTGCAGGGGCCATTGCCAGTTGTTATTGCGATTTCAGAAAGAGCTGACTTTGAATTTGTTTTACGCAGGATCTTTAAACAATATGATGTGGAAATTAACAACTTTCATAGTTTGGAAGATAAAACAAAATATTTATATGCATTCGCTTTGGATTCGATATTGCCAGGTAATGCTCAGAAGGAATTAGGAGATTTAAGCAATATAGCTAATCTTATTATTCTTTAGTCACATTAAGGAGTGAAAAATATGTATATGGCCATAAAAGAAATTGTGGATGCAGTTAATAAAAGCCAAAAGCAAATTTATGAATTAGCAATCGAACAGGAAATCAAACAAACTAAAACTTCTTATGAAGAAGTATGGAGTAAAATGGAACGAAATTTAGCGACTATGCAACATGCAATAAATAAAAGTATCGAGGGCGACGGTGTATTTTCTCCAACAGGTTTGACCGGAGGGGATGCTGTAAAAATTAAAAACTATCGAGAAAATAGGAAAACTCTTTCTGGAGATTTGATGGTGTTAGGGATTCAAAGTGCTATCGGTGTTAATGAAGTAAATGCTGCATTAGGAGCTATTTGTGCAACTCCAACAGCAGGTGCGAGTGGGACGATTCCGGGAGTCCTATTTAGTATTAAAGATACGTTGCAGTTAAGTCATGAAGATATGATTCATTTTCTATTCACTTCAGCGTTATTTGGAACGATAGTCGCAAACAACGCTTGTATTTCAGGAGCGTATGGAGGATGTCAAGCTGAAGTAGGAAGTGCCTCAGCGATGGCGGCTGCAGCTGCGGTAGAAGCTGCGGGTGGAACGCCACAGCAATCTTCTGAAGCTTTTTCGATTGCATTACAAAATTTACTCGGTTTAGTTTGTGATCCGGTCGCTGGTTTGGTAGAAATTCCTTGTGTAAAGAGAAACGCCATTGGAACGGCAAATGCTTTAGCAGCAGCGGACATCGCATTAGCTGGCGTAAACAATCTCATCAATGCTGACGAAGTGATTGAAGCCATGTATAGAGTTGGAAGACAGATGCCTCGCGAATTAAGAGAGACAGGTTTAGGTGGTATTGCAGCTACACCTACAGGAATTTCCATTAAAAATAAAATCTTTGGGGAGAAACAATCAAATCAATAAGTTATCGAATATATTGTGAAGTTTTTAACAATCTTTACTCTATTGTTCGCCTAAGGATGTCTGTATATTGGGGGAGTTATCAATAAAATATACTACTATATAATTAAAATATTTTATAAGTGGTAACAAACCCTTCAGGTTGATGCTTCGCTAATTTTTTGATTTTTATTAACCTAGAAGGGGGATATTCGTTGTGGGGCACTATATAAGCTATTCATTTTTCAAGAACGGTCTATATTCCTATATCTTAAAAAGAGAATTAAGAATAGGACACAAGGAGGAATTATTATATGGATGGGAATACTGCAAAAAACATAGAATTTCAAGCTGATAACACTGCAGTAAAAAATGAGAAATATCTAGACCCTAAAAAGTGGCATAAACAGGATACTACCTGGGCATTGAGCCTTTTTGGAACAGCAATTGGAGCAGGAGTACTCTTTTTACCGATTAATGCAGGTTCAGGTGGTTTATTATCATTGCTGTTAATTACATTACTTGCATATCCTGTTATGTATTATTCACATAGGGCGCTTGCTAAAATGATTTACGCTTCGAACTCTGCCGATGAGGGGATTACAGGTACAATAAGAGAGTATTTTGGAAATAAGGCAAGTATCATTTTTAATCTTGTATATTTTGTCTCCATTTATACGATCGTGCTGATGTACTCGGTCGCACTTACAAATACCGCTAGTAGCTTTATCGTGCATCAATTGCACATGTCGGAGCCTCCAAGGTCCATTTTATCGCTTGTTTTAGTACTCGGTCTTATCGCTATACTAAATTTTGGTCAAGATATAACTGTAAAGATCATGAGCATGCTAGTGTATCCTTTTATAGCTTCTCTACTTTTTATCGCAATATCTTTGATTCCACAGTGGAATACGTCAATGCTTAGTTTTTCAGCTGTTTCTACTGCTTCAACAGGAACAGGATATTTAGAAACGATATGGATGATACTTCCAATCATAGTATTCTCGTTTAATCATTCGCCTATGATTTCGTCATTTGTTATGAAACAGAGAGCTACGTATGGAATAGATGCTACTGATGCTAAATGTGCTCAAATACAAAAAGTTTGTTATATTATGACATTCGTAGTTGTTATGTTCTTTGTTTGGAGCAGTACCTTAAGTTTGACTCCAAATGATCTTAAGGTGGCAAAAGAACAGAACTTGTCAATCCTATCATATCTTGCTAATGAGCTTAATTCGCCAGTAATCACTATTGCAGCTCCTATCATTGCATTTGTGGCTATTACAAAGTCTTTCCTTGGTCATTATATAGGAGCGTATGAGGTAATGCGTGACATGATTATCAAGTCCAGTAAAAAACGTGGGAAAGATATAGGAGAAAAAACAGTTAAGACAATGATTCTTACTTTTGTCGTATTAACATGCTGGTATGTTGCTTATACAAATCCAAGTATTCTTGGAATCATTGATGCCCTTAGCGGTCCGCTAGTTGCTGCTATCTTATGTATACTACCAATGTATGCAATCCATAAAGTATCAGTACTTGCTAAATACAAAGGGAAATCTAGCAATGTATTTGTCATTATTATAGGTATTCTTACTGTCCTAGCAAGTATTAAGTCATTATTCTAATCCACTATTGTTAGTATCGATGCAAAAACCGTGGGATATGGAAAAAAGAAAGATTCTTATCGGAACTGAATTCTATATTGTTAAACTAAAGAAATCATGGTTTTGGACAAACTCCTCACATTGGAGAGTTTGTCTTTTTTTATCATTTTAGCCAAGAAGACCCCTTCCTCAAGGAACGTAAAATAAGTAGGTGGGAGATGAATTGGCTAAAATGATAAACTGGTGACCCCGTATGTAGAAGTAAAAAAGGGGGAAACTATTGTATAATTATCGATAATTTAGGGGGCGCCAAATGAAACATAATAAAGAAGTAACACTTGGGGATTACGTTCAATTTTCATATCGTAAAAATCATAATTTGAAATTAATGGGATTTGTGGTGAATGTTTTACAAAATACAATTGTTGTAGATATTGCGGAAAGAATGGATATCGAGGTAGATGATTTTAGGCAAGTTGTAAAGCATGGTTATTATAATAAAGTGGTTCATAAGCAAATAAAGAATAGTGTTTCATAAAAAGTGCTCCTATATATATAAATTTAGGAGCACTTTTTATGGAGAGAATTTTCGCAAAGATTTTTTTGTCTGAGGTATAAAATTTTCATATAAAAATACGTTTTGAAGATATTTTCTTATTTGTTAATTAATAATTTTTTCAATCTTTATAGCTGTTATGGATTTAAAATATTATTCATAAGAATTTCACATAATTTTATTAAAAAGAAAAATACTAATACTTGTTTTAATACTTTACTTCGAGTCATTAAAACAAATTTACTAACTACGAAACAAGGAGGCATCACTGTGGACATTCGTGAAGGATTAATTCCAACAGCTTTAGGTACAGCAGTGACAGCAGCAGGTTATGCTCTTAAACAAACTCGTGGAACTAATAAAATGATTGCAAATACAGTATTTGGTTTTGGTTTAGCACACGTCGTTTTAGGTGTAATCGATCTTGTTGAACATCGTCGTTAGAACGAAAGGCAAGCATTGATATATGCTTGCCTTTTTGGGAGTACATTTATTATTCATTTTTCAAAATATGTTTGTATGGCGTAATCATTATCAATGTAATTAAATAGTTACACTACAAGGAAATTAGAAAGTAAAACTGTGAGCATTGAATTTTATGAAATGAGATGGTGATGGAATGGAATTTTCTTCTGAAAGTAATACGTATCATGCTGGTGACATTGTTTATATTTTTTACCGAAATCCTCATACTCAAGACGTAGCTAACATACAAGCTGCAGCAGTTGTAAATAATCCTGAAAGACCTAATGAATTAGCACTATTTCTTTACGAAACGTATTATCCACTAACAAATGAGATGGCTATATATGCTACCGAAGATGAGGCAAACCAAGCTTACACTTACTATTATGGTGATATTTCAGAGGTGATGTTTGAATGAATAAGCCATTTATGCCTAAGCTCGTATATTTTGAACCGAAAGCATTAGATTATCCTTTGGGGAAAGAGCTGTTTGAGAAGTTTTCAAAGATGGATGTTGAAATTCGACATACTACTTCCCATAATCAAGTAAGAGATTTGCCAGGGGATAACGATTTTCAAAAGTATCGAGTAGCAAAATCCACGCTGGTTGTTGGTGTTAGAAAAACACTGAAATTTGATACTTCCAAGCCTTCAGCAGAGTATGCAATTCCTTTTGCAACGGGATGTATGGGGCATTGTCATTATTGTTATTTACAAACAACGATGGGAAGTAAGCCTTATATACGAACGTATGTAAATGTTGAAGAAATTTTAGATGCTGCTGATAAATACATGAAAGAGCGTGCACCTGAAGTAACAAGATTTGAAGCGTCGTGTACTTCAGATATTGTAGGAATCGATTATTTAACGCATACCCTTAAACGGGCCATTGAGCATTTTGGAGAATCTGAATATGGGAAATTGAGATTTGTTACGAAATTTCACCATGTAGATCATTTACTTGATGCTAAACATAATGGAAAAACAAGATTTCGCTTTAGTGTAAACGCTGATTATGTGATTAAAAACTTTGAACCAGGAACTTCTCCCTTAGCTAAACGAATTGAGGCAGCAGGAAAAGTAGCTAGAGCTGGATATCCTCTTGGTTTCATTGTAGCTCCTATTTACCTGCATGAAGGCTGGAAGGAAGGATACTATCATATGTTTGAACGCCTAAATGCTGAATTACCTCTTGATGCACGGGATGATATTACATTTGAATTTATTCAACATCGTTTTACAAAGCCAGCTAAGAGAGTGATTGAAAAAAACTACCCGATGACAAAATTAGAATTAGATGAAGAGAAAAGAAGGTATAAATGGGGGAAATATGGAATCGGAAAATACATTTATCAAAAAGAAGAAGAAGAGGATATAAAAAACTATCTGTATTCCTATATGAAACAGTTCTTTCCTAATGCAAAACTAGAATATTTTACATAAAAGAAACGAACAAAATTCATTACATCATCAATCTGAAAAATTACTCACTCAAAAAAGTGATATTAGTCAACAATTCGCTAATAAATCATTTGAAAAATTTATATACGAAAGTCTTTTATGTAAAAATATGTTTCATTATGAACTGAATCCCAACAGTTAAACAGAAAAGTACAGCGGTTGTATGAATATAAGTCCGGTATTGTACCGGGCTCATTCTTTTTAACGTTGCATCAATTCTTTTGTGAACATATTAATTTGAACATGTTTAAAAACGAACCATCTTTTGACAATGGTATTAGCGCTTTAGAAAGAACTTTCATAAAAAATGGTACTAATAATCCCTCCAAGTATTACTCCCATAGTAGAACCTAATAACAAAAATCTAATTGTTTAATTAGTAATTCTAATCTACCATTTTTTGCTGTACTATCAACTAAAGAAACAGTAAATGGTTGTTGAAACATATTAGAAAATCGAGCAATTAAAGACATAATATTATATTTAGCAAAAGCCGATGCAACTAAAGCTAATTTCGCTCCAACAAGTTGAACTCCATATCCTAAAACTTCTATAGAAGTCATAAGCATTAAAAATAAAAAGATACAAATTACTTTAAAAGTAATAAACTCCATAATCATACCCCTTAAGTTTCTATAAAAACATAACTCAATAATTATATTAAAAATATTCAATATTTTCATTAAAATATAAATCAATTTCTATTTTATAATCAAAAACTATACTCCTTTATTTTGAATGATGGCATCACCTTTTATTAGAATTGTCCCTTGGTTTAGCAAATGTTTTTTTGTAAATAATATATTTGTTAAACCATTAATTAAGGGGGACTAGTATGCCGCAGGATCGAAAAGAAGAAGTGCAAAACGATACATATGAAGGAAAAGAGGTTATGCCAGATAATCCACAATATCTACCGCGTCACGTGCAAATGGAGCTGCCTCCCGAATTTTCTATAAATCCTCTTTTTGCCCGCAAAGGAGAATCAGTCGTTCCGCGCTTTCACATGCCTGATGAAGGCATGTTACCAGAAACAGCGTATCAAATCGTCCATGATGAAATGACTCTTGATGGCAATGCACGCTTGAATCTTGCAACATTCGTTAGTACATGGATGGAACCTACCGCAGAGCACTTATATGCTAAAGCATTTGATAAGAACATAATTGATAAGGACGAATATCCACAGACAGCTGAAATTGAGGAGCGGTGTGTCCGCATTTTAGCCAACCTCTGGCATTCCCCCAGCCCCCTTACAACTATGGGCGTTTCAACAACTGGATCGTCGGAAGCCTGTATGCTCGGGGGGCTTGCGTTAAAGAGACGCTGGCAAAATGCACGAAAAAGAGAGGGTAAGCCGGTGGATCGGCCTAATATTGTGTTTAGTTCTGCTGTTCAAGTCGTTTGGGAAAAATTTGCGAACTATTGGGAGGTTGAACCACGCTATGTGAAGGTTAGCCCTGAGCATCCCCGATTAGATCCTCAAGGGGTCCTTGCAGCCGTGGATGAAAATACGATTGGTGTGGTACCGATTCTCGGTGAGACTTATACCGGACTTTACGAACCGGTTGCCGCCATTGCAAAAGCGTTGGACGATTTACAGGAGAGGACGGGACTCGACATTCCTATGCATGTAGATGCGGCTTCGGGCGGATTTATAGCACCGTTTCTTCAACCAGATTTAGTCTGGGATTTTCAGTTGCCGAGGGTGAAGTCCATCAATGTATCGGGACATAAATATGGATTAGTCTATCCTGGCTTGGGTTGGATAATTTGGCGGGAAGCTGATGATCTCCCCGATGATTTAATCTTCCGCGTCTCCTATTTAGGCGGAAACATGCCGACTTTTGCCCTGAATTTTTCACGTCCTGGCGCACAAGTGCTCCTACAATATTACAATTACCTGCGTTTGGGGAAAAGTGGGTACTATGATGTCCAAAGGGCTTCTCAGAAGGTCGCTCTTTTTCTTAGCAAGGCAATTCAGGAGATGGAACCGTTCGAACTTTTGTCCGATGGTTCGGATATTCCGGTTTTCGCTTGGCAACTGAAAAAAGGTTACACATTAAACTGGAACCTTTATGATTTATCTCGACAATTGCGTGTGTTCGGCTGGCAAGTACCCGCATATCCATTGCCTCCAGACCTAGAAGCAGTGACGATTATGCGCGTTGTGGTTCGAAACGGGTTTTCTATGGATCTCGCGCATTTATTTTTGAGGAACCTCAAACAGGCCGTTGCCTTTCTGGATTCCTTGGATGGACCTATGCCACATGATACGAAATGTGATAATGGGTTTCATCACTAATTGGGGAGCAGCTCTCGTCGTCGTTAAGTTGAGCTCAACACTCATAACTTTTCGAGCTATCGACTGGGAAGAGGTACAGAAAAGCTGATGGTTTCAACCAAGGGATACATGATGATAGGTGATGAACAAATTGATGCCTGAGGGCTTTACAATATCAAATCATACGCCCAGTTTTCAGAAATCTATTGGCTTTTCTTCTGGTTTCAAAAGACACAATTCAAATCTGTTGAAGAGTTAAAGAAATTTGTAGCTAGTATTTCCTTTTGGGAGGTACCATTACCTGCTTTAGGAGTTACTCCACCATTACATTGGATTTTATCGGATAAATGGGGTGAATCTATTGTATTAGAATCGACAAGGAGTAGTGACTAATAGTCCTGAGTTTAATTGGCATTTACAAAATTTAAGACAATATATAGGTCTTAAATCGCAGCCATGCGAGGGGAATATACCATTAAGTGCTTTTGGACAAGGTTCAGGTTCAATGGGACTTAATGGAGATTTCACCCCACCATCAAGGTTTATACGAGCAGCGTATGGTAAATAAAATATTCAGGGTATAGATAACGAAGAAGAGGGTATATCGGTCATTTTTCGTATTTTGTAAAATTGTGAGGTTCCAAAAGGAGGAGTAATAACGGAAGAAGATACATTAGATAATACTATTTATACAAGCGCAACGTGCATGGAGTCTGGTACATATTATTATCATATCTATGATTGTAGATAAATTATTGCCCTTCGATATTAGTAACAGGATAGCTGCTTAACGATAAAAATGAATTTGCCAATTTTCTTGCAAAATGTAACGGGTGCTCTACCGATTGGATATGAATATACATAATTAAGGGATTCATGTATAACCAGTGATTATGTAAAGCACTGACAATAATTCCTTGTTGTACAATTGATTTCATAAATGCAGGGATCTCTTCTTGTAGAACCGCGATTTCTCCTAAATTTAATGCATTGCCATTTTGATCCAACGATTCAAAACTTACTCCGACGGGAACTACATAGGCACTTGGTTTTCCTTGAACCAGGACCTTAAAATTGCGGTGAAAAGACACCGAACAACCACCTTGATTTATTTTACTCTTTCCTTTAAGAATTGCAGCAAATTGATCAGAAATGAAATTTAAATTAGACATAAGTTCAATTCCTTTCCCGTGCTAAATTTATTCATGTAGAAATTTAATTTAAAAAATGTAGTTCCTTCTTTTAAAGAAAAGAACTACTTATAAACAACTTTTCTCTAAAATAAACAGGCTGATATGTGTAATTTGTACCCTGTTTATTTTAGAAGAAATATAAATGTTATTTCCCAACAAACATAACTTAATGAATCCTTTCTATATATCATTATAAAAAATTCATAAAGTAGGCAATTGTACATCTTTATTTTATGTAGGTTAGATAAATATGTGCCTTAATAAGTCTGTGCTTTCTTTATGAAATTCTTATTGGTAATTAATACAACAATAAATTTAATATATTTTAATGATTGTATAGGGTAAAACTTAAGTTGTTTTTTCATTTTCTCTTTTACAATTGCTTGTGGTCCTTTGTTAAAATTGTAGTAATATATTGAACTGTATATAAAGATAGATATTTTAAATTTTTCATCCTAAAATAACTTACTACATCTAGCTAAAAATGTTGTTTTTTCAATGAAGAAGTAAATTTTGGGTGTATGGTTTATTGGTTATATTAAGTGTTTTGTTAATGTTAAACATAACTCTTATTGCACATACATTTTTTTAGATCGCAAAGAAGAATTTATTCGTCTGTCAAATTCTATGTTAACTGGTAAAACAGACTAATTTTAGATGAAAGATTCTATAATAAATCTGGAGAAACAAAAATAATTGAAAACATTTGAGCATGGAGATAAAAAACGCTTAACGAAGGATATTTCAAAAGAGATGGATCAAAGGATTCAAAAATCAATAAAGGTTGTTCAAAAAAAATATAAGGTGGATGTATTAGCATTAGGAGAAGTATATAAGCGGAATAATTATAAAGAATGGAAGAAAATAAGTAAGAATTGGGATCAAGGTGAAAATTATTTTAGTAATGCTGACATTAATGTTTATGTTCATTCAGTAATTGAACATTCAGGCCCAGCTTTACCGAAGAGAGTGAAATAAGGTGATTTAAGTCGTTAGCGGATTAGGAATACGCTAAACGATATTAATGCTGGTTCTGCATTTTCAATCAGTGCAGACTTATGTACTTTAAACGTGATTAATAAATTATATTTGGCTTATTATGATCCTTTGGTTAGCACTAGTTAGAGTTATAGTAAAAATATTAAGCAGAAACGACTTATTTTTAATAATAAGAGGAAATATGTTACTGAAAAGTAAGGAGACAAATTATTACTTTTTTAAAGAGTAATTAGGTCCGTACAATGACGCATTAAAGTGATTCATAAGGGATTCTGAATGCTAAGAGAGTGAGAATGAATTACAAAAGAAAGGTGCATAGGCGCCTTTCTTTTTTTGAAGGGATTTTTTGTTACGAGTTAGTACAAAATTGGGTTCAGGGGGTACTATAAAATTTTAGCTTGATGGCGATGGGGTAGCATCCACGTCTATCAACATCACTACACCTATATTTAATACTGCGTTACGTGCCTTTAATCAAGTGAAAAACAAGACCCATTTTGTAAAAACTGAAACCAACGTTTTCTAAACTGAACTTGAGCCATATCTGCATGAACATGGGCCTCCATTTTTAAAGCTTCTGGTATAGGTCTAGGATGTTGACTTTCTACAATAATTTGATCCTCTTTTAGTACTCTTAAACTAAATTTAGCTAAAATTTGGTCTAGTAAAGGGAAGTACTTTAAAAATGTCCTTCCGGTATATCCCATAATTAATGTCTCTTCTTCATCAATTGGTGTAAACGTAATGTACTGAATAAATGACTCATTCTCCTGTTTGCCACTGTGAAGCATCCACTGATGTGGGAATTTGTATTCAAGGTAAGCATTACCATTTGAGAATATAAACTGATCCAGTGTTCCCTCCAGCTTATAATTGGTTGATTCGGCTTTTGTTTTTCTACCAATCGTTTTTTTATGTACATAAGCAAGATGAGCAATATCCAGCACAGATTCGATTGATCGAGTAAGGTGTGCATTCCAAGTGGCGTGGAAGAAAGAGAGTTTAAAAGGAGTGTTCTCCATTACATGAAAAGTTTTCCATTCAGGTGGAGTTTCCTCACTATCAGGGTATATCCAAATCAACCCAATCTTTTCTTTTACAGGGTATGAGAAGGTATGAGCAAATTTCGGGATAGGTTTATTGGGTTGGGATGGAATTCTTACACAAGTACCACAACTATCGAACTCCCAACCATGGTAGGGACAGACTAGTTTACCATTTACTACTTGTCCCAGTGATAAGTCAGCGCCACGATGAGGGCAGTAAGGTGATAGAGCCTGAACTTCGCCTTTTTTATCCCGATATAATACAAAATCTTTGCCAGCAACTCTTTTTTTTACTGGAATCTTTTTTATATCTTTTGCATAACTCACAGCATACCAATTACGTGGGAATACTCTATTTATATTTAGAGTCATTTATTTTCTCCTTCTTTTTATTCACCTAGTAGATATTAGTGGTGTCTACTGTATACTGTCTATTCTATGCTATAAAATATTTTAAATGTTCGTTTAAAATTAATAAATCTACAGTTTGATCAAATCATTATGAAAGCCTGTATAATCTCTCTAAATGTAACAAAAATGACTATAGTACAATAGATTTTAAAAAGGAGAAAGTCTTATTTTATTGAAAATTGAGATATTAAGCAATATTCCTATTGCTATTAAATTCACCATTAAAGAGCTGCCACCAAAACTTACAAATGGAAATGGAGTACCTGTAAGAGGAAATAGTCCCGTAATACCACCTAAATTTACAACTGATTGCATACCAATCATACATCCTATACCAATTGCTATAAAACTGCCGAAAGGATCTACACATAATTGTGCAATTTTTAAGGAGCGAAGTACTATAGTCAAAACTCCAACCAATAGAATAAATACACCAATAAATCCTAGTTCTTCAGAAACTATTGCCATTATAAAATCAGTGTGTGGTTCTGGAAGATAACCTGTTTTTTGTATGCTATTTCCAAATCCACGACCAGTGATTCCTCCAGAGCCCATGGCAATAAAAGAGTTTACAAGCTGGTATCCATTTCCTTGCGCATCAAGAAAGGGATTGAAAATCGTAGTAATACGTGTCTTTTGAACTTCTGATAAACTATATTGAATCAAATAATATAAAATAGGTAACCATAAAATAGAACCGATGGTAGTTCTTTTGATTAGTAGATTTATATTTATTCCTGAACAAAGAAATATGCTAAAACCTATACCTAATATTAAAAGTGCAGATCCTAAATTTGGTTGTTTAAAGATAAGAAAAAAAATTGTAGCTAAAAAAAATAAAAGTTTTCCGATACCACTCCAGTTATTTTTAGCTTGTTCTTGTCGCAATGCAAAAAAACGGGCTGTTACAAGGATTGTTCCTAACTTTAGAAATTCAGCTGGCTGTATTCCAAAGATCCATGATTGAGCATTATTTACCACTTTTCCTTTCCATAAAACCATAATTAATAAAAAAATCCCCCCAACCATAATACAGATTGAGACTATTCGTTTTTTCCATATTTCATATGGGAGTAAAGCACAAATTATTAATCCTAGTGTTCCTAAAAGTAGCTTTGTTAATTGAGAATCAACAAAATGTCTACTGTTATAACCGTAATGTTGAACAGCGACAATGGAGCTTGCACTATACATCATGATAATACCTAAAGTACATGTTATGAATAGAGGAAGGAGCAATAGATAATCGATTTTTAATATTTTTTTCATTTTAATATCCTCCTGATTTAAAACAAAACATAATATTACATTTGCTAATGAATAGAATCTTGTTCCCGTTAATTACTAAATATGACTTTTGTTTAGAAAGATTCTATCACTTATTCCCTGTTTTTTACGCAAAAATCCCCCTAGTATGTAACTAGAGGGATTCAAAATGGCATGACTAAATAAGGCTTTTTTCCCTCTAGTAGAGCTTTGGCACTATACAACGTAAAGTAATGAAAATTCATTACTTAGCTATCTTAAGAAGAGCCTTAATCCGACAATTCCTGTTCTACCCATTGGCGTCTTTCGACATTTTTGGGCAATAGCCTGTGTTTGCATAGGAGCCTCACCTAACAGGTTAAGCAATATAAATTTTATGTGTTTGTTTCGTGTAGCAAGCATAAATATATTTTTTTTGCTTGTCAAGCAACCATATTGCTAATTTTATTTGTTTTATTGCTTTATAGTCCTTTGAGAAATGATATGAAAAAATGTCTGTAATCATTCTGTATAAGTACATATTTTTGACTTGTAGTGTATCGTTTGATTAAGTAGTTTAACCATATAAATTTGATAAACAGTAAAGAAGATTTTAATCATAAAAGAAGATTTTTTTGTGAATGTTCTTTTGATATACAGAATGACTAATTATTCATCTTTTGTTATAAAGTTGGAATTTGATTAAAAACAATAAGTTTCATATGTTTTATTACGTTTCTTCGAATTAAATCTATTTGAATTCTATGTTTTTTAAGGGGAATTTTAAATTTATAATAAAATATAATTTCATTTTCTATAAAAGATTTTTTTATGAATGGAATTGAAAGTCAGTTGACAAATATTAAATTCTGGTTTAAATTTTGAAGTAATTCAATAAACTTTGTTAGGTGAGGCTCCTGTATAGAGAAACGCTGCTGCCCAAAAATGTCGAGAGACGCCAATGGGTCAACAGGAACGGTCGGATTAAGGCCCTTCTTAATGTAGCTGGTTATAAAAACCTATGCTATACAGTGCTAAAACTCAACGAGGGAGTGGTATACGATTTGATAGAAAGGCACCTCTGTGATTTCGGCAGAGCTGTCTTAATAATCATTTATTTGTATTGTGAAAAAACCTTTACTCCTTTTTGAGTAAAGGTTTTTCTGTTTAATGTTATTTATTTTTATCTTGTCTATATTCAAAAAGGAGGTAATTCTAACTAATGAATTGATTGCAATGTAACTATTATTGCTCTAATAAAAAATTTAAGACAGATAAAATAAAACAAAACCACTCATGAAACTCTAGAGTCTCCCTTAGCAATATGAGGAGGAGTTAACATGAAGAAATTATTAAAGGAATTACTTATAACCAAAAATAACTTGGATGCAGAGAAAGTTTTACGTCTTCCGTCGTATGATATTGCGCAAGAAGTAAAACAGTTTTCAATTGAAGATCAAGTCATATTACTAAATACGATTCCTGTATTAAAAAGCTCTAAAGTTCTTCAATATATGAGTGCAGAAGAAAAATATAATATCTTAATTCACTTATCTGAAAATAAAGCTAAAAAGTTACTGAATTTACAACCGATTGATGAATTAGTAGATTTACTTCTAGCGGTTCATCCGGAAGAACAGGCTAAATTAATGGCGTATCTAGATAAAATTACAAAACATAACGTAAAAAAATTAATGACTTTCAAACCTGAAACGGCAGGAAGTCTTGTTACAAGTGATTTTGTTGCAGTTAGAGGAAATTGGTCAGTAAAAATGACATTGAAGTACATTAGGGAACATTCTGAAAATGTAGAATCAATATCTTATAGTTATGTTCTTGATAGTCATGGTTATCTTGAGGGAATCGTTTCCATACATGAGTTATTACTAGCAGCAGATGAAGAGATATTATCTACTATCATGATGCCAGAGGTAATTTCAGTACACGCTGAAGTTGACCAGCAAGAAGTTGTAAAAAAGCTACTGAATTATAATTTAGCAGCAATACCTGTCACAACAGCAAATAATAAAATGATTGGTATTATAACATTTGATGACGTAATGAATGTTATGGAAGCAGAAGCTACAGAAGATATTCAAAAGTTAGGCGGAAGTGAACCATTGAATCAATCTTACTTTGAAGCTAGTATTTGGAGCATTTTCCTAAAACGTCTACCATGGTTATTACTTCTTTTTGTTGCTGAGGCATATACAGGTACAGTATTAAAGTATTTTGAAGACGAAATTGAAACTGTAGTTGCCCTTGCTTTCTTTGTTCCATTATTAGTAGGTACTGGAGGGAATACAGGAACACAGGTTGTAGCAACAATTACTCGTGCAATTGGTATTGGAGAGTTAAAATTTAAAGACATTTTCCGTGTAATGAAAAAAGAATTTGCAATTGGTATGCTTCTTGGACTTGCACTTGGGATAGCTGGGCTCATTCGTGCTTATATGTTAGGAGTTGGAGCAGAAGTTGCGCAAGTTGTAGCAATTACTTTATTATTTATTGTTATTTGGGCTTCTCTTGTAGCAGCTGTTTTACCTTTAATTCTAAGAAAATTAAAACTAGATCCTGCAGTTGTTTCAGGTCCATTTATTACAACATTTGTTGACGGAACAGGATTAATAATTTACTTCATGGTTGCAAAAACGTTATTAAATTTATAAATATACACTAAAAAAACGAAATCCGGAATAAGTATGTTGCCTTAATTGCTAAAACATAGTGGGGAATTCAGGCATGAGGAAATCAAACACTTTTGTCTTTAGATAAATAATATTTTAATGGATTTATTGAATGTAATGAATGCTGGAGGATAAAACTATGAAACATCTAAGAAAAATTTTCAAACGAATTTTGCTTCTATTTTCTATTTTAATGATTATTGGCGTAGGAATACTATTTGGTACTAGCTATGGCCGAGAGCTTCGTATAACAATCGCTGGGAGTATATTAACTTCTCAGCATCCACAATATGCGAAATATACATTCCTATCCCAAAAGGAACTAGATAAACTGCAAGATAGAATTAATCATCCAAAATGGTCAAACAGTGATGAGCATATTTATAAAAAAATAGTAGGAAAAAGATTAGAAGAATTAAAAAATCAGCCATTAGAAATTGATGTAGAAACAATTAAAAGTAATAAAGATAGTCGCTTTCTTTTCGAAGGAAAGTTAGTAACAATTAGTAATCCTTTCAATGTTAAACTTGTTAGCCATCAAGGAACACAGGGTGCTAACAGGGGAGAAAAAATTAGTGTAATGGCAAAACGTAATCATGCACTTGTTGCTGTGAATGCAAGTGGATTTGCTGACGAAACAGGAAGGGGTGGAGGAAATGTTGCTACTGGAATTGTGATAGAAAATGGGAAAGCTATTGATACAAATATGGATAGAAATGCCCTTACAATTATTACGGGATTAACAAAGTTTGGTCAAATGATAACAGGAAATTATTCTACCCAACAACTGTTGGATAAACAAGTCGTTTCCGCAGCTGGATTTATGCCACAGTTAATTGTAAATGGAGAAAAAATGATTACAGAAGGAGACGGCGGTTGGGGGTCGGCTCCAAGAAGTATTATGGCCCAAAAAGAAGATGGTACAATTATGTTTCTAGTTATTGACGGTAGACAGACACATAGTATAGGAGCTACGTTGAAAGAGTGTCAAGATATTTTATATGAAAAAGGAGCTATAAATGCAATGGCAATGGATGGAGGTTCTTCTGCTACGCTATATTTAGGAGGAAAGGTTATAAATTCACCGTCTACATTATCCCATGAAGATCGTTATTTACCGAACGCTTGGGTGGTAACAGCAAACCAAAAACAAAAAATAAAGATGACAATTGATGGGAGAAAAATAGATACCAAAACATCAGATGAATTTGATGCGAACATTTCAACGAATTTATGAATTATTAAAAATAGAACAAATACATGATTTTTATCCCGTTAGTCGGAAAATTGAAATTGTTTTTAAAAATTAGAAATTCTTATTTCATATTCATGATTTGCACAATATCAAATGAGAGTGATGAGGATTCCAAATTTACGGAATTCTTATCACTCTTTTTTAGTTTTTTGTAAATATGGAACAATATCATTACTTTCACTGTCTATTAAGCGTTAGAACATTTTTTATTAAATAAATTAAGAAAGGAATCATCATTTTTAACTAAGGGAGAAGATTGAATTGAAAAAATTATGGATGCTGCTTTTCGTTTGTTTTGCGGTTATGTTGGTAGGATGTAATAAAAACGAACCGCCAAAACAAGCATTTGAAGAATATATCAATTTATGGAATGATAGAAAATTTACAAATATGTATGATCATTTATCAGATCATGCAAAAAAATCAATTTCTAAAAAAGAATTCACAGAAAAATATCAAAAAATCTATGAGGGGATTGGAGCTAATAATTTAAAAGTTAAAATGAAAGGAGAGCATACGAAAGATAAAGAGCTTTTTCTTTTTGAAGTTAAGATGGATACGGATGTAGGATCAGTTTCATTCATCCATGAAGCAAAACTTGTGAAAGATAAAGAGTCTTGGAAAATAGATTGGACACCAGACTTCATTTTTCCAGGAATGAAAAAAGATTACAAAGTACGTATGCAAATAGAGCAAGGAAAACGCGGAGAAATATATGATCGAAATGGAAAAGGGCTTGCAACGAATGGTAAAGCGACTGAGGTTGGAATTATTCCAGAGAAACTAGGCGAAACAGCAGCGCAAACGAAAGAAATAGTAGCACAATTACTTGATATGTCTATAGAAGAGGTCGAACAAAAGCTCACAGCAAAATGGATAAAACCAGACTCCTTTGTACCAATTGGTATTTTAAAAGAGGGAACCAGACAGAATGATTATATTGAATTAGAAGGAGTTTCATCTCACCCAGTAAATATTCGTACGTATCCATTAGGTGAAGCAGCGGCACACTTAACTGGATACATAGGAAAGGTGAATGCGGAGGAGTTAAAATCACTTCAAAAACAAGGTTATCAAGCAGATGATTTAGTAGGTAAGACCGGTTTAGAGAAAGTGTTAGAAAATAAATTGCGTGGTGAAAAGGGTGGACGCGTATTTATAGAAGATGAGAAGGGGAAAGAGATTAAAAACGTAGCAAAAAAAGAAGCAAAAGAAGGAGAAAATGTTACGTTAACAATTGATGCTGCAATTCAAGAAAAAATCTTTAATGAGATGAAAACTGAAGCAGGATCTAGTGCAGCGGTCAATCCTAAAACAGGTGAAACAATCGCACTTGTAAGTAGCCCTGCTTATAATCCAAATATAATAGTTAGAGGAGCATCGAAAGCCCAGCGAGAAGCATGGAGTAACGACTCGAAACTACCAATGACGAATCGCTTTACACAAGCATTTGTACCAGGTTCCGTATTTAAAACGATCACAGGTGCAATTGGTTTGGAAACAAACACAATAAATCCGAAGGAAGAATTTAAAATTCAAGGATTGAAGTGGACAAAAGATTCGTCTTGGGGAAATTACTATGTAACGCGTGTAAAGGATGCAAGTCCAATTGATTTTGATAAGGCAATGAAGTACTCTGATAATATTTATTTTGCTCAACAAGCTTTGAAAATGGGAAAAGATCAGTATGTAAATGAATTTAAAAAGTACGGATTTCATGAAAAATTACCAATCGAATACGAACTTCCTATTTCAATCATTGCAAAAGATGGGATAAAAAACGATATTCAACTTGCAGACACGGGCTATGGACAAGGACAAGTATTAATGACACCACTTCATTTAGCATTAACATATGCACCGATTGTAAATGAAGGGAATATTCCGTCGCCACATCTTTTAAAAGAAGCAAAAGTAGCGGGGAATTGGAAAGAAAATGTGGTTTCTAAAAAGAATCAAGAGATATTAAAGAGTGCATTA
Source organism: Bacillus sp. ISO11 (assembly GCF_003458115.1). Taxonomy (NCBI): domain Bacteria; kingdom Bacillati; phylum Bacillota; class Bacilli; order Caryophanales; family Bacillaceae; genus Bacillus; species Bacillus sp. ISO11. Next base: position 53,561 of record NZ_QXCO01000025.1, on the reverse strand, counting down.
ATCAAAGTCATTAATGACCCTGATGGCGCAGGGAGAATTGCACAGGTTGATGGTGTGACGCTTGCTGGTAAAACTGGTACAGCAGAACTGAAAGAGTCGAAAGAAGCAGACGGAAAAGAACTGGGATGGTTCGCAGCTTTCGATGCAAATGCGCCAGACATGATTGTTACAATGATGATTGAAGATGTAAAAGGAAGAGGAGGAAGTAACGTTCCAGGTGAAAAAGTAAAACATGTATTTCAGAAATAATACTTAATTATATGGTGAATTTTTTGACTAAATTTATTACAGGTTTGCTTAACTCAAAGATATAAATTGGGGAAAATATAGAACAATTAAATTTCAAAAAAGCATTCTCGATTAGAAAGAATGCTTTTTTGCTGTGATTCTAGAAAAGTTGACATTGTTAATGGCAAATAGAAGGAGATAGCAAATTGAAATGGACAAGTGGAGTGTTACGTTAAATTCAAAAAACAGATTTTCATGAGTAGAATTTTATCATTGTATGCTTTACTTGTTTTTTAGTAGTATTATTCTGCCTGAAAAAAGATAAACAATGGAACAAATGAAACTTGTATTTTGTCTATATATTGAAACCATAATAAAAAAGTGAGGGCAGTTTTATGTTTATTCAAATAAGTTTGAGGTGTGGAAATGGAACAGACGTTTATTGAAAAGTGTAATCATGATGAGCTGGACTATGTTATAAAAGACTATTGGCAAGATGTATGGAATTATTCATTTATTATTACGAAAGATCCACACTTATCAGATGATATCACGCAAGATGTATTTATAAAGGTGTTTAAAAATTGGAATTCATTTCGAAAGGAGTCATCTATTAAAACGTGGATTTTAAAAATCACAAGAAATACGGCAATAAACTATTTGAAATCCTCCTATTTTAAAAGGATATCTTTAATAGGATTTTTTAGTGACGATAAGCAATCCTTGTCAGCAGAACAAGAATTTTTTAAGCAAGAAGAAATGAATGATGTGTGGAAGGTGGTATTAGAACTACCTAAAAAGCACCGTGAAATAATTATATTGGATGCAAAATATGAATTATCTTATGAAGAAATGGCTGAAACATTAGGAGTATCCATTGGAACTGTAAAATCGAGATTAAGTAGAGCGAGAAGTAAGGTTTCAAAATTAATAGGGGAGGGTAGTAGTGATGAACAATAAACAAAATCCTGACTGGTATAGAAAAATAAAAAAAGGCCCAATGGAGAATCGTAAAGATGAAGAAGAATTTATTTCTAAAATAAAGCAGTCTATATATGAAAATAATGAAGTGGATTTTGAAAAACATAAAAGACCATTTCGTAAAAAAGCATTACCTATTGTAGTTGTTTTGGTTTGTACAATGTTATTTTTCATTGTTCAACAACCTTGGCTTGATGATAATAAATCGCCGGTACAAAGTAGTACTCAAATTAAGCCTAAAACAAAAGATGAGTCTGCTCAAGATCCATCATTAAAACAATTTATGAATGAACTATATCAAAGTACGAACTCAAAAAATGAAAATAACTTGTACAAAGCGTTAAATGATGAAGTTCTATTTAAAGGAAAGAGTTATAGGAAGGATGAACTGAAGTTTGATGAAGATATCTTTCATGAGTTGCAAGTCGCCCTTACAATGGGAGGAGAGTTTGCAAAAGATACAAAGCAAGTATATAAAGTACCAAGTGGATTGACAGAAAGTAACCAACCAAACCAAGCGCATTTTATATATGCAACTGTTACTGGAAATAAAACGAAAATTTTAGCTGAACCAAAGCGAGAATCACAAGTTTTATATGAAGTATCTAATGAAATGGTAAAAGCTTGGATTCCAGAAAAAGTACAGAATAATGGATATATAAAAATATCTACAATTAACGGTAATACTGGATATGTACAGAAAGAGTATGTTTTAACTGATATTAAATATTCATTTATGTTCGAAAAGAATAATGAAGGTATATGGAAAATAATAAATATAGATTCTATATGGTAAAAGAGGAAGGTTCATTAAAGTGAACCTTCCTCTTTATTTTTATTTTCGTTTTGAAGAGTATTCCAGTACTCTAAAATTTCTGATGTAACGAGAGCGGCAATGTTTTTTTCTGAATTACTACCAGGGATAACGACAGAAACGGCAATTTGTGGATCTTCCGTAGGAGCATATGCAATGAAAAGAGAGTGATTTATCATTCTTGCTTGCTCATTTGGAAAACCTGTAATACCTGTTTTACCTGCGACGTCAAAGGGCAACTTTTTAATTTCCTCTATATTTTGACTCATCCCACCTTGCACGACACTCCAAAAGTTCATCGGGTAACGATTTGAACTTTCTAAAATGGGTTTAAACTTTTTGGTTTCCTTACCATCTTGACCAATAATCGCACTTACGATTTGAGGTTTATATTTGTCGCCTTTACTTGCCAAAGTTGCTGCATATTGAGCGAGTTGAAGAGGAGTATGCACTTCATTTCCTCCCCAAGAGGCATTTAATAAAGCTGAAATCCCATTTTCAAATTTATTAGATGGATGGAATTCATATTGTCCGTCTTCTTCAAAGGGTAAATCAATCCCAGTTTTAGAACGTAGGCCGAATTGCATTAAATAATCTGTCCATATATGTGCCACTTTTTCTATATTTCCATTATTTTGGTTGAATAAGGGCAGAGCTACTTTTGCTGTCATAAATGTGTTAGATGAATTAATGATAGCCTGCCTCGGTGTAATCTCCCCTGTTGGTGTTCCAGGCGCATTCGTAATGTTATTTTGATTATCATACTGAAAAGTACCTTTATCTAAATAAGTATCTTCTGGTTGGAAAAGCTTTTCATTTAATCCAATTAAAATAGTGAGTGGTTTTATAGTAGAAGCCATATTTACATAAGATTCACCATACTTTAATTTTTGAATTGCTTTATTTTGCGAAAGAGATTTAATGTTTTCTTTTCTAGAAGATACATGTGTATTTAATATATTTGGATTAAAAGCTACCGAGTTGGCCATAGTTAAAATTGCGCCAGTTTTTGCATCGCTCACTATAGCATAACCAGCTTTAGCATCAGGTGTTTTCTTAATTTGAGATTTTAATGCTTCTTCTGCCTTTTGCTGCAACTCAGAGTCTAAAGCTAGCCGCACATCTTTTCCTTTTTGTACTTTTTGAATGTTCCATAAGAACTTTTTATTATTCAATTTAAAAATAAGAGTTTTGCCTGGTTTTCCTTTTAAATCATTTTCATATTGCAGCTCAATCCCGCTTTTTCCAACAGCCATATGCTTGGACTTAAGGTCATTTTCTACATACCCAATTACTTGTGAACCAATTTCGTGTTTAGGGTAATATCGAATCCATTCATCTTTAATTATTACATTATTGGGTTTGTTTTTGTTTATGAATGCAAGTTCATTCTCATTTATATCAGAGTATAACGGTATATCATTCATAGTCTTCTTTTTACAAGATTGTTGTAATTGAGATTTTATGTTCTCTGTAGAAATATCATGTTGAAACTCGCTTGAAAATTGGTTAAAAAAAGCTAATGTGTTTGATGTATCTTGTTTCGATAGCTTTTCATCATTAGAAGTGCAATATAGAGACTTAACTTTCTTATTTGTAGCTAGCATTACACCATTTTTATCAAAAATCTTTCCTCTTTCAGCTGAAGAAGTTGCGATAGTAATTGAAAAGAAGTTGATTTTTAATAAAATTAGTAAAATCAAACCTACAATAGAAAGAACCGCAAAAAATCTCCATCTTCTTGTATGTAACATATAACCCTCCCTTATGTAGCCTATTTCATCTTATATTTAATTATTTTTTTTGTAAATGTGGAACAACTTTATTGTTTAGGTTGTCTATTAAGTATTACAGCATGAAGAAAGGAATAATTAGCATGAAAATTTACTAGCAAGTTTATATGTAAGTTTAATAAGAGTTATTATACAGTTTAGCACTTCTAATGCAAGTGGCAAAAAAAATAGAGAGAAAACAAGAAGGGAGAGTTATTAATTCCGTAGCTAAACGAAAAGGAATGGTTGCTTACAAGGATTAAGAAAAAAATTGAGGCGATATTTATAACCGATTATCGGTATCTAATATATAAGGAATGCTTTTAGTATTTGTAGCAATTCCTGAAAGGATTAAATGGAGGATTTATGAAAGGACAAAAAGGCAAGAAGCAGAAGACATATATATCTATTCGATTAAATATAATGTTCCTTTGCATATTTGTACTATTCTCAGCTATTATTATGCAGCTAGGAAAGGTACAAATCGTTGAGGGAGAGGCTTATAAGAACCAAGTGGAAAGTAGTCAAAATGCAATAACTAGTATTCCAGTTCCACGTGGACAAATTTTAGATCGAGAAGGGAAAACAGTTGTTAATAATAAATCTCTTCGCACAATTACGTATACAAGGGTGAAGGGAATTACGAGTGAAGATATTTTAAAAACAGCAAAAGACTTGGCGAAAGTACTTGAAATGCCTGAACAAGATATAAATAAATTAACAGATATCGATAAAAAAGATTTTTGGATGCAGTTGAATTCGAAACGTGCGGAGACAAAGATTACTAAGAAAGATATAGAAAAGTTTAAAGAAAAGGGTATAGAGGGAAAAGAGTTAGATAAAAAAATAGAAGACTTAAGACGAGGTCGGGTTACAGAGGTAGAATTAGCAGAATTAACAGCACAAGATTTAAAGGTGTTAGCTATTAAAAGTAAAATGAGTTCAGGTTATCAACTAACACCACAAATCATTAAAAAAGATGTAACAGATGAAGAGTATGCGCGGATAAGCGAAAATCTTGCGAATTTTCCAGGAGTAGATGCAACTGTTGATTGGGAACGTAATTATGTAAACGGTAATTTATTTCGTTCTGTATTAGGAAATATTACGAGTAGTGAAGAAGGATTACCGAAAGAAAATTTAGATTCTTATTTAGTACGTGGATATAACCGTAATGATCGTGTTGGAAAAAGTTATATTGAACAACGATATGAAGATGTATTACACGGCACAAAAGAAGAAGTAAAAAATATTACTGATAAATCAGGAAACATTGTTAGCACAGAAATAATCTCTAAAGGAAAAAGTGGTAATAGTTTAACATTAACGATTGATATGGAATTACAAAAGAAAGTGGAAGAAAGTATAGAAAAAAACTTGAGAGCTTTTAAGAGTTCAGAGCCACTGCTCGATCGAGCTTTTGTTGTCATGACGAATCCAAATAACGGACAAATTTTATCAATGGCAGGCAAAAAGATTGTAGAAAAAGAAGGGAAAATAGAGGTTGAGGATTTGGCATTAGGAAACATGACAACTTCGTATGAGCTAGGGTCAGCTGTAAAAGGTGCTACTTTATTAACTGGATATGAGACAGGGGCAATACATCCAGGAGATCAATTTTATGACGCGCCGATGAAATTTAAAGGTACACAAGCTAAGAAATCGTGGAATGTATCCGGATTTGGTAATATTAATGATTTACGGGCTTTACAAGTATCTTCGAATGTATACATGTTCCAGACAGCTTTAAAAATTGCGGGAGTCAATTACGTACCAAATGGCTCATTGGATATTAAACAAGGAGCATTTGATACGATGCGCTATTATTTCAAGCAATTTGGTTTAGGTGTCCCAACAGGTATTGATTTACCGAATGAAATAATTGGACAAACGAGAAAAATAGATAGTCAACCTGGGTTTTTACTAGATTTTTCTATCGGTCAGTATGATACGTATACGCCGTTGCAATTAGCGCAATATATTTCAACGATTGCGAATGGTGGTTATAGAATGCAACCTCAAATTGTACAAGAAATACGAGAACAATCAATAAAAGAAGAGGTTGGCAAAGTTATACGTTCCATAGAGCCTGTCGTATTAAATCGAATTGATATGAAGAAAGAACATATTGATCGGATAAAAGAAGGGTTTAGATGGGTATTCCAAGAAGGTGATGGAACTGGCGTGAAATATTTCAAAAACGCGCCATATAAACCAGCAGGAAAGACAGGAACAGCCCAAACTGTATATGGTGGAGATGACCCGATTGGTAGAAATGCAAAAGGAGAACGTATGGAATGTTACAACTTAACGTTAGTTGGATATGCTCCATATGATAATCCAGAAGTAGCATTTTCCGTAGTAGTTCCATGGCTTCATGATGATAAAAATGGAATTAATTCTATAATTGGAAAGGAAGTATTAGATGTATACTTTGATTTGAAACAGCAACGTATACATGGTGAAGCTACTAGTACAGGTAGTTCTAAGCAAAATTAGAGTACTTTTCTCAGGGAAGAGACCCTGTTCATATAAAGCCATTTATAAGTAAAAAAATGAAATATGAAATAAGAGATAGAGGCGTCGTAGCTACTATCTCTTATTTTGTTAATAACTCTCATACTAGCTATAATTTTTTTAGTTTATGGAACAAATTTGGTTCGGTGATTGTCTATTATGTGTACGTATAAAAAGGTGCTAAAAATTTGGAAGGAATGATGATTTTGAAAAATAAGAGGATGCTAAAAATAGGAATATGCGTTGGTATATTAGGTTTAAGTCTTACAAGCCTAGAAGCTTTTACAGGAGGGGCACTGCAAGTTGAAGCGAAAGAAAAGACTGGTCAAGTGAAACATAAAAATCAGGCAACGCATAAAGAGTTCTCTCAACTTGAGAAAAAATTTGATGCTCGATTAGGTGTATATGCGATTGATACTGGTACAAATCAAACAATCTCTTATCGACCTAACGAAAGATTTGCCTTCGCATCAACCTACAAGGCTTTAGCCGCGGGAGTATTACTACAGCAAAACTCAATTGATTCATTAAATGAAGTAATTACATATACGAAAGAAGACTTAGTGGATTATTCACCTGTTACAGAGAAACATGTAGATACTGGAATGAAACTAGGAGAAATTGCTGAGGCAGCTGTTCGTTCAAGCGATAATACTGCAGGGAACATTTTATTTAATAAAATAGGAGGACCGAAAGGATATGAAAAAGCGCTTAGGCATATGGGGGATCGGATTACTATGTCTGATCGCTTTGAAACAGAATTAAACGAAGCTATTCCAGGAGACATTCGTGACACTAGTACAGCGAAAGCTATTGCTACGAATCTTAAAGCTTTTACGGTCGGAAATGCACTTCCAGCTGAAAAACGTAAAATTCTTACAGAGTGGATGAAAGGAAATGCTACAGGGGACAAACTTATTCGTGCAGGCGTACCAACTGAATGGGTAGTTGGAGATAAATCAGGTGCTGGTAGTTACGGGACAAGAAATGATATTGCTATCGTTTGGCCTCCAAATAGAGCACCAATTATCATCGCAATTTTATCTAGTAAAGATGAGAAAGAGGCAACCTATGATAATCAACTCATTGCAGAGGCAACTAAAGTTATAGTTAAGGCTCTTAAATAGTATTTTAGTTTTCGCATTTTTAACATGAAAGTATTAAAAGTATAAAGTTAGAAAACGACTCTTTTCTTGTGATAAGAGTCGTTTTTGTATTCTTATTATTAAAAAGGTAAAAGTAAAAATATAAGGAATATATATGACATATCTCATACGAAATTTCATGTACTGTATTATTATATTGATTTAAATACATTTCAAGAAAGTATAATATAATTCAGTTAGCATATAGAAGTGTTTGATGAGAATGTAAAGGAGAAAATATGAAAAAGAAAATTAATAGAATTGTAATGATTATTTGTATATTAGTAGGTTTTACAATCTTTTTATATTTACAGAACAATTTAATAAGTATAACTGAGGTTAAAATAACCTCTAGTAAAATACCATCCTCTTTTAAAGGGTATAAAATTCTACAAATTTCAGACTTACACAATAAAAAATTTGGCGATAATCAAGATGTGTTAATTCAAAAAATAAAAAGTATAGACCCAGATATTATTGCGATTACGGGTGATTTAATTGACAGTAAATCATACGATGCAGAAGTGAGTATGCAATTAATACAAAAAATGGTAAATAAGTATCCTGTATATTTTGTGACAGGAAACCATGAACAATGGTCTGGAAAGTATAACAGTTTAGAAAAAGAGTTGAAGAAATATGGTGTCAATGTTTTAAGGAATGAACATGTAGGCATTCGAAAGGGTGAGCAAGAAATAAACTTGCTAGGTATTGATGATCCAGAGTTTGTTACTGGAAACCGTGATGAAGGAAATATTATAATAGATGAAATTAAAAAAGCAAAAATTGAAATGCAGCCAGATAGATATAATGTATTATTATCCCATAGGCCTGAATTTATAAAGGAATATACGAATGAGAGGTTGGATTTGGTTTTATCGGGACATGCTCATGGAGGGCAAGTTAGATTGCCATTTATCGGTGGATTAGTTGCTCCAAATCAAGGTGTTTTACCTAAATATACAGCAGGTTTATATGTAGAACAAAATACATCAATGGTAGTGAGTAGAGGATTAGGAAATAGTATCATTCCGCAAAGAATTTTGAATAGGCCAGAGATTGTAGTCGTGCAGTTAAATTAAGCTGTACGATTTTTTTATACAAAAGTGAGTAAAGAAATTTTATGTATTTTGCAGGAGTTAACATTACAATTTTGTTAAAAATTTTCTACGTTACATAAAGTAACAAAATTTGACCCTGATTGTTTGTTATAGTGTAAATAATCAAAAAACTTAAAATTTGTCGAGTGAAAATTGTGATAAGTAATTCATGTAAAAAACTTAAAGGGGTGTACACATGCATAAAGAATATGAAATTGAAGAATACACAGCGATTGAGGAACAAATACATTATTATTGTAAATGTTTATTAGTAAGTCATCCTGATCAAATAATAAAGTATTTAGAAAAAAGGTTAGAAAAATATGCAGAAACATTACAATATGCACATTTATATCCTGACACAGTTATTTTACCGTTACAGCAATTAGTTATTGAATATTCTTTAGATGTTGCTAGAATTCGGAAGTATATGAATTTAAAAACGTAAAGTGAAATTTATAGTTTAAATGAAACAGAGTCGACTTTAGGAAATGAAATTCTAATGTCGACTCTGTTTCATTGTTTAATATCGTTGATTGAACATACATAATAATCAATGAAGTTTGACATATAATTAAGCAAGGGTAAAATAAAAGTGAGTACTCACTCATTTTATTGGAAAAGGAGGATGAAACGTGCAACAACCTTCCATTATTTTACGGACTGTATCAAAAAGTTTTGGGAAAAAAGAAGTGTTACACAATCTTTCATTACAAGTTGAAAAAGCAGAAATTTTTGGTTTTGTTGGACCTTCTGGATCGGGGAAAACAACGCTCATTAAAATGATTGCAGGTATTAATGAGGCAACGAAAGGTGAAGTGCTTGTTAATAATACTAATATGCCTAATTTAAATGAAATGAAAAGAATTGGTTATATGGCCCAGGCGGATGCATTATACGAAGAATTGTCAGCATATGAAAATGCAGATTTTATAGCAACGATGTATGGACTAAAGGGAAAACGTAAAAAGACAAGAATTGCAGAGGTTTTTGAACTTGTACAATTGTCTCAGTATATGAAAAAGCAAGTACAACAATTTTCAGGTGGAATGAAAAAACGCTTATCATTAGCAATAGCGCTCCTTCACGAACCAGAAATATTAATTTTAGATGAGCCTACAGTGGGGATAGATCCGCTTCTTAGAAAAACGATTTGGGAAAAATTTTATGATCTTAAAAAGAAAGGCACAACGATTATTGTAACGACGCACATTATGGATGAAGCTGAATTTTGTGAGCGTCTAGGGTTAATTAGAGAAGGGAAACTAGTTGCGGTTGGAACAACTGAAGAATTGAAAAAACGCGTGTCATCTGGACGGATTGAAGATGTCTTTTTGCTAGAAGAGGTGGTGCCATCATGAGAGTTACTGGTGTAATTATACGTATTATTCGTCAATTTTTTCGAGATAAGCGTTCGTTAGCAATGATGTTTGGAGCACCGATGTTATTACTTTGGCTTTTGTCACTAGTGTTTACACAGAAAGACTATATACCGCAAATTGCTGTTGTTGATATGCCCGCTCAAATAGTAAAAATGATGAAAAATCAAGAAGCGTCAATTTATGAATACAGTAAGGAAAAGGCGATTTCTGAGTTGGAAAAACAAAAAGTAGATGCAGTATTTCGTATAGAGAATGGAAAAATGAAACTTCTGTTGGAAGGTAGTGATTCGTCAAAAAATCGTGCTGTACTTCAAGTATTGCAAAAAAGCACAGAGAAGAATGATGTATCGATTATGAAACCTGAAGTAAATTATTTACATGGCTCTAAAGACTTTACGATGTTTGATGGGCTTGGTCCTGTATTAATTGGTTTCTTTACATTTTTCTTTGTATTTATATTATCAGGTGTATCTTTCGTAAGAGAACGTTTAAGTGGTACGCTAGAAAGGTTATTATCCACCCCAGTAAGAAGATGGGAAATAGTCGCAGGTTATATTATTGGTTTTGGAATCTTTGCCTTTATACAATCCATTATTATCGTAAGCTTTTCCGTTTATATTTTAGATTTATACGTAGCTGGCTCCATATGGCTAACGCTACTTATTACATGTATGCTCTCTTTAACTGCACTAACATTAGGTACGTTTTTATCGGCATACGCAAATAATGAATTTCAAATGATTCAATTTATACCGCTTGTTATTGTGCCACAAATCTTCTTTTCTGGATTGTTTCCAATGGAATCTATGAATAAGTGGCTACAAATGTTAGGGAAAGTATTTCCACTCACATACGGCGCTGACGCAATGAGACAAGTGATGATTCGGAATCAAGGGTTTACAGAGATTGCATTAGATCTTACTGTATTATTACTTTTTTCACTATTATTTGCAGTAGGAAATGTATTTGCTTTAAAGAAACATCGCAAAATATAATAATGACAAAAAGGAGCTTTATAAATGCAGAAGGATTGGCTGGAGGAATTAATAGCTGCAACTAATACGGATAAACGAAATGAACGTCAAATGCGAATATTAGAGGCGGCTGTTGATATGTTTGGAGAAAAAGGATACGCTTCAACTTCAACAAGTGAAATTGCAAAGCGTGCTGGTGTAGCGGAAGGAACCATCTTCCGCTACTATAAGACGAAAAAAGATTTATTACTAGCGGTCGTAATGCCAACTTTAACTAAGTTCGTTGCCCCATTTTTCGTACAAACCTTTGCAAAAGAAATATTTAAATCAGAGTATGAATCGTATGAAGGACTTTTAAGGGTTGTAATTCATAATAGATTTAAATTTGCTCAAAAACACTTTCCTATGATAAAAATATTAATTCAAGAAGTACCATTTCAACCAGAACTAAAAAATGAAATACAGCAATTAGTAGAAACAGAACTGTTTTCACATTTCAAAAAGTTGATTGTGAAATTTCAAGAAGAAGGAGAGATTATTGAGATACCACCATCTTCCGTACTACGTCTTACTTTATCAGCTGTATTAGGTTTATTATTAACACGATTTTTATTATTACCTGAAGAAAAATGGAATGATGAAGCAGAAATTGAAAATACGATTCAATTTATATTGTATGGATTAACTCCACGAATTTAATCGTCGAAGTGTGAATTACATATATTACTTTTTAAGTAAAAATAAATCGCCTTTAAAAAGGCGATTTATTTTCGTTATATATTTTTGATAAATAAGTACTTGTTTATTAAAAACATTCTAAATCAGCGTGTTTCTTTGTCTCTTCTTCTAAGACCTAATAATCCTGCTAGTCCTAATAAACCAAGCCAAGCCCAATTATTATTTCTATCACGATTATCATTTAAATCATTTGTTGTATTTACATTTCGAGTTCTTACATCATTATTAACTCTGTCTAAATTATTGTCATTTACTCGAGTTGAAATATCAGTGTTATTCACTCTATTCATATTATTTCCATCGTATTCAGCTTGCGCAGATGTACCTAAAAACATAATAGAGAGTGCTAAAACACTTAAAATAGATGATAATTTCTTTTTCATAACAATTCCCTCCTTTCTTAATCATTAATTTCTCCGGAGCATCTGTGTATTATTCATTTCACAATATCTAAACCAGTATAATAGGGCGCACATTTATTGAAAATAGAGTTGAATGATTGTTAATATATTATTGGATATATATTTCTCATAAAAATAAATGAATCAAACTTTGCTTAAAATGTTAATCTTAGTACAATTTATAGTATACGGACTAGCACTAAGGAGGTAATGAGATGCGACAATTTGCAAAACCTACAATCGTCGTAAGTAAATGTTTAGAATTTGATGCTTGTCGATATAATGGAGAGATGATTCCAGATGTAACAATACGAAATTTGCAGCCATTTGTTACATTTATACCTGTTTGTCCAGAAGTGGAGATTGGATTGGGAACTCCTCGTGAAACGATACGAATTGTAGAAGAAAATGGTGAGAACAGACTTGTGCAACCGTCGACACGAGAAGATGTAACTGAAAAAATGGAGCAGTTTTCAAATGACTTTTTACAAACGATATCGGATGTGGATGGTTTTATTTTAAAGAATCGTTCACCAAGTTGTGGTACGCGTGATGTGAAAATTTATTCTGGTTTTGAAAAAGCGCCAGCAAAGGGAAAAGGATCGGGCTTATTTGGCGGAGCAGTAGTAAAAAAATTTTCGCATCTTCCTATTGAAGAGGAAGGCAGATTGTCGAATTTTATTATTAGAGAGCATTTCTTTACAAGACTATTTACAATCGCATATTACAAAATGATTAAACATAATAAAAATATGAAAGACCTTGTATCGTTTCAGTCGGACAATAAATATTTATTTATGGCATATAATCAAGTGAAACAAAAGGAATTAGGGCGTATAATTGCAAATCACAAAAATGAAAAGATTGAAGTTGTATTTGAAAACTATGAGAAGACTTTATATGAATTATTTATGCGCACCCCCCGCTATACATCGAATGTAAATGTATGCGAGCACATTTTTGGATACTTTAAAACAAAGCTAAAAAAACAAGAAAAAGATCATTTTATAGAACTGTTACAAAAGTATGCAGAAAAGAAAATACCACTTAGTAGTTTACTTACAATTTTAAAATCATGGGCCATTCGATTTGATGAAAAGTATTTATTAAGACAAACGTATTTCGAACCATACCCTGAAGCATTAGTAGAAATTTCTGATTCGGGAAAAGGTAGAGATTATTAAACAATAAATTACATAATTCGACACAAAATCCCCTATGTTGTTGTAGAACAATGTAGGAATTTTTTTGTGCATTAGTACAGAATCTGTTTTAAAATTAAGTTATGACAGAATTATAGCAATTGTCTAACTAATATTCTTGTCTTTTAAGTTGTTAAGTTTGTAGTAGAAACTCGCACGCTGTCGAAACTCAATATTCGATAAGGGGTGTGTAGCGGAATGGAATTTACTCTAACTCGCGAAAAACAAATGATTAAAGAAATGGTACGTGACTTTGCTGAAAAGGAAATCGCACCGAAAGCTGTATATTATGACAAAACTGCAGAGTTTCCATATGAAACATTTCAAAAAATGGGCGAACTAGGATTATTAGGCATCCCATTCCCAGAAGAGTATGGAGGTTCAGGTGGCGATACTGTATCGTATGCGTTAGCAGTTGAAGAAATTGGTCGCGCTTGTGGTGGCACTGGTTTAAGCTATGCTGCAACAATTTCATTAGGTGCTTCTCCAATTTATTATTTCGGTACAGAAGAACAAAAACAAAAGTATTTAGTTCCAATGGCGTCAGGTAAAACATTAGGTGCCTTCGGATTAACGGAGCCGAATGCTGGATCAGATGCAGGTGGTACTCAAACGAAAGCGGTACTAGATGGCGATGAGTATGTAATCAGTGGTGAGAAGTGTTGGATTACAAACGCAGAGTATGCAAATACCATTATTGTAACCGCTGTCAACGGTGTTGAAGAGAATGGTAGAAAACGCATTTCAGCATTTATCGTACCTACTACTAGTGAAGGATTAACGATTTCTAGTCCTTACGATAAAATGGGCGTTCGCGCTTCTAATACTTGTGAAATCGTACTTGATGGTGTTCGTGTACCGAAAGAAAATATTCTTGGTGATGTAAATAAAGGTTTTAAACAATTTTTATATACACTTGATGGAGGACGTATTTCAATCGCAGCATTGGCAGTTGGTATTGCGCAATCAGCGTTTGAACGTGCATTGCAATATGCGAAAGAACGTCAACAATTTGGAAAGTCAATCTCTAATTTCCAAGCGATTCAATTTAAATTAGCTGATATGGCGACTGAAGTAGAGCTAGCACGCAATTTAGTACATAAAGCAGCTTGGTTAAAAGATAATGATAAACCTTTCGGCAAAGAAGCGGCAATGGCAAAACTATTTGCATCGGAAGCAGCAAGCCGTATTGCGAATCAAGCAGTACAGATTCATGGTGGATATGGTTATATGCGTGAATATGAAGTTGAACGACATATTCGTGATGCGAAACTATTAGAAATTGGTGAAGGAACTTCTGAAATTCAACGTCTCGTAATTGCTAGACATTTAGGATGTAGATAAAAGGGAGGAATCACTATGTTTCAAAAAATATTAATTGCGAATCGCGGGGAAATTGCTGTTCGTATTATGAAAACTTGTCAAAAACTTGGCATTCGCACTGTTGCTATTTATTCTGAAGCAGATGAAAATGCCCTTCATGTGAAAATGGCAAATGAAGCTTACTTAGTAGGTGGACCGCGTGTCCAAGAAAGCTATTTAAACCTTGAAAAAATTATTGAAATAGCTAAGAAGACAAATGCAGAAGCAATTCATCCGGGCTATGGTTTATTATCAGAGAATCCGTCTTTTCCGGTTCGCTGCAAAGAAGAAGGAATCGTATTTATCGGTCCTTCAGAAGAAATCATTACGAAGATGGGAAGTAAAATCGAATCACGTATCGCAATGCAAGCAGCAGATGTCCCAGTAGTCCCAGGTATTACTACAAATATTGAAACTGCTGAAGAAGCAATTGAAATTGCAAAACAAATTGGTTATCCATTAATGCTTAAGGCATCCGCAGGCGGCGGAGGCATTGGTATGCAGTTGATGGAAACTGAGCAAACGCTCACCAAAGCGTTTGAAAGTAATAAAACGAGAGCGCAAAACTTCTTCGGTAACGGAGAAATGTATTTAGAGCGATATATAGCAGACGCGCATCATATTGAAATTCAGCTTTTAGCAGATACACATGGTAACACAGTGTATTTATGGGAGCGTGAATGTTCGGTACAGCGCCGAAATCAAAAAGTAATCGAAGAAGCACCTTCACCATTTTTAGATGAAGGTACACGAAAGGCGATGGGAGAAGTTGCTGTACAAGCTGCCAAAGCACTTGGTTATACAAATGCAGGTACAGTTGAGTTTCTTGTAGATGATCAGAAGAACTTCTATTTCTTAGAGATGAATACGAGATTACAAGTAGAGCATCCAGTGACAGAAGAAATTACGGGATTAGACCTTGTAGAACAACAACTTCTGATTGCAAGTGGAGAGAAACTATCATTTACTCAGGATGATGTAAAACGTAGTGGTCATGCCATTGAAGCTCGTATTTATGCAGAGGATCCGAAAACATTCTTCCCGTCACCTGGGAAAATTACAGATTTAACATTACCGTCAAATGTACGGATTGATCACTTCTTAGAAAATCATGTAACGATTACACCTTTCTATGATCCAATGATTGCGAAAGTCATTGCACATGGCGAGACTCGTGAAGAAGCAATTTCAAAATTACATGATGCTCTAGAGGAATTAAAAGTAGAAGGTATTAAAACGAACACACCAATGCTACTGCAAGTTTTGGAAGACGAAGTGTTCAAAGAGGGTATTTATACAACAGGCTTTGTAACGAAACAACTCGTTAAAAAATAAGATTTAACAATATTAAGGGGGAAAAAATGATGACGAAAGTATACGCATCGATGGCAGGAAACGTTTGGAAGATTGTTGTAGGAGTAGGAGATACAGTAGAGGAAGAGCAGGATGTCGTCATTTTGGAATCTATGAAAATGGAAATTCCAATCATTTCAGAAGAAGCTGGCACAGTTATGAAAATTAATGTGCAAGAAGGCGATTTTGTAAATGAAGGAGATGTATTATTAGAAATTGAATAGGGAGATATAGGGGGAAGCGAATTGAAACTACCTAATTTTGCTGTCATTAAAGAAGTCGGGCCACGTGATGGCTTACAAAATGAAAAAAAGATTGTTGGCACAAAAGATAAAGTAAAATGGATTCAACTACTTACAGAAGCAGGATTGTCGTATGTTGAAGTTTCCTCATTCGTTCACCCAAAATGGGTCCCTGCATTAGCGGATGCAAATGATGTATTTTCTGAGCTGAAAAGGGATTCAAATGTTACATATGCTGCGCTTGTTCCGAATCAAAATGGTTTGGAACGAGCTTTTTTGCAAAATGTAGATGAGGTGAATGTTTTTTTATCAGCAAGTGAATCTCATAATAAAAGTAATATTAATAAATCGATTAAAGAAGCATTAGTTGTAATTGAAGATATAACAAAACAGGCATTATTCGAAGGGAAAAAGGTAAGAGGCTATGTTTCTACTGTATTTGGATGTCCTTATGAAGGGGATATAAGTGTCGCAGCAGTTGACGAATTATGTAATCAACTATTTTCATACGGCATTTATGAAGTTTCTCTTGGGGATACAATCGGTGTAGCGAATCCATTACAAGTAGAACAAGTATTAGAACATCTATTAAAGAAGTATGATGCTTCGCAGTTTACCATGCATTTTCATAATACGTATGGAATGGCTCTAGCGAATGTAGTTAAATCATTAGAATACGGTATTACAACGTTTGATAGTTCTTGTGGTGGACTCGGGGGCTGCCCTTATGCACCAGGAGCATCAGGTAATGTTGCCACTGATGACCTAGTACATATGCTCCATAAATTAGGAGTCCAAACGAATATAGACGAAGAAAAGTTATTGAGAGCTAGTCAATTTATTCAAAGTAAGTTGAATATCCAATTACCGAGTCATGTGTATAGAGCGCTTCAACATAAAACGATAAGTAGGTGAGAAGATGCTACAATTACAAAACATTTCAGTTGATTATGTAACACCTCACGTAGTAAAGATTTCGTTAAATCGTGCAAGACAAGCAAACTCATTATCTTTGACATTATTAGATGAACTACAAACGATATTAACTCAAATAAGTGAAGATTCAAACGTACGTGTAGTTATTTTGACTGGTGCTGGTGAAAAAGCATTTTGTGCTGGTGCAGATTTAAAAGAGCGTGCCGGTATGAATGAAGAACAAGTTCGCCATGCTGTTAGTATGATTCGCACTACTATGGAGATGGTTGAACAATTACCACAGCCAGTTATTGCTGCTATAAATGGAATTGCACTTGGTGGTGGTACGGAATTAAGTTTAGCTTGTGATTTTAGAATTGCTGCTGAATCTGCAAGTCTTGGTCTTACTGAAACGACACTTGCAATTATACCAGGAGCAGGTGGTACACAGCGCTTACCGAGATTAATTGGTGTTGGTAGAGCGAAAGAATTAATTTATACAGGTAGACGTATTTCAGCGCAAGAAGCAAAAGAATACGGTTTAGTAGAATTTGTTGTACCAGCTAATTTACTTGAAGAGAAAGCGATTGAAATAGCAGAGAAAATTGCTAGTAATGGACCTATTGCTGTTCGATTAGCAAAAGAGGCAATTTCAAATGGTATTCAAGTTGATTTACATACCGGATTACAAATGGAAAAACAAGCGTATGAAGGTGTAATCCATACGAAAGATCGAATAGAAGGATTACAGGCATTCAAAGAAAAACGCAAACCGATGTATAAGGGGGAGTAAATATGTTAGACCAAAAACAACAATCTAATTCATTTGAAGAACGAGTTGAAACAATTAAACAAGGCGGGGCACCGAAATATCATGAGCAAAATAAAGCAAAAGGAAAATTATTTGTTCGAGATCGTTTAGCGCTTCTATTTGATAATGGCGAATATGTAGAAGATGCATTATTTGCTAACTGTGAACAAACAGGCTTACCTGCGGATGGCGTTGTAACGGCAACGGGTAAAATACATGGTCGTACTGCGTGTGTAATGGCCAATGATTCTACTGTAAAAGCTGGATCATGGGGATCACGCACAGTTGAAAAGATTTTACGTATTCAAGAAACAGCTGAAAAACTACGTGTTCCGTTATTTTATTTAGTTGACTCTGCTGGAGCGCGTATTACAGATCAAGTAGAAATGTTCCCAGGGCGCCGCGGTGCAGGAAGAATCTTCTATAATCAAGTGAAGTTATCAGGTAAAGTTCCTCAAGTATGCTTGTTATTTGGACCTTCTGCAGCTGGTGGTGCGTATATTCCAGCCTTTTGTGACGTTGTAATGATGGTAGAAGGAAATGCATCTATGTATTTAGGATCTCCTCGTATGGCTGAGATGGTTATCGGTGAGAAGGTAACTTTAGAAGAGATGGGCGGAGCTCGTATGCATTGCTCTGTATCAGGATGCGGAGATGTTTTATGTAAGACAGAAGAAGATGCGATTACACAAGCAAGACAATACATTTCATATTTTCCAAACAACTACTTAGAAAAGACTCCATTGGTTACACCTCAAGAACCGAAGCAATTCGATAAAACGTTAGAACAAATCATTCCAGAAAATCAAAATGCTCCTTTCAATATGAAAGATCTCATTAATAGAGTTATTGATGAAGGTTCATTCTATGAAGTGAAAAAATTATTTGCTCAAGAGCTAATTACAGGCTTAGCACGTATTGATGGTAAGCCAGTTGGTATTATTGCAAATCAGCCGCGTATGAAGGGCGGCGTATTATTCCACGATTCAGCTGATAAAGCTGCTAAGTTTATTAATTTATGCGATGCATATCATATTCCATTATTATTCCTTGCGGATGTACCAGGATTTATGATTGGTACAAAAGTAGAGCGTGCCGGTATTATTCGCCACGGTGCAAAAATGATTTCTGCAATGAGTGAAGCAACTGTACCGAAGATTTCTATCGTTGTTCGTAAAGCATATGGCGCTGGTTTATATGCGATGGCAGGTCCAGCATTTGAACCAGATTGCTGTCTGGCATTACCGACAGCCTCTATTGCGGTAATGGGTCCAGAAGCTGCGGTTAATGCTGTATATGCAAATAAAATTGCAGCTTTACCAGAAGAAGAGCGTGCTAGCTTCATTGCTGAAAAACGTGAAGAGTATAAGAAAGATATTGATATTTATCATTTAGCATCAGAGATGGTGATTGATGGTATTGTTCATCCAAACAATTTACGTGAAGAGTTAAAAGGACGTTTCGAAATGTATATGAGTAAATATCAAGTATTCACAGATCGTAAACATCCTGTATATCCAGTTTAAAAGCCCTATTTAGGGCTTTCTTGCTCAAAAAGTTAAGGAGGGGAAAACATTGAAACAAGCAGTTTGGTTTCCAACAGAAGAGTACAAGGAAAAAACACGTTTATATGGTTGGATGAAATCATTGGGATATGAAGATTATGAAACTTTTTATAATAAATCTATTGAGGAAACAGCTTGGTTTTGGGGAGAGGCAGAAAAAGCAGTAGGCTATCAATGGATGAAACCTTATACAGAAGTGTTAGATTTAGAAAATGGTACACCGTTTGCACAGTGGTATAATGGCGGAACATGTAACGTTGTAGAATCAGCTTTATCCCGCTGGCTTGCGGATGAAGAGACGAGAATACAGCCAGCACTTCAGTACGAAGGGGAAAATGGAACTTCAAAATCATTTACATATGAAGAGCTTGACAACTGGGTAAGCCGTGTTGCAAATGGTTTGAAACACGCGGGTATTGAGAAAGGTGACCGTGTAACAATTTATATGCCGATGATTCCAGAAACAGTTGTTGCGATGCTAGCTGTAATGAAAATCGGAGCAATTATTTCACCAATATTCTCAGGCTTTGCGTCTGATGCAGTTATGACACGTGTGCAAGCGGCAGGTTCAAAAATGATTATTACCGCAGATGGATTTTCACGTCGCGGTAAAATTGTTTCTTTAAAAGATGAAGTAGATAAAGCTTGTGAACATTGCCCAACTGTTGAAAAAGTTGTTATCGTTCGTCATGCAGGAAATGATTTTACACCACATAACTATGACTTTTCGTGGAGTACGCTAGAAAAAGAAAAACCATTCATACATGCAGAGGAAATGCAAAGTGATGATCCATTGATGCTCATTTATACATCAGGAACGACTGGTAAGCCGAAAGGAACAGTACACACGCATGCAGGATTTCCTTTGAAAGCAGCTTTTGATGCAGGATTTGGAATGAATATTAAACAAGGTGATCGTGTATTATGGGTAACTGATATGGGCTGGATGATGGGGCCGTTTCTATTATTCGGTTCACTCATTAATGGAGCAACGATGGTTATGTACGAAGGTGTTCCAGACTTCCCAGAAGCAGACCGGTTATGGGAGACAGTTGATAAATATGAGATTACTCATCTAGGTATTTCGCCAACGTTAATCCGAGCATTAATGGCAAAAGGTGATGAGTATGTCAATAAACATTCTTTAAAGAGTTTGGAAGTATTCGCATCAACAGGAGAACCTTGGAATCCTGATCCATGGATGTGGCTGTTTGAAACAGTTGGAAAAGGAAATGTTCCAATCTGTAACTACTCAGGTGGAACTGAAATCTCTGGTGGGATTTTCGGTAATGTTCTTATTAAGCCAATCGCACCGATTAGTTTTAACGCATCTTTACCAGGAATGGCAGCTGTCGTACTGGATGATCAAGGTAAACCAATTCGAGATGAAGTCGGAGAATTATGCTTAGAGAAACCTTGGGTAGGTATGACGAAAAGCTTCTGGGAAGATGATGAACGTTACGTGAACACATATTGGTCACGTTTTGAAAATAAATGGGTCCACGGTGACTGGGTCATTTACGATGGTGAACAATATATCATCACAGGGCGTTCAGACGATACGTTAAATATTGCAGGTAAACGTATTGGACCTGCTGAATATGAATCTATTCTTGTGAAACATAACGATGTAATTGAAGCTGCTGCAATTGGTGTACCTGACGAAGTAAAAGGTGAAGTTTGTCATTGTTTTGTAGTATTAAGAGATCATGTAACATTCACAGGAGAATTAAAGAAAGAATTAATGAGTTTAGTAAACTCTCATATTGGAAAAGCGTTGTGTCCTAAAGACATCCACGTTGTAGAAGATTTACCGAAAACACGTAATTCTAAAGTAATGCGCCGTGTTATTAAAGCAGCTTACTTAGGAAAAGAATTAGGTGATTTGTCTTCACTTGTAAATCCTGAAGTAGTTCCGTTTATTCAGGGGTTACAGTCTAGTAAATTATAAAGTTAGAAAGGATCTCTGTATAAATAGAGATCCTTTTTTATGTTTATAAAAAGAAAAGAAGTGAATTTGATGAAGAAGAAAAATTCTACTATTAGTGTTAAGTATGTCTGTTTTATAGTTTTTATTAAAATACGATACTGTGGCATGTTTATTCATTGGAGTAATTAAATTTTGTTAAGGATGAAATTCAATAAAAGCGTTATTTTAATAGGCTGTTACGAAATTTAATTTGAAAGGCACATCCAAATGATAAAAAAAGAGCGCTATAAAATCAGTGCTCTTTTTATTAGAAATTGCTTAGTTCTTAAAAATAAAATCATTACGGACAATTCACAATGGTAATAATGACGCTAGCCATTGTTCCAGGAGAATCAAGAAGTGAAGCAGTAACGGTTACTGTTCCAGGCCCATTAGCGGCTAGAAATACAGCGGTAAAGTTACCTGAGGCATTGGTAATGACAGCAAGAGGAACCATGAAAGCAAGAGATGGGTTACTAAACGAAAAACTGACCACTACCCCTGGAGTAGGAATACCGTTTACTAATACTTGACCCGAAAAAAATAAAGTATTATTTCCTTGAGTGGATACACATGCTGTAGTTTCGTTAGAAGTCAAGGTAATAGATGCAGGTCCAGCAGGAAGATTAAATCCAGTTGGTCCAGTTGGTCCAGTTGGTCCAGTTGGTCCAGTTGGTCCAGTTGATCCGGTTGGTCCAGTTGATCCAGTTGATCCAGTTGATCCGGTTGGTCCAGTTGGTCCGGTTGATCCGGTTGGCCCAGTCGGTCCAGTTGATCCGGTTAATCCAGTAGCTCCTGTAGAACCGGTGGGACCGGTAGGGAATTGAAAAGGTTGAACAGTTGGAAGTGTAGGTCCAATAGAACCGGGATTAAGTGCAGCAAAAGATAAAAACTCGTCCATTATTTATCACCTCTAAAAATCGTATTACTAATAGTAAATGTAATGATAGAGCAAAGTGAAACGGACAAGCGGTTTTATTTTAACAAATTAAACAAAGTAGTTATATGATAGAAAGAGAGATTAGTATGATTCCTTTAGAAATTAAATATAAAAAGGCGATTATCTTCAAATCGCCTTTTAGGTAATGCCGTGTAATTTTATTCAGTTATTTGAAATATAGTTTCATTCGGTTTGGAAAATCCATACAGTTTCCTTGCGAATTTTAAAATTTCTTCTTCACTACTTGTTAAAGCCTTGACATCCTTGTTAAGGGAATGACCATCCTTCTTTACAGAAGATAATTTTTGTTGTTCCGTATTAAGTGTGATTTGTTTTTCTTTAATCATTTCTTGTTGGTTATTCAGAGAATATTGAAGGACAAAAATTATAGGTAATATAAAAGCCAAAGTAGTTATAATACGGCGTCTTGTTTTTTTTATACTACCTTGTTGGGTATTAGGATTCACTTGCTGTGAGGGTATATTAGGATTTGATTGGTGTGATGATACTTTTGGGATGTTTCCCATTAAAATGCCTCCATTACTGATTGTCGAATTTAAACCGTTTAATAGTATTATAAATGTTCAATAAGGATTTTAGAAGATATTTTAATATAGGTGAGTTTTGTAAAGTTTAAACAAAATCTTTATTTAAATAAAAGAAACCCCGCTTGTCTCTGGGGTTTCTGAAGGCAATGAAAGTACTCGACTAATTAAAGATTCCATGAATTTTTTGCTGAAAATACTGGTGAATTCGTCTGAAGTAATGAGGGCATCTAAAGCTTTATACGTACGTGAAGTAATTAAAAATCGATTTATAAGAGTTAGCTTGTTTTTTCTTAATAGCCCACCTAATCAGTAAATACATATGTCTGTTGAAATCTTTACGTGTTCATTGATAAAAAGCTGATTATATTCAGTCAGCTTTTTGTATAATACATTCTAGTATTTATCGGTTCCAAAAGACATATTCTTTCCTTTAAGTTGGCATCGAAAATATTACCAATTTTTCCTTTTACAATGGCAACAAATAAAGAAACATTTACAACGACACTTATTTCGTTTAGAACTCCAATCATCATCACGATGACACTTTTCTTTAGATTTCCACCAATCATCATTACAATGTTTTTCCTGAGAACTCCAATCGTCATCACAATGACACTTTTCTTTAGATTTCCACCAATCATCATTACAATGCTTTTTCTGAGAACTCCAATTATCATCACAATGATGCTTTTCTTTAGATTTCCACCAATCATCACAACAATGCTTTTTCTGAGAACTCCAGCAATCATTTTTCCAGGACATTTATTTCTACCTCCTTTCAATAGTGTTCATATTATTCTATGTTTTAATAAAAAAATGGCTTGTTTATTAACCTACTATTTTATCTTTATATGATAGAGTGTCTTCTACTCGATATAGAATTCATACAAACTATGCTAATTTTTAAGAGAAAGTGGAGAGAACTACTACTAGTTATGGTATTTTTCAATAAACACTTGTTGAAGAAAATGTTCTAATTACAAATAATATCTTATTTTCGAGTACGCTTTTTAAATGTATATTTCACAATGAAAAATGGGAAATCCACAAATAAAGTCTATGTATATGTGAGTTAATGGGAAAATCTAGTGTGTTTTTAAGGGGCGTCTTATTTAAAAGAAAAAAGGTTTGTTTTAGAAAGTGGTGTCTAAACATTAAATGGAGTAGGACTAAATTCACGGCCGCTCATTAAAAAGCTTTTAATTAGGAGAAGTCTGTTTTTATAATGAATAATGAAAAGAAAGTTTGGTACAATTGTTTGTTTTTTTCTTTTTATGTGTTTGCCTCGTACCCTTTTAAGCTAGTGGACATACTTTACTAATAGAAAGGATTAGGGGGTGAGGTATTGGGTTCTCGATTTAATAATTGTAAAAAGAAGTGTACATGTAAACAAGATGATTGTTGGGAAGTATTCGAAGAGTGTAAAAAAGAACAGCATGAGAAATGTGATAATTCTTGTGTACAAGGAATTAGAGATGAACTTAAGAAATTAATTAATCGAACAGTTCAAATTAATACAGAGGGACGTACTTATGTAGGTACTGTTTCGTCTGTAAGTTGTGATGTAGTTAGGCTTGCGGCTATTCCTGGATCGGTTGGAGTAATTATTTCCATTTGCAAAATTGAAGCAATTTTCCCACCGGTTACAACGGTTACTGCTGACTTTGATTTTAATGGTATTGATGTAGCAAACAAAGCATAATTATGCTGCTTTTTTGTAAAGCCATTCACATGAATGGCTTTATTTTAATTTTATATAAAAGGAGAATATATTCTTTATATAGAAATAAGTTTGAGGTTATAAAGCATGATGTACGAAAGGAGCAAGGAAGTGATTAAACTAGAAAGCTTTAAGAAATCTGATTTTAAACAATTAATAAATTGGATTAATTCCGAAGAATTTCTAATACAATGGTCAGGAAATGCATTCACATTTCCTTTAGACGAACAGCAATTAGAGAAGTATATAGAAAGTGCAAATACACTCGCTTTCAAAGTGGTAGATGAAGAGACTTCAGACGTTATTGGACATATTTCGCTTGGGCAAATAGATAATATTAATAAGTCCGCTAGAATTGGAAAAGTATTAGTTGGTAATACGAAGATGAGAGGACGTTCTATAGGAAAACATATGATGAAAGCAGTACTTCATATTGCTTTTGACGAATTAAAACTACATAGAGTAACTCTTGGTGTGTATGATTTTAATACATCGGCCATTTCATGTTACGAAAAAATAGGGTTTGTAAAAGAAGGCTTATTAAGAGAGTCAAAAAGAGTAGGAGAAACGTATTGGAATTTATGGGAAATGAGTATGTTAGAATATGAATGGAAGAAGTAGCAACGATAGTAATTTATAATTATATTATGTTAACAAAGGGGTTTGGGGGGTATAGTGGATAATAAAACAAAAATAATTCCAATTGCAGCTGTTTCGGGAGGAGGTAAAACTACAATTACAGAAAGATTAAAGCATAAGTTTAAAAACTCAAAAGCTCTATATTTTGATAGTTATACATTTGATAACTCTCCTGCTGATATTTGTAAATGGATTGATGATGGGGCGAATTACGACGAGTGGGTATTAACACCATTAATTCATGATATTGAGCAACTTATACAAAATAATACCTTAGACTATATTATTGTAGATTATCCTTTTGCATACTTAAATAGTGAGATGCGAAAATTCATTGATGTAACTATATTTATTGATACGCCTTTAGATATTGCGATGGCTAGAAGGATTTTGCGAGATTTTAAGGAAGGTACAATAGATGAAATACATAATGATTTGGAACATTACATGACATATGCGAGAAAAGCTTATTTAGAGGCAATTCATACTGTTAAGCCGAATTCAGATATCATATTGGATGGTTCTTTATCTGTAAGTGAAATAATTAATCACGCTGTAGAGGAACTTGGCCGAAGAGAAGTGATTGTCAATGGTTAAATGTATAACAGATGCTGTTAGGTGGATAATTGAAGTAAGGGAGAGATAAATGTGTACACTTTATTTCAATATAATTGGCAAGTAAGAGATGATTGGTTTAAGTGGTGTGAACAACTTTCAGAGGAAGATTTACTTTGCAAACTGGGGGTATGTTAGAAACATTATTTCATATTGTAGATGTAGAGTATAGTTGGATTAGTGCTCTTCAAGGATAAGAAGATAGAGAACAGCAATTTAAAGATTATCAATCGATTCAAAAAGTGAAAGCGTTATTTAATTTATATAAACGAGAACTTGAAGTTTTTTTGCAGTCATAATTATCTAGCCTAGAATGCTAGCACACTTAAAATAAGCCGTATAAAAAGTTAATCATTGTGTGCTTTGATTATATAATGTCGGCGAAATAAATAGTGTGAAGGACAGCTATCTTAACAAGTGTTTCATGTAACGTTCATATACTTTAATTTTTTATAATTAATTAAATTTGAATTTTGTTTGTTGTTAAGAAAAGGTGAGAAGAAAATAAAAAAAGAGGGCTAATGCCCTCTTTTTCTTTTAATTTGGTAATTAATCACAGATTGGTATCCCAAGCACTCTTAGAGCTAATGCTACTTGAAGGGAAATCTCTAATCTAGCAATTTCAATACCAGCTACTGAAAGAACTAAAAAAGGTTGTCCGTTTACAAATACAACGCAACTATCCATAGTTAAACCTCCTTTCTAGTAATTTACTATAGTATATGAGTAGAACTTTAAAATGTAATAGTTCAATTGTTGGATTTAATAGAATTAATAGATTAACCCATTTAAACTAAACAAACGAACACAACGAAAGGAAACAGAGATGGATGTATGCCTCAAAAAACATAGGTTTTAAGACATGTAATGGGATATGAAATTCATCATATTGGTCAGCTGTCTGTATGGGCGAGGAAGTTAAACTTGCAACCAGTTTCAGCAAATTTGAAGAGGATGATAGAATTAAAAACCGACTTGCATCTTAAGCGCAAGTCGGTTTTATATATATAAGAAGATTTCTTAATTGAAATCCTCGGATTTTTTCTGACGTATATGTAAAAACATTAAGGTGGTAATGATTAAAAAAATCATTATAGTTTGTATAATTAAATTTTTAAACTGAAGCAATATTGTCCAAGATGTAAGGGCGTCTTTAAAAGCTTGGAGTGCAGAGTACGAGGAAGGATCAAAACCATACTGTAGCAACTTTTTTGTTTCAATAAATGAAATGTTTTCTTCATCTGCATCTAATATTACTGAAATTAGTCTAGTATCTCCAAGTTTTGCTGTACTGACAAAACTATAATTACCGTTAGTTGAAAAACTAGTTTGTAAGCCATCAACACCTTGAAGTTTAATGTTTTCATTAAGGGAATATATCATTTTATTCGTATTGAAAACCTGGGAATCTTTGAAGGTAAATTGGTAAGAGGTTAGTTTCGTAATATTCAATACATCTGGAAAATCTTTTACTAATTTTGCTGCTAGTTTAGCTGCGTCTATCGCTGTTGTAGTTGATTGTTTATCTGTATCATTATTAATTCCAGTAGAGTTTAGAAATGGAGATGGTTGTAATAACTTTAGTTCTTTTGCTTTTTTATTCATTAATACTGTAAAGTTATCTTCATTTCCAGCAATGTGTTCTGCTAGAGCGAGTGCAGAACGATTATTCCCTGCCAGTAGCAATGCATGAAGTAAATCACGAACCGTTGTTTTATCATTCGATGTTACTTGTATAGGGCTTGTTTCTACTCGGAAAACTTCGTTACTTATTTGTACTAAGTCATCTAACTGTATCTTTCTATCATTTAGTTGCTCCAATACGATATATTCTGTCATTAATTTAGATAAAGCAGCTGATTGTACTGGAGTTTCTTCATTTTTTTTATAAACAATTTCACCTGAATTAGCATTTATTAAAATAGCTGATTTAGCTTGAATAATCGGACCATTTACATAAAGGTAAAAATATAAAACGATAAGTGCAGTAATGAAAAAAGATAATAATAAAATAGCGAATTTTTTTAAGAATTGCATAAGCGATCCTCCTATTATGACATCAATACTAGTATTGTAAAAAGGAATGCTTAATTAGGAAGAAAGAAAAGGTAAAGAATTTCTAAAGAATTATAAAGGATTATTAAGTTTTGGGCATTAATGGAAAAAGTTCAATTTCTTATATGATAAGAAATTGAACTTTTTATTTATAATATTAACATTTGTATGGGAGTAGTTTTACAGTGAATGTTGTTTTTTCATCATCACTATATACTTCAATTGTTCCTTTATGCAATTCGACTATACTTTTTGCAATAGCTAATCCAAGTCCAGATCCACCAGTGTTTGTAGAGCGAGATTTCTCAACGCGATAAAAACGTTCAAAAATATGTGGTAAATCCGTACTAGGAATAGGTTGTCCGTAATTTGTTATATCAATTGTAATCATATTATTGCTTTCATAAGCAGTAAGGTCAATATAGCGACCTTCGCTTCCATAAGCGATAGCGTTTATAATAAGATTTTCAAACACACGCACTAATTTTTCACCATCAGCTAATACCATGAGCTTTTGAGATGGGAAAGAAGGTCGACATTCTATATTTGCTTCTTGAAATTGTATACGGAATTGAACAGTTAATTGTCCAAGTAACTCTACTATGTCAATAGGAACAGAATACAAGCTTAACTCTTTATTTTGAACACGTGTATATTCGAACAAGTCATTCATTAATGCATTAAGACGAGTTACTTTATCGTAAATGACTTGAATATAGTATCGCAATTCTACTTCATCTCTATAATTATCATGATGGATTAAATTTACGTATCCAACTATAGAAGTAAGGGGAGTGCGTAAGTCATGTGATACATTTGTAATAAGTTCACTTTTTGCTTGTTCCGCTTGTCTTTCTTCATCAATGGAGACTTTTAATTGTTCAACAATTTCATTGACCCCGATTGCTAATTCTTCTAGATAATTATGATTTACAATAGAAACTTTATGATTGAAGTTTCCATTTGCAATATAACGAATTTCTTCTATCATTTTTTTAATACAAGTTTCATAGTAAAGTTTTTTCTCGTGGCGATAAAAAATGTAAAGATAGGATGAAAAAATAGAAAATAAAAACAAATAAGATACAATCATCATCCATAACGATTCTTTAATCCCTTTATACTTTTCATAACCAAAAATTCGAATGAATTCTTTACCAAGTTCAGTTAGAGTAAGTGAACTCTCAATTACACTCGTAACGAGGCGATAAATAATTAACTCAGTAATAGGCGTGAGTGTGATAGCTAATAAGAGCCAAAAAATAAGTTTCCATTTAGGGATATCTTTTAATATATCAAATGCTTCATTTCTCAATTTTATAGCCAACTCCCCAAACAGTGTGAATAAATTTTTCTCCATTTATTACTGTTTCAAGTTTATCCCGTAAGTTGCTAATATGAACCATTACAGTCTTATTTGAACCGTAACCATCTTCATTCCAAACGCGTTCGAAAATTTCTTCTGAACTAAATACTCTTCCTGTATTACTTGCAAGTAAATATAAAATATCGAACTCAATAGAGGTTAATTTAATATACTCTCCATTTACTTTAACAGTATGATTATGTTTGTGTATTTCAACAGAGCGAATACGAATAATACCATCTTCATTCTTTTGCGAAGTAGCGTTTTGGAAAGAGGATCTTCGTAATAAAGCTTTCACTCTTGCTACTAATTCTAATGGATTGAATGGCTTGATCATATAATCATCGGCACCTGTCATAAGACCTAATATTTTATCCATATCTTCTGCTTTTGCACTAAGCATTAGAATTGGTACAGTATTATTTTCACGCACTTCCTGACAAACTTCTAATCCGTTTCGTTTTGGCATCATAATATCCAAAATCATAAGGTCAACTTCATATGTAGAAACCTTTTGCAATGCTTCATCGCCATCATAAGCTTTATAAATGTTATAGCCTTCATTTCGCAAATAAACAGCAAGTAATTCAACAATTTCTTTATCATCATCAATAATTAATATATTTTTATTCATTGTGTAGTTCCTTTCCTTACAAATCATCAACATTACTATAATATCAAACATTTATGTACTTGTAGCGATGATTCTGTATAAAATTTCATGTAACGTATTAAAAAGGAGTAAAAAGATTAATAACGAATATAAAATAACGAGGATATTTAGATCCTACATTATAATGAAAGTTAGTTATAAGGGGGATTTTCTATGTTATGTAATGATATATATTCATTTACTCCAACTGGAAAAATAGAAAATGATATTAAAGCTTTTCTACTAAAATATAATAAAGAGTTTACATATAAACATTCAATTCGTGTGGCAAATGAGGCAAAAAAGATTGCAGAAAAGTTTCACGTAGATAAAGAAAAAGCAGCAATTGCAGGATATTTACATGATATTAGTGGCATTTTTCCGAACGAGGAGTGGATTGCAGTTGCTGAAGAATTTGGTGTAGAAATAGTGGAAGCAGAAAGAAAGTTTCCTATGATCATTCATCAAAAACTATCGAGAGTAATCGCAAAAGAAATATTTAAAGTAGAAGATGAAGAGATTTTAAATGCAATTTGTTGCCACACAACGTTGCGTAAACATGCAACGAAGATGGATTTAGTATTATTTGTTGCAGATAAAATAGAATGGGATCAAAAAGGGACACCACCATATTTAATAGAAATAAAAAAAGGATTGGAAAAATCTTTGGAAAAAGCAGCTTTTGTATATATTTCATATTTGTGGGAAAGGAAAGATACATTGAAAGTTATACATCCATGGCTAGAAGAAGCATACTGGGATTTAAAAGGAATTGTACAGTAGAAAGGACAAGGAAATGCAATTAAAAGAATATATGAATCAAACATTTCCAGGAGTTACATTAGTACCCTACTTATATTCTTAGTGGGAAAATCATTTACAATTTGATTTTGGAAAAGATAAATATCAAATTGTAGAAGGAACCGACAATTTAAATACGGAATACTTTTCTCAACTATATACATATAATAAATTCTTATTTGAAGACATATTTTCAAAAGAAGATGTAGTGTTTGTAGTGACAAATGTTTATAGATTTAAAAAGGAAAATATAAAAACTCCACAGAAAATAAATGTATACAATAAATATATTAAGAAAAGAGATTTAAGATTTCATATAAGATAAGAAACGTTACCGTTTTTATTTGAAGATGAAGAAGCAGATTTATATTGTACATATCATTTTTCTTTAAAATGCCTTGCGGAACATATTAAATATGAATCGCTTATACAAGTTGCTAATCATGAGGATTTCTCTGCTCTGTATCCTCGATTTGGACGAAAAAAAGAAATTTCTTATCCAAATGTATTTCTCATAAATGCAACGAAAGATATTGTCATGTTTATGTATGATGATAGAGGATGTGAAGTAATTGCGAAGAATAAAGAAATAATACGAGATTTATATAAGAAATACAAAGAATGGATTCCAGATTATGAACGAGAAAATATAGATAACTTATTTAAATGACAATAGGGGAAGTGAAGCGTGTAATGAAACGTATTGCAATTGTATCTGCATGGGAACCAGAACTGACGTATTTGCATCAACATTATCCAAGTGAACGTGTTGAAAAAAGAGCAGCTTGGGAATTTCATTTTCATACTATTAATGAGCTGGAAATTATATCAGTTGTTACTGGTGTTGGTAAAGTAAGCTGCGCTAGTTGTGTACAATTGTTAATTAGTGAGTTTCAGCCAGATGAGTTGTTTATGACAGGAATATGCGGAAGTTTATCAAACAAGGTGCAAAACGGTCATATTGTAGTGGCACTAAGCGCAATACAACACGATGTTACTGCTGCTGGTTCAGGGGAAGATGTTTTTAATTTATATAACGGTAGAACAGCACCTATTGAAACAACAAAATCACTTGTAAGAAGAATAAAAAAAATACGATCGTATGATCCGATACATTTCGGCACATTTTTATCAGGAGATCAACGTATTCGTAGTTCGGAAATGAGATATTTACTCCATACCGTATATGGAGCATTGGCAGTTGATCAAGAAGTAGCAGCTTTCGCCTATGTGTGTCAAATAAATAAAAAACCATTTCTATGTTTAAAAGCTGCTTCAGATCAGGCTAATGATAAAACGAAAGAAGAACAAAAAATCTTTAAAATGCTAGCATGCGAAAGAGCATGTGAGCATTTAATTGCTTTTTTACGTGTTTATGAGATTAATGTAGTAAATAATAGATAGTTTGTTATAAAACAAATTAAAAGTGAGTTATATGTAGGGAAATGTCCGTTCATTTCAAATTAAGAGCTGAAATTTATAATAGATGGAATATATTATATGGGTACATGTTGAGGTTAATACAAGCAATTGGAGGGCAATTTTATATGATTCAATATAAAAGGTGTAGTGAAGTAAATATTGATTTAGTATATGAAGCTTTTAAAGATGGATTTTCCGATTATATTATTAAGATGGAAGTTTCAAAAGGGGATTTTATACACCGTTTTTTGGGACCAGAAGGTAATTTGCTAGAACATTCTTTTCTTGCTTTAGACGGTGACAAATCAGTTGGCGTAATATTAGGTGGTATAAAAGATTATGAAAGTATAAAGACTATGCGCTGCGGAACATTAGCGGTTCATCCTAATTACCGCGGTATTGGTGTGAGTCAAAAATTATTTGAACTGCATAAAGAAGAGGCGATTCAACATGGATGTAAGCAACTTTTTCTCGAAGTCATTGTAGGAAACGACCGAGCGATTCATTTTTATAATAAGTTGGGCTATGAAAAAGTGTACGATCTTTCTTATTATAATTTAAATGATTTGACTAAAATAATGAATAAAGATTGTAAGGATATTGAAGTAAAACAATTAGAATTTCCAACTTTTAAAGATGAAATTCAGAAATGGTTAAACTTCCATATAAATTGGCAAAATGATATTGATTATATCGAACAAACAAATAATGTATTTTATGGTGCATATGTCGATAATGACTTAAAAGGCTCTCTATGTGTAAATGAACAAGGTAAAATTAGTTTTATTTTCGTAGACAAAGATTATAGAAATATTGGTGTTGGGATGAAATTATTACAAGTAGCAAGAGAAGAATTACATTTATCAAGTTTATCAATTGGGTTTCCTAACAATAATTTATTGGAGGGTTTTTTAAAGAAATGTGGATTTGAAAAGAATTCTTTAGCGCAATATGAAATGTATTTATTACTCTAAGAGCGGAAAGATTTATTCTTTTCGTTTTTTATTTTGCTGTTATGTTGGTAAATGCTCCGCAACTATAATTTATAATGAGAGGGATTTTGTTTATCCTTAAGTTATTTTTTAAATTGTCAATTTTATGCTAATAATTTTCTTTGTATAATATTCTAATTTTATGTAGAATAGATACGATGGGAGGGGATGAAATGAATAATGGATTAAAGTTTAAGATTTTTGAATTGCATTGTCTCGTTCAAAAGACTTATTCTGATATTAAAATAGCATGTGATATTGCTATTTATCAAGAAAACACTTCTAAATATTTAATTTCATTAGGATTTTTAAATAAATCATATATGACTTATATAGAAGCAAAAAGATTCTATCGCGAAAATGAAGAGCTTGTAAGTGTAGAATTTGATAATTTTTTTGATATGTATGATAAATTAGAAAATGAATTAAAACAAGTTATTTCAACTGAAGATAAAAATCCTTCATCGCTACATAACAGATTTGATCAGTTTCAGCAGAAAGTTGAAAATATAAATGACCTAATAAAAGTATTGCAAAATGCTCGTTAATGAATGCTTTTTTCTTTTTTGTATAGAAATTATGTATTAAAAACATTTTAGGGATATTATATATTGAAGAGGTGGCTTTTGTAGATTACAAAAGTCATCTTTTTATGTTAGGAATAGATTGTATACATTTTAGCAGTTTCATATAAATAATAGAAATTTATACGAGGTAAATACCATGGGAAATAAAAAAGAAATAGCTATAGTTGCATTAACAACAGGATTTGTTTTAACAAGTGTAACACCATATGGAGTAGGTCATGCAGAGGAACCTGGTCAAATGCAAGTTGAAATTCAAGAGGATTCATTCCGTACAGGTGATCTTACACAACCATCAAAAAAGGCGCCAGAGAATGTAGTGAAAGATGCACTTAAGGAAAATACGGAGCATGCTTTGTCTCCAAAACAAGTTAGTGCAGAAACAGGAGTAGATTACAAGGTTCTTCAAAAACGTGGTTCTTATGATGGAACTACACTTGTGCGCATGCAACAAATATATGAAGGAAAAGAAGTGTATGGCCACCAGTTAACTGCTCACGTAGATAAAAAAGGTATTATTAAAAGCATTTCAGGAGCTAGCGCACAAAATTTAACACAAGAAGATTTAAAGAAACCTATTAATTTATCAAAAGAAGAAGCGAAACAATATATTTATAAAAAGTACGGAAACGACATTAAATTTATTTCTGAACCAGAAGTTAAGGCGGTTATTTTTGTTGATGAAAATCATGGGCAGGCTAGCAATGCATATCAAGTTACATTTGCTGCTACAACACCAAATTATGTATCTGGAACTTATTTAGTGAATGCTCATAATGGCGATATGTTAAAAGATATGGTACAAGAATCAAGTTTGAAAATAAGTGAAGAGTATGTTGAATCCGTTAAGGAAAATAAAACTAGCAATTTCACATCATTAACTGGAACAGGAAAAGATGATTTAGGCGTAACTCGTACATTTGGTATTTCTAAACAGACCAGTGGGAATTATGCGCTTGCTGATTACACAAGAGGGCAAGGAATTGAGACATATGATGTAAATTATAGAGATATTACAAATGAAGAAAGTTATTATCCTGGCATACTAGCAACTAGCGCTTCAACAACATTTAATGATCCAAAGGCGGTAAGCGCTCATTTCTTAGCAACAAAGGTATATGATTTTTATAAAGAAAAATATAATCGTAATAGTTTTGATAATAAAGGAAAAAAAGTAGTTTCAGTTGTACATGCATGGGATTCTGGAGGAACAAATGATCCTGAAAATTGGGAGAATGCATTTAGTACTAATATTAATAACATCAGTATGCTTTTATATGGAGATCCTATGGTAAAAGCGTTCGATATAGCCGGTCATGAATTTACACACGCAGTTACATCAAGTGAATCTAACCTTGAATTCTCAGGAGAATCTGGGGCAATTAACGAGGCATTATCGGATATTATGGGAACGGCTATAGAGAAATACATAAATAATGGGGAATTTAACTGGACAATAGGAGAGCAAACTGGATCGACTTTTCGTAATATGAAAAATCCAACTGCAATTAATTTTTCAGAAGGACTACCGTATCCCGATGATTATAGTAAATATAATGATTTAAATGGAGAGGATTATGGAGGCGTACATTTTAATTCAAGTATTATTAATAAAGTTGCGTATTTAATTGCACAAGGTGGTACTCATAACGGTGTAAATGTAAATGGTATTGGTGAAGATAAAATGTTTGATATTTTCTATTATGCAAATACTGATGAATTAAACATGACTTCTGATTTCTCTGAATTGAAATTGGCATGCCTTAAAGTCGCAGCTAATAAATATGGAACGAACTCAATTGAAGTTCAAGCAGTCCAAAATGCTTTTGATGCGGCAAAAATTACAGGAACGGTGAAAGAAAACGAAAAAACAGCAGAAAACCAACCTCCAGAGTTAACTGTACCGTTTACGATTACACTACGTGTAGGTGATACGTTTGATCCAATGAGAAATGTAAAAGCTGTTGATAAAGAAGATGGTGATTTAACAAATAAAGTAAAGCATAAAGGCGATGTAGATACTTCAAAACCAGGTACATACATTGTGGAATACCTGGTTGTTGATTCTCAAGGGGGGAATGCAACGGCTACACAGACTGTAATTGTAGAGGGAAATGGCGAAACATCAGATTTAGAACCTAAATTAACAGTGCCTGTTGGAGCGACAATTCATGTAGGAGATTCATTTGTTCCAATGGCAGAAGTATTAGCTATCGATAAAGAAGACGGTGATCTTACTTCTAAAATCAAAGTTGATGGTGAAGTAGATACAAATAAAGCCGGTACTTACGTATTAAAATACACAGTTACAGATTCAAAAGGCCATGAAGTAACGGCGAAGCAAACTGTAACGGTCAAAGTTAGAGAAGAAGTTAAAAATGATAAACCAATACTAAAAGTACCTGCTACAACTTCAATTACTGAGGGTGATCAATTTGATCCGTTGATAGGAGTATCAGCTACTGACAAAGAAGACGGTGACCTTACTTCTAAAGTAGCGTATGAAGGAACTATAGATACAAATAAAGCCGGTATTTATGAAATAATATATAGTGTAAGAGATTCCGTGGGTAATGAGGTAAATACGATACAAAAAGTATTAGTGAAAGATAAAGAAACTAGCAAACCTAATGGTCTTGCTAATAAGACAAATAACAATAATATCTCAAATAACAGTAATACCGATAAAAAAGAATATACATATAAGGAGCTGCCAAAGACGGGTGTAAGTACAACTAACAGTGCAGCAATCGGCATATTGATGATTATTGCAGGTACAGTACTCACTTTGATTCGCAAATTTAGAAAGATACAAAAATAATAGTAGGGATCATTCGTTTGAAGAAAAGAGTTCAGTATTCAAAAGAAATAAAGTAGAAAGTAAATAAAACGAAATATGGATTTTTTACTTATTAAGATTTTAATAGTTAAGCGGTACATTTGGCTTTTATAAAAATTTGCAGTTGGATACTATTCTGTCTACAGAACTATATTACATATAAAACACGTTACTATTCTCATTAAAATAAAAGAATAGTAACGTGTTTTTTGATTTGAAAATAGTATAAATCCTATAGCTCATGAATATAGGAGTACTTCTAATTTGCCATTGATAAGTTACTGAAAACACTTTGTTTTAATGGAAGTGTCACTCTAAATGACAACATGAGATTTTCGGTATTTACCAGGTGTTTCATTGGTGAATTTTTTAAAAATTTTAGTGAAATAACTTTGATCGCTAAAATTAAGCGAAGCGCATATATCTGATAAGGGATAGGTGGTGAAAGTTAATAATTTCTTTGCTTCTTCGACTCGTTCACGTTGAATGTACTCAATTAATGAAATACCGACTTCTTTTTTAAATAATATAGATAAATAATCTGAATTCACATTTGCAAATTTAGCAAGTTGTTTAACAGATATTGGATTGTAAATATTTTTAAAAATGTAGTTTTTACAAATAGCAATAGTCTGTGAATGTTGCTGTGTTTTTTGTGCCTTTACACGGTCTGCAAAGGTACAAAAAGCATTTTTTAATAAATCCCAAACAGATTCTTTGTCTTTTAAATCTTCTGTTCTTTGAATATGTAAATCATAAATTTTGTAAGCAATCCCAGATGGAAGTCCCCCTTTTATCGCATATCTAGTAGCGAGCGTGATGGATGAAATACAAATGTTTTTATGACGTCTTAATTGATGGAATGAAGATAAAGATGAAAGAGTCTCTTGTTGGAATTCGTAATAATATTTGAGGACGGTTTCTTTATCCCCGTCTTCTATAGAACTAAGTAGTTGCTGCTCTATATATAAATTATGATAAATGGATTCGTCTTTTTGCATTGAAATATATACATCTTCGTTTAAGATGCTGCTATGACTTATATGAAGTGAGTCACTGTTATTTGAAAAGGTGCTTACATCTGAATTTTTTTTATAGAGAATGTTATAGAACAATATCGCTATATTTACAAAGAAATTTTGATCTTTGACTGACAATGAAAAATAATGGTCTCTTGTTCTTTTATAATTTGGAATAAAATTAAGGTTACTATCCGCTTTACTTGTAGAAAAATTTACATGTGTCAAGGGCCCAATAATAACAGTACCGTTCACCATATAATCGCTCTTTATGTGAATTAAAATAAAGTGCCCTAGATATTCGTGAGTTCTGAAGATGGGGGAATTATATGTATCATTTCTCTGAAAAAGCATATGTAACTGTTCTATTTTTGATGTATATAACGAATGTGAATCATTTTTGGATTTAAATTCTAAAAGAATATTTTTGTTACAATCTAAAAAACAAACTGGAATTTCGAAAGATTGAAAAAACATATTGCAAATGTACTCTATCTCAACTAGACTGAGTTTTTTAGTCATATTCTTCCTCCTTACAGTTATGCGTAATAGTTAAATAAACATATATTCCTTTTTCATAAGTAGATACGGAAAACCTTTATCAATAAAAAATATAAATAAAAGTTATAAACTTCTAAGAATAATACCATAATTTAACATGAATAGCACATATTATTTGAATATACAGGTAATAGTTTTGGACAGTAACGTAAAATATGAATCGTCACACTTATTTGTTGGTTATTACTTATATGTATCAAAAAATGATTAAGATTGGATTTTAAATAGGGATAGGAAGTGAGATATGAATAGATTGACAGTAAGTGACTAGTCGAAATTAGCAGTGAAAGCTATTATGTAACAAATGTAATGATTCTTGAAATAGGGATATACGTGTAATTTAGGGGAGAAAATTACATATATCATGCGGAGAGACAACGTAATAATAGAAGATAAGAAAAGTGAATAAGTGATTGTAAACAATGGATTGTTGGACGACTATGTTTTATGTTATTCGTTTAAATCTGATACTTGGCACACTATTGCTTTTAAGAAGGTAATAGTAATAAAGAAATTTTTAAAATGATAGAAGTAGTAAAGGGGATAAGAGAAATGAAAAAAATATTTAGTGTGCTTTTAGTGTTATTCTTAACATTTTCTACATGGTCTAGTGTATTAGTAAAGGCAGATTCACCATCTAAAGGTACTTTAACGATTCATAAGTATGAACAAGAAAAAGATGGAGCGCAGGGACTAGAAGGTGACGGTTCTGCAAATCAAGAGGTGCCAAAAGATGTGAAACCATTAAAAGG
Organism: Bacillus sp. ISO11; assembly: GCF_003458115.1. Classification (NCBI taxonomy): domain Bacteria; kingdom Bacillati; phylum Bacillota; class Bacilli; order Caryophanales; family Bacillaceae; genus Bacillus; species Bacillus sp. ISO11. Next base: position 14,585 of record NZ_QXCO01000025.1, on the reverse strand, counting down.
TGTAACGTTTGAAGTGAAAAGGGTTGCTTCTTTTGAAAAAATTTCAAACGATGGGAAAATCGTAAAAGAAGACGTGAAACCTGTAATGGGAGCCACTCCAAATCAAGTAGTAACAGATGATAACGGACAAGCTGTATTAAAAGATCTTCCGCTAGGACGTTATGAGGTGAAAGAAGTGGCAGGACCTCCACATGTTAATCTAAATCCCAATACGTATACAGTGGATATCCCATTAACGAATAAAGAGGGTAAGGTGCTAAACTATGATGTTCACATGTATCCCAAAAATGAGATTAAACGTGGTGCAGTGGATTTAATAAAAACTGGTGTAAATGAAAAAGCATTAGCAGGTGCAGTATTCTCTTTATTTAAAAAAGATGGTACAGAAGTGAAAAAAGAGTTAGTAACAGATGCTAATGGTCATATTCGCGTGCAAGGATTGGAGTATGGTGAATACTATTTCCAAGAAACAAAAGCTCCGAAAGGCTACGTAATAGATCCAACTAAACGTGAGTTTTTTGTTAAGAACTCCGGAACAATTAATGAAGATGGAACTATTACTTCTGGTACAGTAGTTAAAATAGAAGTGAAAAACAATGAAGAACCAACAATTGATAAAAAAATTAACGGAAAATTGGAAGCGTTACCAATAAATCCGTTAACTAATTATAATTATGATATTAAAACATTAATTCCAGAAGACATTAAGGAATACAAAAAATATGTGGTAACAGATACTTTGGATAATCGTTTAGTGATTCAAGGAAAGCCAATCGTGAAAATTGATGGAGCAGAAGTAAATGCAAACGTTGTTGAGGTAGCTATAGAAGGTCAAAAAGTAACAGCTACAGTAAAAGATTTCACAAAATTAGATGGTAAAAAAGAATTTCATTTGCAAATTAAATCCCAAGTAAAAGAAGGAGTACCATCTGGTTCGGAAATTTTAAATACAGCAAAAATACATTTTACAAATAAAAATGATGTAATTGGAGAAAAGGAATCTAAACCTGTAGTTGTTATTCCGACAACTGGAATAATTGAGTTAACAAAAATTGATAGTGCTAATAAGAATAAATTAAAAGGTGCAGAGTTTGTACTTAAAGATAATAATGGAAAAATAGTTGTCGTAGCAGGAAAAGAAGTAACAGGTGTATCAGATGAAAATGGTGTTATTAAATGGTCTAACATTCCATATGGAGACTATCAAATTTTTGAAACGAAAGCACCAACATATACAAAAGAAGATGGTACAAAAGCATCTTATCAATTATTAAAAGACCCCATTGATGTAAAGATTAGTGAAAATAATCAAACGGTTAAATTGACGATTGAAAATAATAAAAGTGGATGGATTCTTCCGGTAACGGGTGGCATAGGAACGACTCTTTTTACTGTAATAGGCCTTACGTTAATGCTTACAGCGGCATTTGTTTTCTTTAGAAAAAAGTTTGCTAGAAATTAAGATTTTAGGAACATGTAACTATGGGAAAAGGGGAGAAGCAAAATGCTTCCCTCTTTTCGATATTTAAGCATATACAGAGGTGGAAATATGAAACGAAATCTTGTTTTGGGGGGTATTTTTTTATTTGGATTAGGTATTTTTTTATATCCTACTATTAGTAATTGGTTGGCGACTCGTGCACATTATTCTGAGATTAGCTCTTACGATAAGAAGATTAAAGCATTACAAAAGAAAGAAGTCGAACGTAGGGAAAAAGAAGCAGCCGAATATAATAAACAAGTTCAAACTTCTGCGAAAACATTTACAGATCCATTTTCTGAAAAAAAAAGTAATCATCAAGCGTATGCTGATGTGTTAAATTTAGGAGATGTAATGGGGTATATTGAAATATCGAAAATTAATATAAAACTGCCAATCTATCAAGGGACCTCTGAGGAAGTATTGGGTCGCGGGATAGGTCATTTAGATTTTTCTTCGCTCCCGGTAGGTGGAGAAAGTACGCATACTATTTTAACAGGGCATCGTGGTTTACCATCAGCAAAATTATTTACAGATTTAGATAAGTTGAGCAAAGGAGATCTTTTTTATATTCATTCTTTAGACAAAGTTCTTGCTTATAAAGTAGATCAAATTAAAGTAGTGTTACCACATGAAACGGACGATCTACAAATTGTAGAAAATAAAGATTATACAACTTTAATTACGTGTACGCCTTATGGAGTAAACACCAATAGATTGCTAGTTCGAGGTGAGCGCGTGGAGTTAAACGAGAAAGAAAAACAAAAAGTGAGTACAGAGATATTTATATTTAATAAGTGGACTGTAATAGTTACAATCCTATTGTTATGTGTGCTTCTAGTCGTAATTTATAAGAAAAAGTTAACTCGATAGAATGTATTTATCCTGCATTAATGGGAAGTGGGACCGGAAATTCAAAGATAAGTAAAGACGGTATATAGGGGATGAAGTAAATCATCATTAATAAAAATTCATTTTATTCGATTATAAAAAAAATACGGTAAAGGTGGGAACAAAGGAATTGAGGCTACGATTAAAGCTGGTAAGTATTCATTTTATTGTTTTGTTAATGTTAAGTGTAAGTTTTGTCGTATATGTACCAAAAGAAGCATATGGATCCACGACTACCTTAGAAGGTCTAGGAGATATATCGCGTTATAATGCTGTTGTCTTTGGTAACCATAAAGCAATAGGTGGCGACATTGAAGGAGCAATTGCAGTTCAAGGTGATATGGATGCATCGGGGTATACGATTGTAGGTGCAGCAGCAGGAACATCTAATATAGTAGGTGAAAAATGGGTTGATGAGGGATATCCGTCCTTGTTATTGTCTGGAAAACTAAAAAAATCAAGAGAAGAATCTTTTATCATTCAAAACGGAATAGTCGTAATGACAAAAGAGAGTGATCCAGATCGCATCATACAATCTTCTTATGATCGTATCGTTTATAAAGAAAAACTAGAAATTGACGCGAAATTTAATGAATTTCGCAATATAGTGAACCAAGTTAGTAAAAATGCAGGTCAATATAAAACGAATACCCCAATTCCAAATATGAGTCATGGAATCGGAAAAGATATAAACAATCCTAATATTTATGTTTCATCAGAATTGACAGGGAAAATCAGTGTAGATATAAGAGATGTATTTTTGCCCAATGCTAAGGACAAAGATTTTATTGTAATGTATTCAGATGCAATAGAGGTTACATTTAAAAATGGGTCTATTCTATATGACACGAACAATATTGGAAAGGCTACAGATATAGTTCCTACATCACAACCATATTCGCCTAATTCCCCGTTTACTGAGCTAAATGGGAAAATGATTTGGGTTTTTCCAAATGCGAAAAAAATTACAACAGAGGGATATGGTGTAGTTGGGAGTGTGTTTGCTCCCAATGCTGTATTAGAAACAAAAGGCGGTTCGATTAATGGACAAGCATTTGTTGGTGCGGTACAACAAACTGGTGGATTTGAGTTTCACAATTTCAAATTTAACTGGAACCATTGGAACAAGCCTAGTACAGGAAAAGTAAAAATAAAAAAGGTTGATAGTAATAATGATAATAAAAAATTGGTGGGAGCAAAGTTTAAAATTGAAGATTTAAATGGGAAAATAGTTGGAGAACTAGTAACAAATGAAGAAGGAGAAGCGATATCAAAAGACTTACCAATAGGAAACTATACTTTAGTGGAAAAAGAAGCACCTAAAGGTTACGAATTATCAAAAGATAAAATAGCTGTAAAAGTAGAGAAAGATGCAGAAGTAGAAATTAAAATAGGAAATAAGAAATTGCCAGATCCAATGGGAAAAATGAAGCTTGTGAAAGTAGACATAAGTGATAAAAATAAAAAGCTAGCAGGAGCAAAGTTTAAAATTGAAGATTTAAATGGGAAAATAGTTGGAGAACTAGTAACAAATGAAGAAGGAGAAGCGATATCAAAAGACTTACCAATAGGAAACTATACCTTAGTGGAAGTAGAAGCACCTAAAGGTTACGAATTATTAAAAGATAAAATAACTGTAAAAATAGAAAAAGATGCAGAAGTAGAAATTAAAATAGGAAATAAGAAATTGCCAGATCCAATGGGAAAAATGAAGCTTGTGAAAGTAGACATAAGTGATAAAAATAAAAAACTAGCAGGGGCAAAGTTTCATATAGAAGATGCAAAAGGAAAAGTAGTTGGAGAGTTAATAACAGATGAAAAAGGAGAAATGATATCAAAGGACTTACCAATAGGAAACTATACCCTAGTGGAAATAGAGGCACCTAAAGGTTATGAATTATTAAAAGATAAAATAGCTGTAAAAATAGAAAAAGATACAGTAGTAGAAATTAAAATAGAAAATAAGAAATTGCCAGATCCGACTGGGCAATTTGAAATTGAAAAAGTTGATGATAAGGATAGTGAATTAAAGCTAAAAGGCGCTGTATTTCAAGTGTTAGATAAAGAAGGGAAAGAACTTAGTAGATTAATAACGGATGAAAAAGGAAAGGTAATTTCCAACCAATTAGCAATTGGAAAGTATACGATTAAAGAAATAAAAGCACCGAATGGATACATGTTACTTAGAGATCCAATAGAAATAGAAATTACAGAAGCAGTAAAGACACAAAAAATAACAGTGAAAAATGCGAAGAATAATTGGGTAATTCCTAATACTGGTGGGAGCGGAACAACAATTTTTTACGTAATTGGTATTATGCTAATGTTTGGTGTGCTATATTTCTGTAAGAAAAATCGTATATTATGAACTAATTTTATAGAGTTAGACAGATTGTTGCGTTAGAGAGTTTTTAGGGCATGAGTTCGGTATTGTACTGGACTCATGTTACTACATTTGTTGAAGGAGGAAGGATATTAGTAAACATAGAATATATTAATGAATTAAAATGTTTAAGAGGTGAACATGGTGGCAATAAAACAAGACGAAATTAAAGTAGTTGTCGGAGCTGGAGTGTTTAATAATAATCCAGGCTGGATTCAAACGCAAGAAGATGAACTTAACTTACTAGATAAAGCTACGTGGGAAGAAAGATTTGAATACAACTCTATTTCAGCTATTTTAGCTGAGCATGTATGGGAACACCTTACTTTTGAAGAAGGTGTAAGAGCAGCTGAAATCTGTTATGAATTTTTAAAACCATCTGGTCATATTCGGTGCGGAGTCCCTGATGCATTCTTTCAGGATGAGGTATATCAAAATATAGTTCAAATAGGGGGACCCGGTCCGAAAGATCATCCAGCAGCAAGTCATAAAATCGTTCATAATTATAAAACATTAACGAAAATGTTTGAAACTGCTGGATTCGAGGTAGTTTTACTTGAATATTGTGATGAAAATGGTCAGTTTTATTACAACGAATGGGATGCAAACGACGGTGTTATTTTCCGTTCGAAAAGGTATGATTCTAGAAATAAAGGCGATAAACTTGGTTTTCCATCGCTAATTGTCGATGCGATTAAGCGCTAATCATTCAACCAAAAAAGGAGTTAATCCTATGATTTCATAAGTCGCAAATGCGGCTTTTTTATTTGTACGTAAATCTATATTTAATTTTCAATACTATATAACTCGATTTAGAAAATATTTAAGTTTTTCTTAGCGTCATTCACTTTAAATTAACACTTCGTTGACATAAATATTTATTTTATATTTATATTCGTGTAAAATGAAATGAGAACATATATTCTGTATAAGGAGGCAATCAAAATGATAGCTGAAATTGGGAAACTAAATGATGGATATATTGTGAAATTTGAACGCCAATTTCCATATACGGCAGAAGAAGTTTGGTCTGTATTAACAGAAAACAGTAAGCTGAAAAAATGGATGTCCAATTTACAGATTGAAAGCCTTAAAACGGGTGGAATAATAAAGTTCGACATGATGAACGGTTCATTCATAAACATTGATATTTTAGAGTGTCAAGTAAACTCAGTACTTGAATTTACTTGGGATAAAGATCGTGTCCGATTTGAAATACATAAAGAGGAAAATGGTACTCTTTTATTCCTTAAAGAGTACATTCATGAATTAACAGATCATACACCGAGGGATTTAGCTGGTTAGCATATTTGTTTAAATCTTTTTTCTTCTGTTTTAGAAGGAGAAGAGAAAGAATTTTCTAAAGATGAATGGCAACAATGGTTTGGAATATACAAGGATAAGATTCATGAAGTGAGAGGATAATTGTATAATAGGTAATATTCATTATGTAATTATTATATTTTAAAAATGCTTTTGTGAATAAATAAGAATAGAGGTTAATATGAAAGTAAATCAATTAATTGCTAATAACATAAATAAATTAGATGCAACTATACCGTTTAATAAATCGTTTGGAATTGCTGGGTTATCTGGATCGGGTAAAACAACTTTTTGCCAAACAATTGGTGAAGAGTCAAAAAAACGATTAGTTTCTTTATTACCAAAGGCTGAATATCAATATTTATTTCCTAACATTATGGAAACAAATTTTAGTGCTATTAAGATGGAAGAAATGCCATTAGTACTTTTTCTAGGAAAATCATCGATTTCATCTAATCCGCGTTCAACGATTGGTACTCATACTGGTGTTTTTACAGAGGTTCGGGAAAAACTTGCTGAAGTATTTAATCTTTCTCCAGAGGTCTTTTCATTTAATAATCAATTAGGCTGGTGTACTGGTTGTAAAGGCCGTGGTACTACAAAAAATGTTGAGTGTAAAAAATGTAAGGGAAAACGTTATAGTGAAGAAATTGAACAACATGAAATTGATTTGTTGGCCAAGCCGCATTCAATTTCAAATATTAATGGTTTAAGTGTTGAATCTATTCTTTCACTAGCAAAAGAATTAAATATTAGTGAAGAAAAACAGCATATACTGCAAAATATTATTAATATGAACATTGGTTATTTAACATTAAATCGAATTATGGGTACATTGTCAGGTGGAGAGTTAACACGACTTTATTTGGCTGAATTCATGGCAGTAAGTGAAAATGCTGTAATTATTATTGATGAGATTTCAGTTGGACTTGATCATGAAACATTATTGCAAATTTTGGAAGAGATTAAACGATTAGGGTGTAAAAATCAAATTTGGCTTATTGATCATTCAGATACGGTACTAGATACAACTGATGAGCAATTGTTCTTTGGACCTGGTAGCGGAAAATATGGCGGGAAAATTGTGAAAGAATCACCAAGACCAAAGTCAATACTGTGGGATCGAAATAAAGAAATACCAACAGAATATTATACATTCTATGATTTATATTGCCGTAATATCCAAATGGAGGAGTTTCAAATTCCTAAAAACAGGCTGGTAACGGTTACAGGAGAATCAGGATGTGGGAAATCTACACTTGTCAATGAATGTCTAGCTACAGATTTCTTGAAAAGATATCCAAAAGATAAATTAGTTATGGTGGGACAAGACCGAAATCAATCAATTACAAGTCGATCAACTGTAGCAACTTTCCTAGATATTAAAAAGAAACTAACAAAGTATAGTGAAGACATTGATGATATTTTTGAGCGCTCGATTGAGGATATTATTGATGAACTTCCAAATGAAGATATCGCTTATAAACGTTTGAGCCTACTAATTAAATTAGGACTTGGCTATTTAACATTAGAGAGAAAAACACAAACATTATCGACAGGTGAGTTTCAATGTGTTCATTTAGTTTCGGAATTATTTGCAAACACTAGAAATCCACATACATTATTCATTTTTGATGAGCCTTCAAAAGGTTTATCACAAAATATTTTAAATCAATTTATCGATAGTATTAGAGGTATTCTGCAAGATGAATCAGTTTCTATCATTATGATTGAGCATAATCGTTACATGTTAGAAAGCTCTGATTATATAGTTGATTTTGGAAAAAGGCAGAATGAATCTGTAGAGCATTTGGATGTTGTTAATCATGAGGATTACTATCGTCAAAAAAGTAATGTGAATAGCACAGAGAAAATAAATATCTCTTCAATGCTTAAGCAGAAAAAAGGAGTTCACTATTTAGAAGAAAATCATATTAACTATTTTAAAAATGCCGAAAATGTTTATAAGGGCGGTATTTTAAAAAGTTTATCATCAATGGCTAGGTTAATTTATGGTGAATATGAATCTGATACAATCGCACCTGTTATTGCTATTGATCTTGAAAGACATTTATATAGTCAATATAGTTTCTTATATGAGATTGGTGGATTAATTAATCATATTGTAGCTGCTCATCCAATTAATAAAGATACGAGAAGTTTTGATTTCTATTCACAGGACAATCATTGTCCATCTTGTTCTGGACGTCTTCAAATTGAAGTTTTTGATAAAGATATTGCCATTCAAGATAAAAGTGTTCCATTTTGGGATGGGCTATTCGATCAAGAAATCATGAAGGTATTAAAATTTTATCAGCATGAAAAAATAGAATTTCTATTCGAAGAAATAAAAAATGAGCTTGGTCACGATTTGTCAAAGAGCTATAATGATATGTCAGAAGAAGAAAAGCATACGTTTTGGTACGGATATTTTGAAAAATCATTTTATGATAAAAAAGGAAAGACACGCAGAACATGGGTAGGGTTTAATACAATTATTGGTGGATATATTGTTATTTCAAAAGCACCTATTAAAGAAGAAATTAAGAGTTCAAAAAAAATGATGAAATGTCCAATTTGTGAGGGGACGGTTTTAAATCATCATAAACCACTTAAATTTGGTAACGTAGATATTCGTGAAATAATCAATCAGCCTATTAATAAAGTATTGAAAATAGTTGGTGATTTACCGGCACTTGTTAAATTGAAGTCTATTGTTGGTGGCGATATGGTATTGACGGAAGATGTTTCTTTATTGCCAAGAAAAGCACAAGTTGCATTGAAAATGTTTGAATTAGAACAAGCAAGCTTTTCAAACTATGAAATGGTGTTACAAAATGTCTTACCATTCTGGAGCGAAATAAAAGGAAATATCGAATCCATTAGTGTTAATAATCAGGTAACTGTTTGTGATTTCCCTAATGTTTATGAAACGAGAGAAACCATTATAGATAAGTATTTCACAAATGGTAAATATAAAAAACTTACGTATGTATACGAAGCGTTTGGATACAAAAAATTAGTTACCCAAATTAATAAAATTAAAAAAAGTAATCCATGTCCATTTTGTAAAGGTAAGAAAGTGATAACCGAAGATAATCTACATGATGGTGTCTTTAAACTAACAATTCCATGTGTAACTTGTAATGCAAGTGGTATTAATGACGAAGGGTTAAAAGAAGTTGTCGAGGGCGTGGATGTACAAACGTGGTTAACTGGAAAAGTAAGTGATGTTGTGAATGAAAGCTTATTAACAGAAGCTGTTGGACAAATACCCATTTTCAATCGCATACGTGAGTTGGATAAACGAGATATGATGGCGGTTTATGAATGTCTTGAGAGTAATCAGTAAATTTTATTAATATATGTTTTATTAACATAAATTAATAAAACATATATTCTTTATAATGTATATATTAGCGCAGTATGATTAATACAAGGTAATGAAAGAAGATCCAATTTCTTAATATCAAAATTAAGAAATTGGATCTTTTAGTATTTTTATGTCTCCATACAATATTTTTCAATAAGAAAAGAAGTAATATGGAAGGAGAGATACAAAACAAATAGTGATAAACGATTAATATATTATGTAATTATTATATTATAAAAACGAAAATTAAGGTTTAAAATGGTTCGTAAGTGATATGTTTTTGTTTATTAATCTATTTTTCATTGTCTGATTTTTTAAATTTAACAGAAATATATACTTGAATGAAGTATATATTTCTGTTAAATTTATCCTATGGATAGAACAAGTTTAATTAAAGGTCATTTAGAAATGTGTGTATTATCTATTTTGTCGAAAAAGAAAAGTTATGGTTATGAGATTATGAAAGAACTTGAAATAAACAATTTAAAATTGAAAGGAGTAGGAAGTATTTATCCTATTTTAACTAAGTTGAAAAATCAAGAGTGGGTTAACACTTATCAAGAGGTAACAGACAGTGGTAAAGTGAGGATTTATTATGAAATTAATGAAAATGGGAAAATACGTCTTGAGAAGAAAATTAATGAGTGGTTAGAATTGCAATTGGACATTCAAACATTATTAAAAAGTGGTTTGAAAGGAGACCTTCTGAAATGAGGAATAAATTGATAGGTAAAGAAAAGCAATTTTTAAGAGACGTACTTAAGGAATTAAAGCAATACGATATTAGTTTAGAAGAAAGGGAAAATATTAAGAGACAAATATTAGAACATATTCAAGAGTGTCATGAACATGGTGAAGACAGTATAGATGATTTAGGTACCCCTCAATTATTTGTTAAAGATTTTATAGAAATAAATGAAATTGATTTACAAGTTAAAATGAAACAACTTCAAAATGAAAAAGGAAAATTCAACACATTTATCTTACGTGGCATATTCATCGCAATTATTACTTACCTCATCTCGCAAACTACATTTTCAATATTTTTAACTGAATCATTTAATTCAACTAATAGCAAAAATACATTTAATTATAATATTTTATATCGCATATCAGAGAATCAATGGTGGAACGTTTTATTAATAATGATTAGCTTTATGCTCTCTGTAGTAGTGTTTATTAGCTTAGTAAGTTATAAAAAAAGAAAGCTATCTAAAGTATAATGAAGAAAACTATCTATAAACTATTTCAAATCTATATTCTTTGTAATGTAATAGTATTATGTATCATTTATCCAAAAGCATATGCTCAGCAAGATATTAAAGCTACTTTAGATAAGTATATTGAAAAATTTATAAAGGAACAGAATATTCCAGGGGCTGCTGTTGCAATTGTACATAATAAAGATGTATTCTTCACTAAAACGTGGGGGATTACTGGGGAATCTGAAAAAAAAATAACTAGTAAAACACCATTTGCAATCGGCTCAATAAGCAAATCTTTAACAGCTTTAGCTATAGTAAAATTAATAGAAGACAAAAAGATAAAATTAGAGGATTCAGTTCAACAACATCTTCCTTGGTTTAAACTAAAAGATTCTCAAATATCCTCATCTATAACAATCCAACACCTTTTAACTCATACAAGCGGAATAAACACATATGAAGGCTTATTAATATCAGATAAGCAATCCAAAAGTTCTACAGCATTAAAAGAAAATGTAATGAGACTTTCAAATGTAAAATTAACTGCTCTACCAGGAGAAAAATATCAATATAGTAATGCGAATTATATTGTTTTAGGTGCACTTATTGAGGAAATTACAAATGATACATATTCCTCATATATGGAAAAACATGTTTTTCAGCTATTAAATATGAATGGTGCGGCAGCAAGTAAAGAAACTGCATATGAAAAAGGCTATTTAACAGGTTATCAGTCATGGTTTGGCATACCAAGAAAAAGTGTAGTATCCTATGATAATGCCGGGGCACCGTATGGTTATATTACCGCAAATTTGGAAGATATGATTCAATTTATTATGTTTTTGAATCGACAAGAAGATACTCAATTTTTAAAGAAAGAAAACATCGACCTTTATCTTACACCACTTTATAACATAAATTCAGAAAAAAGCTATGGTTTTGGATTAAGAACAACAAGTATAAATGAAAGCGAAACGATGATTTGGCATTCAGGATCAACGCCCGATGCTCGTACAGAAATATTTACTTTAAATAAAAGTGGCTGGGGTGGTGTGATTTTAACAAATAAAAATCATGTATTAGAAGAACCAGCACTTTCAGTATTAAAAAAGGGGATTATTAATATTTTGAATGAAGAAGAACCGGTTGATCCCCATAAAAGCATACCATTTACACAAATTGTTATGTCTACAGTTATACTCGCGCTTTTCATTTCATCAATTATGTTAATTAAAAAATATAAACATAAGGAAACTGTAAAAAAATTAACTTGGTTATTCGTAGGGGCTCTATTCCTACTATTATCTATTATTTTCATCCCACTTCTTACTTATTGTACAAGCTCACCATGGCGTACGATAAAAATATTTGCGGCAGATGTAGGTTTACTTACAAGTATTATAGTAATTTTATTAGCTGTGAACGGATTATTATCAATCTTTATAGGCATAAGACAGAAGAGTATATAAGGGTAAATAATTAAAGAAATATAATTCAAACGTTATAAACAGTTGACCCTCACACAATGTCATTGTTTAAGATAAAGTTGAGCTTCAAAGTAGATGTAACTTATAGGAGGAAATCATGTTTAAAATAGGGGATTTTTCAAAACTATCTTCCATTAGTATACGAATGTTGAGACACTACGATAAAGTGGAATTACTACAACCAGTAAAAGTCGATGAGCAGAGTGGATATCGATTTTATTCAGCAGACCAATTAAAAAAAGTAAATCAAATTCAAACGTTAAAAGCTATGGGGTTTAATATTGCTACTATTAAAGAAATAATAGAATGCGATAATATAGATACCATAAAAGAGAAATTTTTTAATCGTAGTGCTCAAGTTAAAGAAGACATGAATAACCTCCAAAAACAGTTCCGTCTCCTCGAAGACTCAATGAAAATGATGAGAGAGGATGTTGTTGAGATGAATTATCATGTTTCAATAAAAGAAATTCCAGAAAGAACTGTAGCTAGTGTTAGAAAGATTATCCCATCGTATAATTGCGAAGGTGATTTATGGAGTATATTGATGCAAGAAATTCAAATAGGAAATATTAGTATTGACCATCCAAGTTATAGTATTGCGGTTTTCCATGATAGTGAATACAAAGAAAATGATGTAGATATAGAAATACAGCTAAGTATTCTTGGTAAGCACGAAAATACAAAAGACGTTGCATTTAAAAAGATTGAATCAACTCATGTAGCTTCCATAACAGTTAATGGAAGTTATGAACAGATGACAACTGTAAATGAAGCTGCGGCAAAATGGATTGAGACAGAAGGTTACGAATTAGCAGGCCCAATGTTTAATATTTATCATGTGAGCCCAGCGATGGAATCGGATCCTAATAAGTGGGTTACAGAAGTTTGTTATCCAATAAACAAATAAGTAATAAAAAAAGGCATGTTTTATGCCTTTTTTATTTTATTAATATCTCAAAATATATAAATCTTCATCTTTACAGTTTTCGTATCGGACTATATAAGGCAATAAAGACTTCAATTATTTTAGTAAAAGCAGCTAAAGCAAATATAAATACAGGATTGTAGGCTGAAATAATTCCACCTACTAATGCCCCCAATGGCATAGATAATCGTGTAAGTACACGAGAAAAACCTAAAACACGCCCTTGCAAATTGGATGGAACAGTTTCCTGCCGAATTGATGTAACAATCGTATTCCATGTGATATTACATGTCATCGCGATTCCGAAAGCAATTCCGGGAGCAAGCCAATATGTACTCCACAAAGCAAATGTTAACCCAAGCGCTCCTAAAAATAGGAGTAAAGGAATAAGTACACCACGTCGAAATTTCTTTTCTAAAGGAACGGCAATTAAGCTTCCTAAAAGCCCACCTATTCCTATTAAAGTATAATTATAGCCACTTTGTGCGGAGGTAAGATTTAATGTCGATAATAAATAATACATAAGTACACCTAAAACAGCACTTGCTCCAAAGTTACCTACCATAGCTTGAAGTGACAAAGCTATATTTAACCGATCATTTTTGAGCCATTTAAAACCATCAAGCAAATCATTTAGTACATTTTGCAATGTTTTTTTATTAGTATTCTTTTTATTTAAGTTTTTCATAGAAGGTAATATAATCACAGCAATTAATGTAGCAATAAATGAAAGAACATTAATCCAAAGTACTTGAAAGCCGCCAATAAAAGATATGAAAAGCCCAGCTATGATTGGACCAAACAAACTAGCCAATTGATTAACCATTTGATATAAAGAATTAGCCTTCGTTAATGATGCACCTGCGATGTGTGGAATGACTGTAACTGTTGTTACATCAAAAAGCATGGACATAACTGCTAAGATAAAAGTAATTACGTATAAATGCCAGACTTCTAATAGATGTAATGCATGTAAAATTGGTACGAGACTTACTAAAATAATATTGGTAATATCTGATATCAAAAGTAACTTTTTTCGATCATATCGATCAACTAGTACACCAACTAAAGGGCCAAATAAAACGATTGGCAATACGTTAACAGCAAATAAAGAACTCATAATTACAGCTGAACCAGTTAATTGATAGGCAATCCAAGGCAGTGCAAAAGTATATAGTGAATCCCCGATTCGTGAAATGAGTAAACCCAAAATAAAAATCTTGTATTCTTTTGAAAAAGTTGTCTTGACAGTTAATCTTTGTTCTTGTACAAATTTCACAATTGTATGACCTCCCTTTTTTATAGAGGAACTTGAAAATAATCCGTCCAATACGTATTAAATATAGAATTCTGTAAGAAGTTGTTGAATCCTACTTTATAATATTGATTTTATATAAAAGTGTAGGGAATAGATGAAGTGACCCCCGAAAGTTAGACAGGTCGTTTCATTAGGCAGCCTCTAGGGTATGAGCCCGGTATTGTACTGGGCTCATACCCTAGAGGCTGCCTTAATTC